>NZ_CP045118.1:901605-1202141 GCF_009189165.1 Pseudomonas sp. SCB32
CGTTGGCCGATCCGTAGCAGTTGCAGGCGAATGATCCGGCCCAGTGCCGAACCATCGAGTGGCAGGTACGGCACCACCACCAGGCGGCCGAGCAGCTCGGCGGCGAACACCTGGCGCAGGTCGGGGTAGATCGCGTTGGCCAGCACCTCCGCCGCGGGTGTCAGCTCGGGATCGTCGCAGAGACTGGCGATGCGCTCGCTGCCCAGATTGGTGGTGAGCAAGATGACGGTGCTCTTGAAGTCGATGTAGCGGCCTTCGCCATCCTCCATCCAGCCCTTGTCGAAAACCTGCAGGAACAGCTCGTGGACATCGCTGTGGGCCTTCTCGATCTCGTCGAGCAGCACCACGCTGTAGGGGCGTCGTCGGACCGCCTCGGTCAGCACGCCACCCTCGCCGTAGCCGACATAGCCGGGTGGGGAGCCCTTGAGCGTGGACACCGTGTGGGCTTCCTGGAATTCGCTCATGTTTAGGGTGACGAGGTTCTGTTCGCCGCCGTAGAGGGCTTGCGCCAGGGCCAGCGCGGTTTCCGTCTTGCCGACCCCTGAAGGGCCGCAGAGCAGGAAGACCCCGACCGGCTTGTTGGGGTCGTCCAGACGTGCCCTGGCCGTACGGATTCGCCGGCTTATGGTCTCCAGCGCCGCCTGCTGGCCGATGATGCGCCGGCTCAGTGTCTCGGGCAGGGCGAGGATAGCCGCGGCTTCGTCCTGGACCATGTTGCCCAGCGGAATGCCGGTCCAGTCGGCGATGACCGTCGCCACGGTGTGGATGTCCACCTGCGAGCGCAACAGGGTCGGTTCGGGCTGGAACTCCTTTGCCTGCAACTGGCCCAGTTCGGCCTGCAGTCCGGTGCGTTCGGTCAACGGCAGGTCCACCTCGTCGAGCTGCCGGCGCATCGCCAGGATGCGCTCGACCCGTCCTCGTTCCAGCGCACAACGTTGCTCCAGCTCGCCGACCTGCTGGCGAATCGTCGTCATGCGCTCCTGGATGAGTGTCGGACGCCGGGCGTCACCCATGCAGATCCGTGATTCGCGTTCGGCGATCTGTTGCTCCATCTCCAGCAGCTCCAGCTGCCGCAGGCAGTGCTCCAGCTCCGCCGGATCGCTCGCCAGGCTCATGGCGATGCGGGCACAGGCGGTGTCGAGCAGGCTGACCGCCTTGTCGGGCAGTTGCCGGGCGGGTATGTAGCGATGGGAAAGCCGCACCGCAGCCTGCAGGGCGGCATCCTCGATGAGGACGCCATGGTGCTGCTCCAGGGCTGGCACCAGGCTGCGCAGCATTTCGATCGCGCTGTCCTCGGCGGGCTCGGCCACCTGGATGGTCTGGAAGCGTCGCGACAGTGCCGGGTCCTTCTCGATGTATTTCTTGTACTCGCTCCAGGTCGTGGCACCGATGGTGCGCAGGCGTCCGCGGGCCAGCGCCGGTTTGAGCATGTTGGCCGCGTCGCCGGTGCCGGCGGTGCCGCCGGCGCCGACCAGCGTGTGGACTTCGTCGATGAACAGGATGATCGGGGTGGAGTTGTTCTCCACCTCGTCTATCACCTGTTTCAGGCGCTGCTCGAATTCGCCCTTCACGCCGGCGCCGGCCTGCAGCAGTACGGGATCGAGCACGTGCAGGCGAACGCCTTGGAGTTTCTCTGGTACATCGCCCCGCGCCAGGCGCAGCGCCAGCTCCTCGACAATGGCGGTCTTGCCCACTCCGGCCTCGCCGGTCAGCAGTGGGTTGTTCTGGCGACGGCGCATGAGGATGTCGATCATCTGCCGCACCTCGTCGTCGCGTCCGTAGACCGGGTCCAGTTCTCCCCGTCGGGCGCGCTCGGTGAGGTCGATGGCGAAGCGTTGCAGGGCACCGCCGCTTTCGTCGGAGGTTTTTGGCGCTGGTGCCCCATCGCTCGGCGAATGCTCAGGCGAGCTGGCGAGGATGCTTGCCTGCGACTGGATCAGGACGTCCGGAAGGACCCGGGAAAACTGCGAGGAAATGCCCAGCAGCACCGAGCGCAGGCCGCTCTGGCGCAGGCAGGCCAGCAGCAGGTGGGCACTGCGAACGCGCGACGCTTCGAACAGCAGGCTGCAGTAGACCCAGCTGCGCTCGACGGCCAGATCGATCATTTCGGCGAAGTCGGAGACCGAGCTGGCGCCGCGCGGCAGGGTGTCCAGGGCTCGTTGCAGATCCTGGCGCAGCTGCGTTTCGTCGATCTCGAAGTGGGCGATGACGCAACGCAGATCGCTGGCGGGCTCCTCCAGCAGCTGCTGCAGCCAGTGCGACAACTCAACGTAGGGGTTGCCGCGCAGCTTGCAGAAGGCGGTGGCCCCCTCCAGCGCTCGGTACAGCAGCGGGTTCAGGCGGCCAAACAGGGATATACGACTGATGTCGCTCATCGGTTTCTCTCCAGATGAGGGGGGCTGGACTCCTGGTTGCGCCAATAGCGCTCAGGGTCGTAGAGCAGATCCTCGGCATGACCGTCTTCGCGGCCGCAGCCAAGCCAGGTGCCGTAGCCGATCTGGGAATGACTGCCCAGGCGGGCGCCTGGGATGGTGTCGCGCTGCAGCAGCAGACGTACGTCCCAGGCGTATTCGAGTCCGATGTACTGGCGTACCCAGTCGCGTAGCCTGAGGCTGGCGGGGGTGCCGGGAAGGAAGTCGCGAAGGCGTGACCAGGGCATGGGCCCCAAGACGAGGCGAAATCGGCTCTGTGCATCGCTCGTGCTGCGTCCTAGCAGTTCGCCGCCGCCCAGCTGGCTGGCGTGTCTGCCGATCCGGACCTGGGCGGATGGGGCCTGTTCGACGCGGGCCGATATGTGCTCCTGCACCCTGACCCCAACTGCGAAGTAGCTCTGGAGGATCCGCTCCAGCCCTTCCGGGTTACGGGTCTGCCGTACCAGGTGCCCGGCCATGGCGAGCTTGGCGTGGTGGGCCAGGGCATCGCGCTGCCGTGTAGTTCTGCCACCAAGCTGGAGCAGGCAGGCGAGGTAGTGAACGTAGCCCTGCTGATCGCGGTCGAGACTGACCGCCGCCTCAGCCTGCGCCCAGGATCGATAGAACAACAGCGTCAGGCGGTGATGGAACAGGTCGGCGAAGGCGCAGAGCGTCGCGTCGCCGTGGTGATGCTTGCGCTCGCGGGCATATTCGGTGAGATGCAACGGCAAGGGGCCATTGGGCCCGAACAGGCCGAAGCCGAGAATCGATAGGTGAGGCCGGCCATTGGCGATCCGGGCCTGGAATATCTCGCTCGAGGCGAATGCCAGGCTGGGTTCCTGGCCGATGCGCAAGGGCTCTTCGCGTGGGCGGCTGGCGCTGCCCAGTGGTGGGTGGTCGCCCTGGGCGTCGATGCGGCGCAGCAGCTGGAACAGGTCGAAGGCCTCGGGCGCTTCCTGCAGCTTCTGTTGGAGCTGGGAGCTGCATTGCGCGCGGCTGTCCGTCGGGAGGTTCATGCCACCGGTCTCCTGCCGATTCGCGGCTGCCAGGCGGCAATGGAGCCGCGTTGCAGGCTGTTCAGGCTGAGCTCGATGAAGCTGTTGATGCTCACATGGCGGGCTATGAACTGTTCGAGCACGGCGCAGAAGACAAAAGGACTGGCGCCGGAGAAGGCTGCTTCATCCACCGTCAGTTCCACCTGAATGCCTCGTCCGTAGACGATCGGGCCGGCCTGCGGTAGGCGCCGGTAGATGGGCGACAGGGTACTGCTGCGCAGGCCGTGGATCTGCCGGGCGATGAGCGGGTCGCCGAGCTCGCCGTAGATAGACAGCAGTTCGCGCAGCGCCGCCGCGCCCTGCTCGGCATCGCAGTCGGTGAGGTGCAGGTAGTTCTGGCTGAGGTGGTCGATCAGGCGCCAGGCCGAGGCATCTTCCGCCAGCGCGGGGTAGGGGCGGGAAGGCCCCAGCAGCAGGCGCGTACTCTTGACCGGCGCGGAGATCTTCAGCGAGAAATCGCTGTCACCACCGCGGGCCATCAACAGGGGCAGATCGCGATTACTGCACAGGGTGTCGACACTCAGTTGCAGCAGGTCTTCGGCAAACGGGGCATGGCGCTGGTCCACCAGCGACAGGAAGATTTCGCTGCCGTGGTAGTGAGTGCGCTTGCCATGCCGCTGCGCCGTGCCGGACACCCGGCGCGGTTCGCGACGCTGGGTGAAGTAGGCGCCGAAGTTGCCCGTGCTGTCGTTGTCGTGGGAACAGAACAGCGGGCGGAAGTCCTGTGGTGGATTGCCGGCGCCGCGATGCCCCTGCACTTGTTCGATGCTGTAGACCTCGTAGTCCAGTTGCCGGGTGCGGTCCAGCACCACATGGAACTCATGGCTGCCGGGAGTGATCTGGGTGCGGTCGGCGCGCTTGGGGAACAGGTTGATGGCCGGCGTGCAGAACAGCTTGAAGCGGTCGGCGTCGATGACCGCCTCGAGCTGCGGGGCCTGTCGGTCCAGCAGGAGGAAGAGGTCCAGCACATCGCCGGTGATTCGCGGCAGCACCTGGTCCAGCCCGCCGATGCTGAAGAAATGGAAACGGGCGGGCAGGGCGAAGTACTCGTGCAGCAGGCGATGCCCCTGGAAGGCCCGCGGGCCGTAAGGCAGCAAGGCCTGCTCGGGGGCGAAGCCCTCGTGACGCAGTGCCGTGTCGGGGAGCCGCTGGGGCTGTTGCGTCGGGTACCGCGGATCCGCGCAGACCACGCCGGCCTGTCCGGCCAGCAGCAGTTCCAGGATGCGCGTGGCTTGCACGAGGTCGCCGCTGACGAAGAACGTCAAGCGTTCCAGCGGCAGGTTGGCAAACCTGGCTCCGGCGCAGGTCTGCAGGCGTATCCGCAGTGCGGCCTGGACCGGCCGCTGCGACGGCAGGTCGAGGGATAGCGACTCGGGTGCGCCGGCGCAGAGCTCGGCCTCCTGGATGCGCAACGGCCACAGGGTGCAATCGTGCCCTGTGCGGAACTCGCAAGCTGTCTGCTCGCCGCGGATCAGCGGCGAGCGCAGCGCGGTGCCGGCCGGCAGCTGGAAGCCGGAGAGCAGGCTGCCTTCGGTGGCGTTGGGTTCGAACTGGACCACCGCCATCGCGGGCAGCGGCGCCATGTAGTTGGGGCAGACCGCATCCAGCAGTTGCTGGGTGAAGCGTGGAAACTGCGCCTGCAGCTTCAGTTGCACGCGAGCCGAAAGGAAGCTGAAGCCTTCGAGCAGGCGCTCGACATAGGGGTCGGTGACCTCGTTTTCCTGGAGCCCCAGTCGCCCCGCCGCCTTGGGGTATGCCCGGGCGAATTCCGCGCCCAGTTCGCGCAGGTAGTTGAGCTCACGGTTGTAGATATCCAGCAACTCGTCCATCTCACGCTCCTTCGGACAGCAGATTGACCTGCCCGCTTTCCAGGTCGATTTCGCTGCGCAGAAGGAACTCCAGCGGGTAGGGTACCGACCAGAGCAGGCCATGAATCCGTAGCGCCAGCAGGTTGTAGTGGGCCAGCGTGTCCGCGGCGGGAATGCAGCGCACTTCGAGGCTGTCAGGAATGATTCGCGGCTCGAACGCGACGATCACCTGATGAATCTCCTGCTCGATGCTGTGCCATTCGATCTCCGACATGCGCCGCCCGGCGAGCGGCCGGATGCCGTAGCCGAGTACGCAATGGTGGTCGATCGCCGAGCGCCGGGCTTCGGATGCTGTGGTGACGTTGCTGGTGTTGAACAGCCAGCGCAGGTCGCGCAATACCGCGTCGCGGTACAGGCGCTCGCTCGTCAGGAACTGGCCTGCCGGCTCGCGGAGCTGGTCCGGCGCCTCGTCCGTCAGCCGATCCAACAACGCCGGACGCAGCCGTTCGCGCGGTTGCTGGGCGTGCCCGAGCTCGCGCGGGCTCTTCATGCTGCGCCCCCCTGCAGGCGCACGGCGCGTACGTCGAGCAATGCGTACTCATCCTGGTCGGTGATCCACATGCGTTGCCCGACCCCGGCGAACAGCTGGAGCGACTTGTCGCCCAGCGCCCGCCAGCAGGTTTCCTGGCCCAGCAGCAGCGAGCTAGACAGGGAGGCGTAATCACCGACGTAGCGCACGGGCATCGTCGTGCGCTGACGCTCGCCGCTGGTCAGCGTCAGGACGGCGCGGGCCCACAGGCGATCAACACCGTTTTGCGGTGCGGCAATCTCGATTTCGCGAACGCGGGTCAGCGGCATCCAGCCGTAACCCTGCGGTCCGATCAGTTCCAACATGGGCCCGAGCCGGCCATCGCCGTCGGCGATCCATTGGAACTCGTGCGTATGGATGTCCTGAGCGCCTTCCCGGACAACGTCGATTTCGCCTCTCAGGGCAGGCGCATTGGCGAGATTGCTCGCCAGGCGCTCGGGAGCGTCGAGTTGGGCACAGTCTTCTGCCAAGTGTGTTGCCCAGTCCTCGATGGCAAGGGCCGCCATGCTCACCGGGGCCTCACCGCGCCAGCAGCGATCACGTTGCAGCTCGGCGTCGATGATGAATTGATAGCTGCGGATCATCGGCAGCAGGGAAGCGTCGTTGCTCAGGGCCTGCTGCAACTGTCGCTTTGCGTCGTCCCAACGCCCTCGCATCGACAATACCTGGAACAGGCGAAAGCGCTCGGTGGCCGAGGTGGGCTCAGCACGGACGCGCTCCTGCTGCTTGTCCTGCAAGTTGTCCAGGTCTTCGATGCTGGCGAATCGGGAGTACATGGAAGGGCTCTCCGGAATTGAATACATGGATCGATAAAGGCTGAAAGCCCCCAACTTCACGGACAGCCAGGAAACTTTCCGTCGTTATCGAGGTGCCGACGAAGTTAGCGGCGATCAGCCTGGCCTGGTTAGGCCTCGCGGTTTTCCTTGATATTCCAGGCGAGCAGGTTTTCTGCCCCTTTTCCGCCCTGGTCAGTTTGCTCCCAATATTGCTGTTTGATCTTTCCGGCCTGGAACGAGTAATTGACCAGCAGGGAGTCGGAATCGTTATCGGCGGTATAGCGGACCGACGTTACCAGCACTTCTTCCAGCGTGAACTTCGAATACTCCATCTGCGCGCCGCCGGCCTTGCAGACAGAAATCTCGACTTTGCCGATGTGCTTGCCGCTGGCGCAGTACTTCATGATCGCCGGAGCCGCCTTGTCGATTCGGGCCACGACATTCAGGTCGTTGAAACTTACCTTGCCTATACCTCCACCGCCGCCACTGGTCATGTTACCCGGTTGCGAGGCGCCCCAATCCAGGGAAATCAGATCGCTCCATTCCTTGTGATGGGAATCTTTGGACTCGCCGATGGCACCATCGACTTTCAGATACATATCTATAGCCATGATTAACTCCTGTAACGGTCAATAGGACACTTGCTTGTACAGACCGGTCGCTGTTTCCAAGCGCGATGTTGGGAACGTTCGCATGACCAGCTGCTTGAACTCGCTGGATATGCTGTTCATATCCAGCGAAACCTTTATTGGCTTGTTCGGGGTGATATCACCCCCCCAGGGAATATCCAGGATTTGCAACTCAACTCAGAATGCGTTTGGATAGTTGCCGGTCTATCAACCTTCGTCTTGTTTCAGCGATGGCAGTTTTGAAACCAGGCGCAGGGAGACGGTCAGTCCCTCCAACTGATAATGCGGCCGCAGGAAGAACTTCGCCGTGTAGTAACCGGGGTTATCCTCGATTTCTTCAACCTGCACTTCCGCCGCTGCCAGGGGCTTCTTCGCCTTGGTTTCCTGGGAAGAGTTGAGTGGATCGCCGTCGACGTAACTCATGATCCAGCTGTTGAGCCAGTTTTCCATGTCGTCGCGCTCGCGGAAGGAGCCGATCTTGTCGCGCACGATGCACTTCAGGTAGTGAGCGAACCGGCAGCAAGCGAACATGTAAGGCAGCCGGGCGGCGAGATTGGCGTTGGCGGTGGCATCGGCGTTGAAGTAGGCGCTCGGCTGCTGCAGGGACTGTGCGCCGATGAAGGCGGCAAAGTCCGAGTTCTTGCGATGCACCAGCGGCATCAGGCCGTTCTTCGCCAGTTCCGCTTCCCGGCGGTCGCTGATGGCTATCTCAGTTGGACACTTCAGATCGACCCCGCCATCGTCGGTCGGGAATGTATGGCAGAACAGGTTTTCCACCGCCCCGCCGGACTCCACGCCGCGAATCGAAGTGCACCAGCCGAAGTTCTTGAACGAGCGGTTGATGTTCACCGCCATGGCATAGGCTGAGTTGCACCAGGTGTAACGGTCATGGGCGCTGCTGGCGGTGTCTTCCTCGAAATCGAAGTCGTCCACCGGGCTGGTCGCCGCACCGTAGGGCAGTCGGGCCAGGAAGCGCGGCATCGCCAACCCCAGGTAGCGGGCATCCTCGGACTCACGCAGGCTGCGCCAGGCGGCATATTCGGTGTTCTGGAATATCTTGGTCAGGTCTCGGGGGTTGGCCAGTTCCTGCCAGGACTCCATCTGCATGACCGACGGCGAGACGGCCGCTATGAAGGGGGCGTGGGCAGCGGCCGAGATCTTCGCCATCTCGCGCAGGGTTTCCACATCCTGAGGGCTGTGGTCGAAGTAGTAGTCGCCGAGCAGGCAGCCGAAGGGTTCACCACCGAATTGGCCGTATTCTTCCTCGTAGATCTTCTTGAAGATGGCGCTCTGGTCGAAGCCCACGCCCTTGTGGCGCTTGAGTTCCCGGTTCAGTTCCTTCTTCGACAGGGGCATGAAGCGAATCTTCAGCATCTCGTCGGTTTCGGTGTTGTTCACCAGATAGTGTAGGCCGCGCCAGGCACTTTCCAGCTCTTGGAATTGCGCATGGTGGATGATCCGGTTGATCTGCTCGGACAGCTTGCGGTCGATCTCGGCGATGATCGCCTGGATCGAGCGGTAGGAGTCGCCGGAAATGGCGACCGCATTTTCCAGTGCCTGTTCGGCAAGCGTCTTGACCGCATGCTCGACGGCCTCGCGGGCCTGATCGGTCTTGGGTTTGAATTCCTTGTGCAGCAGCGACGAGAACATGTCCCGGTCGAGTGTCCGCTGTTCAACGTTGGTCGATTGAATCGTGTTGGCCACGCTCATCTTGGTTCTCCGCTAGGCAAGGCTTCAGTCCGCGTCCGCAACCGGTTTGCTCGCGGCCACCAGGGACTTGAGCAGCGCCGGGTTATCCAAGGCCTGGGCCAGCAGGTCCTCCACGCCGCTCTTGCCATCCATGTAGGAGAGCAGGTTGGAAAGCTCCGTACGCGCCTGCAGCAGCCGGTTGAGTGGCTCGACTCTGCGTGCGATGGAGCCTGGCTCGAAGTCGTCGATGCTCTGGAAGGTGATATCGATGTTCAGCTGGCTGCCGTCGCTGTTCAGGGTGTTGTCCACCTGGAAGGCAGCCCTTGGCTTGAGCGACTTCATGCGTTCGTCGAAGTTGTCGACGTCAATTTCCATGAAGCGCCGCTCGGTCAGTGCACCAGGCGATTCCACCGGCTTGCCCAGCAGGTCCGCCATGACGCCCATGACGAACGGCAACTGGATTTTCTTTTCGGAGCCGTAGATCTCCACGTCGTATTCGATCTGTACGCGTGGGGCGCGGTTTCGGGCCACGAATTTCTGGCCGCTGTGTGGATGGAATCTACTCATGATCACCTCTGCTGGTTCGATCTTCCCGGCACCCGTCGTGAATAGGTGCGCCGGGTTTCAGGTCTGCTTAGGGGGCGTCGGTCGTTGCACTGGTGCCGAGAATGTGCCGGAAGGGCTGGCCGCTTTCGGGCACCATGTCCTGGATGATTTCCATGAAGGTCATCGGCATCAGTCGTTGCGCACGACGGATCAACAACGCTGCCGGGTGGCCCGGCTCGTAGCGCTCGAGGTAGAGGCAGACGTTGTCCATCATCTGCACGGCCTGCTCGCGCCTTTGGGGGACTGACTTGGCCGCATGCATTGGGGGCGGGGCGCTGGCGGGCAGAGCGGATTCGACCGGCGCCGTGGGGACGAGCGGCTCCGCATCGGCCTCGGAGAGCGCGCGGACCACGAGCCGGAAGGGCCGGGCGAAGGTGGAGTAGTCCGGCATCCAACTGGAGCCCAGTCGGCGCTCGATCAATTGCTTCAGGGCGGCCAGCGTGGTATCGATGATTCTTACGGCTTTCAGTTCGGCACTTTCTCTGCCGTTCAACAGCAACTGCAATCGTTCATCGCTCGAACTGCCAGGAGTGCCCGGCTCGGTATCGAGGTGGCTCTCCAGGTCGCGCAGGCTGAAGCTTCCGAAACTTCCTTGGAGAACAAGGGCGTTGCGCAGGGTGCGACCGATACCCGCAGTGTCCATCAGGGCCGCGATGGCATTGATGCGCAGCATCGGGTCCTCTTCACCCTCGACCTGTATGCGCGGGTAAATATCGTCCCAGTAGCGCTCGAGCCACTGCAAGGCGACTTCCAGCACTTCGCCGTATCCCGGCAGGCCTTCCAGTTCGCTGCGGGCGCGGGCCAGGTAGGCGAGCACGCGCAGATCCTTGGTCCTGTTCAGCAATTCGCCCGCCCGATGGGCCACGTCGCTCCAGTTGGGCTGCTGGGCAGGAATGATGGTGCTGCCGAACTGCTGTTCTTCACGCTCCGCCGCAGTCACCAGAAGCTCGATGTATTCGGCGTCATATTCAAGTTCGGCGCCACAGGCAGAACTGTCGTTTATGGGCTGCAGGAGATTTAGAAGGAAGTCGGACATGAAGGAATTCCGTTGAAGGTTGTTCCTGTTTAATGGTATGGCGGAAGTGGAGGCAGAGCGGCCTTATACTTCGGGTAAGTTGTTCTGGTTTTCGGAATTTTCTTATCGGTTCATGAAGGTTAAATGCTGCTGATAGAAATTTCGGCTAATCGGGTGATTGCCATGAAATTGTTTGGTATTACCTAAAGAAGTTAGTTGTATTTCAGGGTTGTCCCGGAGTCTCTTGGTCATGGTCCCTGACGGGAGTTGTATCTCCGGTGCGCAGCGCAGTTCTACCGGTCTCGCCGGGGTTTTTAGCAAAGGGTGTTAGCATGTCGAGGTATTAGTCAGTCCTATTGATTAGGGTAAGTTGCGAGAGGTTTGTGCTCCAGCTTGAGCTTCTGAACTAATTCTTGGTGAATTCCGGAAATTACACCCTCTACATAAAAGGCTGCTGTAGGTTTGCTCTCCAACGGAATGTCCGCTTGCCTCCGCCTGCCAGATTTGGTCCCGGCAGATAGTTGGTCCCGCTCAGGCTTTTGGCTTGCTTCGATCTTATATTCATGAAGTTGAGTTGATAACCGGGTCAGGTATCAAAGGAGAATTTCACGTTGAGCATGAATCCAATAATGATGTTTCTGGAAGAAATGGTGATATTCGTCAGGGTCGTCGAGAGTGGAAGTTTCTCGGAGGCCGCACGGCAGTTGGGAATATCACCTTCGGCGGCCAGCAGGGGCGTGTCCAAGCTGGAGAAGGGGCTGTCGGTGCAGCTGCTCCAGCGCACCACGCGCAAGCTGCGCCTGAGCGAGTTCGGCGAGGAGGTCTACCATTGCTGCCGAAGCATGGTGGCTTCGGCGAAGGCTGTAATGGAGATGGGGGCCAAGTTCGCCACAGAGCCGGAGGGAGTCGTACGCATAGGGGCTCCCAAGGCGATTGGCCGCTACGTCCTCCATCCGTTTATCCCCGAGTTTCTCCAGCACTATCCCAAGGTCGATGTCCAATTGCTGCTCGGGGATGGCCACCATGATCTGATTGACGGGAATCTCGACCTGTTGGTGCGCGTGACCGATCACCCGCCTCCCGGCCTGGTGGGGCGCCGTCTCTTCCCCATCCGAACGGTTCTCTGCGCATCGCCCGATTACTTGGTGGAGCATGACGTACCGTTGCACCCGCAAGAGCTGGAGCGACACTTCTGCATTGGCGAGGGAGGGACGACCTCAGGCGGGCCATGGCAATTCAGAAAGGGGGCGGACAGGGTCAGGGTCCAGGCAGTCAACCGCTATTCCATCAACCACTCCGAGGGGCGGTTGGATGCCGCGATGAGCCACATAGGGGTTACCTGCCTGCCCCAGTTCGTCGCAAGGGAGGAGCTTGAGCGCAGTCGGATCGTGCAATTGCTGCCCGAATGGGAGTTCACGGGGGCGGGAGGGCAGGGCAGCGCCTGGTTGCTCTACCAGTCGACCCATTTTCTGCCGTTGAAGGTTCGTGCCGTGGTCGATCACCTGGTGGACCGTGTGCGCCAGCTTTCATGGCTCCACGATGATGGCGCAAGCGCGGGAGAAGCCGGGTCGGGATCACGGCCGGAACGTATTAACTGATGCATCCGTGAACGACGAAGGCCGGGGGACGGCCTTCGTCAGGCAATCATTGAGCAGGCGGCAGCGGAGCTGTTCGTTCGAACTTCCGCCTATGGCGTTCCTTAGTTCACGGCGTCAGTTGTCTCAGAACGAGTCGTCCGGCACACGAACCCAGCCTTCCATGAGGATGCGCGAACTGCGGCTCATGATGGCCTTGGTCACGGTCCATTCACCGTTCACCTGCTTGGCCTCGGCGCCCACGCGCAGGGTGCCGGAGGGGTGGCCGAAGCGCACGGCGCTGCGCTCGCCACCGCCGGCGGCGAGGTTCACCAGGGTGCCGGGAATGGCGGCAGCGGTGCCTATGGCCACGGCGGCGGTGCCCATCATGGCGTGGTGCAGCTTGCCCATGGACAGCGCGCGCACCAGCAGGTCGACGTCGCCGGCCTTCACCTGCTTGCCGCTGGAGGACAGGTAGTCCTTGGGCGGGGAGACGAAGGCGATCTTCGGCGTGTGCTGGCGGGTCGCGGCTTCTTCCGGGGTCTTGATCAGGCCCATGCGCAGGGCGCCGGCGATGCGGAATTTCTCGAAGCGCGCCAGTTGCTCGGGGTCGCCATTGATGGCTTCGCGCAGCTCGGCGCCGGTGTAGCCGATGTCCTGGGCGTTGACGAAGATGGTCGGGATGCCGGCGGTGATCATGGTCGCCTTGAAGGTGCCGATGCCGGGGACTTCCAGGTCGTCCACCAGGTTGCCGGTGGGGAACATGGCGCCGCCGTCTTCACCGTCGTCGGACGGGTCGAGGAACTCCAGCACGATCTCGGCGGCGGGGAAGGTCACGCCGTCCAGCTCGAATTCGCCGGTTTCCTGCACCTGGCCGTTGGTGACCGGCACGTGGGCGATGATGGTCTTCTGGATGTTGGCCTGCCAGATGCGTACTACGCAGGTGCCGTTGTCCGGGATGCGCGAGGGGTCGACCAGGCCGGCGTGGATGGCGAAGGAGCCGGCGGCAGTGGAGAGGTTGCCGCAGTTGCCGCTCCAGTCGACGAAGGCCTTGTCGATGGAAATCTGCCCGTAGAGGTAGTCGACGTCGTGGTTCGGCTGGGTGCTTTTCGACAGGATCACGCACTTGCTGGTGCTAGAGGTCGCGCCGCCCATGCCATCGATGTGCGCGCTGTACGGATCGGGGCTGCCGATCACGCGCATGAACAGCTTGTCACGGGCCGCGCCGGGCACCTGGCAGCGCTCGGGCAGGTCCTGCAGGCGGAAGAACACGCCCTTGCTGGTGCCGCCACGGATGTAGGTGGCGGGGATCTTCACTTGGGGTACGTGGGGCATGGGAGATTCCTGGCAGTTCAATGTAGGAGCGGGCCATGCCCGCGATGATCCCAGTGCGGAAATCGATCGCGGGCATGGCCCGCTCCTACGGAGTTTGTTCCGGCACGCCGCGGGGCGTGTCGGAGCCTTCACATCACGCCACGGACGACTCGAGGAAGTCCTTGGCGAAGCGCTGCAGCACGCCGCCGGCGTTGTACACCTTCACTTCGGCGGCGGTGTCCAGGCGGCAGGTAACCGGGACTTCGACGACTTCACCGCTCTGGCGATGGATGACCAGGGTCAGGTCGCAGCGCGGTGAGACATCGCCCTTGATGTCGTAGGTCTCGGTGCCGTCCAGGCCCAGGGTCAGGCGGGTGGTGCCCGGCTTGAACTCCACCGGCAGCACGCCCATGCCCACCAGGTTGGTGCGGTGGATGCGCTCGAAGCCTTCGGCCACGATCACTTCCACGCCCGCCAGGCGAACGCCCTTGGCCGCCCAGTCGCGGGACGAGCCCTGGCCGTAGTCGGCGCCGGCCACGATGATCAGGTTCTGCTTGCGGTTCATGTAGGTTTCGATGGCTTCCCACATGCGCATCACCTTGCCTTCTGGCTCGACGCGAGCCAGCGAACCTTTCTTCACCTCACCGTTCACCACGGCCATTTCGTTGACCAGCTGCGGGTTGGCGAAGGTGGCGCGCTGGGCGGTCAGGTGGTCGCCGCGGTGGGTGGCGTAGGAGTTGAAGTCCTCCTCCGGCAGGCCCATTTTCGCCAGGTACTCACCGGCGGCCGAGTCCGCCAGGATGGCGTTGGACGGCGACAGGTGATCGGTGGTGATGTTGTCCGGCAGGATCGCCAGCGGACGCATGCCCTTGAGCGTGCGCTCACCCGCGAGTGCGCCCTCCCAGTACGGCGGACGGCGGATGTAGGTGGACATCGGGCGCCAGTCGTACAGCGGGCTTTCCGCTTCCTGCACGCTGCCCAGGTCGAACATCGGGATGTAGACCTGCTTGAACTGCTCGGGCTTGACGCTGGAAGCGACGATGGCGTCGATCTCTTCGTCGGACGGCCAGAGGTCCTTCAGGGTGACGGGGTTGCCGTTCTTGTCGGTGCCCAGCGGGTCCTGCTCGATGTCGAAGCGCACGGTGCCGGCGATGGCGTAGGCGACCACCAGCGGCGGCGAGGCGAGGAAGGCCTGCTTGGCGTAGGGGTGGATGCGGCCGTCGAAGTTGCGGTTGCCCGAGAGCACGGCGGTGGCGTACAGGTCGCGGTCGATGATCTCTTTCTGGATCACCGGGTCCAGCGCGCCGGACATGCCGTTACAGGTGGTGCAGGCATAGGCGACGATGCCGAAGCCGAGCTTCTCCAGCTCCGGCAGCAGGCCGGCTTCTTCCAGGTACAGCTTGGCGACCTTCGAACCCGGTGCGAAGGAGGTCTTCACCCACGGCTTGCGGATCATGCCCAGCGCGTTGGCCTTCTTCGCCACCAGGCCGGCGGCGATGACGTTGCGCGGGTTGGAGGTGTTGGTGCAGCTGGTGATGGCGGCGATGATCACCGCGCCGTCGGGCATCAGGCCCTGGGCTTCTTCACCTTTCCCGGCTTGCAGCTTGGCTTCGTCGGCGATGCCGCGCTCGGCCAGCGCCGAGGTCGGCAGGCGGCGGTGCGGGTTGGACGGGCCGGCCATGTTGCGCACCACGGTGCCCAGGTCGAACTCCAGCACGCGCTCGTACTCGGCGGTCTCCAGAGCGCTGCTCCACAGACCGAGGGTCTGGGCGTAGTTCTCCACCAGCGCCACCTGCTCGGGCTCGCGGCCGGTGAGCTTGAGGTAGTCGATGGTCTGGCCGTCGATGTAGAACATCGAGGCGGTGGCGCCGTATTCCGGGCACATGTTGGAGATGGTCGCGCGGTCGCCGATGGTCAGGCTGTCCGCACCTTCGCCGAAGAACTCGACATAGGCGCCGACCACGCGTTCCTTGCGCAGGAACTCGGTGATCGCCAGGACGATGTCGGTGGCGGTGATGCCCGGCTTGCGCTTGCCGGTGAGCTTGACGCCGACGATGTCGGGCAGGCGCATCATCGACGGGTGGCCCAGCATCACGGTCTCGGCTTCGAGGCCGCCGACGCCGATGGCGATCACGCCCAGGGCATCCACGTGCGGAGTGTGGGAGTCGGTGCCGACGCAGGTGTCGGGGAAGGCCACGCCACTGCGCGCCTGGATCACCGGGCTCATTTTCTCCAGGTTGATCTGGTGCATGATGCCGTTGCCGGCCGGGATCACATCGACGTTCTTGAACGCGGTCTTGGTCCAGTCGATGAAGTGGAAGCGATCCTCGTTGCGGCGGTCTTCGATGGCGCGGTTCTTCTCGAACGCATCCGGGTCGAAGCCCGCGGCTTCCACGGCCAGCGAGTGGTCGACGATCAGCTGGGTCGGCACCACCGGGTTGACCTTGGACGGGTCGCCACCCTGTTCGGCGATGGCGTCACGCAGGCCGGCCAGGTCGACCAGCGCGGTCTGGCCGAGGATGTCATGGCAGACCACGCGCGCCGGGTACCAGGGGAAGTCCAGGTCGCGCTTGCGGTAGACCAGCTGCTCCAGGGAGGCGGTCAGGTCCTGCGGGTCGCAGCGGCGTACCAGCTGTTCGGCCAGCACGCGGGAGGTGTAGGGCAGTTTGTCCCAGGCGCCGGCCTGGATCGCGTCGACGGCCTCGCGGGCGTCGAAGTAGTCCAGTGCGGTGCCGGGCAGGCGTTTGCGGAATTGAGTGTTCATCATTTGCGGTCCTTGAGCGGCACGAACTGCAGATCTTCCGGGCCAACGTAGTTGGCACTCGGGCGGATGATCTTGCCGTCGATGCGCTGCTCGATGACGTGGGCGGACCAGCCGGCGGTGCGGGCGATCACGAACAGCGGGGTGAACATGGCGGTCGGCACGCCCATCATGTGGTAGCTGACGGCGCTGAACCAGTCGAGGTTGGGGAACATCTTCTTGATTTCCCACATCACGCTTTCCAGGCGCTCGGCGATGTCATACATCTTGGTGTTGGACTGCTCGTTCGACAGCTGGTGAGCGACTTCCTTGATCACTTTGTTGCGCGGGTCGGACACGGTGTAGACCGGATGGCCGAAGCCGATCACCACTTCCTTGCGCTCGACGCGGGCACGGATGTCGGCCTCGGCTTCGTTCGGGTTGTCGTAGCGCTTCTGGATCTCGAAGGCCACTTCGTTGGCGCCGCCGTGTTTCGGGCCGCGCAGCGCGCCGATGGCGCCAGCGATGCAGGAGTACATGTCCGAGCCGGTGCCGGCGATCACGCGAGAGGTGAAGGTCGAGGCGTTGAACTCGTGCTCGGCGTACAGGTTGAGCGAGGTGTGCATGGCGCGCACCCAGGACTCGCGCGGCTTCTGGCCGTGCAGCAGGTGCAGGAAGTGGCCGCCGATGGACTCATCGTCGGTCTCGACTTCGATGCGCTTGCCGTTGTGGCTGAAGTGGTACCAGTAGAGCAGGGCGGAGCCCAGGGAGGCCATCAGCTTGTCGGCGATGTCGCGGGCGCCCGGATGGTTGTGGTCATCCTTCTCCGGCGACAGGCAGCCGAGCACGGACACGGCGGTGCGCATCACGTCCATCGGGTGGGCCGACGGCGGCAGGGTTTCCAGGGCGGCTTTCACGCCGGCCGGCAGGCCGCGCAGGGCTTTCAGCTTGGCCTTGTAGCCGGCCAGTTCGGCGGCGTTGGGCAGCTTGCCGTGGACCAGCAGGTGGGCGATTTCCTCGAAGTCGCAGCGGTTGGCGAAGTCCAGGACGTCATAGCCACGGTAGTGCAGGTCGTTGCCGGTGCGGCCGACGGTGCACAGGGCGGTGTTGCCAGCGGCGGTGCCACTCAGGGCCACGGACTTCTTCGGCTTGAAGCCGGTGGTGGTTTCTGCGGTAGCGCTCATCGCGTGTCTCCTCATCAAATCCGGTTGCTTGTTCTTGTCCCCCGGCTTGGGCCGGGGTCTCGGTTCGAATCTGGTTGGCGGATAACGCCTGTGGCGTTATGCGCCCTACGTTTGCCTGTTTCGTCATCCCCGCGAACGGGGGGACCCGGAAACAGTGGCGAATCCGGCATGTAGCCCGATTCGCCGATTCATCTCACTTCTTGCCAGCAGCGAACAGCGCGTCGAGCTTCTGCTCGAAAGCGTGGTAACCGATGCGGTCGTACAGCTCGGCACGGGTCTGCATCAGCTCGATCACGTTCTGCTGGTGACCTTCCTGGCGGATCGCGGTGTACACGGCTTCGGCTGCCTTGTTGGCGGCGCGGAAGGCCGACAGCGGGTACAGCTGGATGGCCACGCCGACCGAGGCCAGCTCATCGCGGGTGAACAGCGGGGTGGCGCCGAACTCGGTGATGTTGGCCAGGATCGGCACGTTCAGCGCGTCGACGAAGCGCTTGTAGGTCGGCAGGTCGTAGGCGGCTTCGGCAAAGATCGCATCGGCGCCGGCCTCGACGTAGCGCTGGCAGCGCTCGATGGCGGCGTCCACGCCTTCGGCCTGGATGGCGTCGGTACGGGCGATCAGGAAGAAGTTCGGGTCGGTCTTGGCGTCGGCGGCGGCTTTCACGCGGTCAGCCATTTCCTCGACAGAGACGATTTCCTTGCCCGGACGGTGACCGCAGCGCTTGGCGCCGACCTGGTCTTCGATGTGGGCGGCGGCGGCACCGGCCTTGATCAGGCTCTTCACGGTGCGCTCGATATTGAAGGCGCTGGGGCCGAAGCCGGTATCGATGTCCACCAGCAGCGGCAGGTCGCAGACGTCGGTGATGCGGCGCACGTCGGTGAGCACGTCATCCAGGGTGTTGATGCCCAGGTCCGGCAGGCCGAGGGAGCCCGCGGCCACGCCGCCACCGGAGAGGTAGATGGCCTTGAAGCCGGCGCGCTTGGCCAGCAGCGCGTGGTTGGCGTTGATCGCGCCGATCACCTGCAGCGGCTTTTCTACGGCAAGGGCGTCACGGAAACGTTGGCCGGCGGTCTTGTAGCTCATTGTTCACCTCGTTCGTTGGCTGTCTTGGCTTGGGCGTCCAGGTAGTGACGCTCCACATTGCGTTTCGAGGCGCCGATGTGACGGCGCATCAGCAACTCGGCCAGTTCGCCGTCACGATCGGCGATGGCATCGAGAATCCGGTGGTGCTCGGCGAAGGCCTGGCGCGGCCGGTTGGGCGTCGCCGAGAACTGCAGGCGGTACATGCGAACCAGCTGGTACAGCTCGCCGCAGAGCATGCGAGTGAGGGTGCGGTTGCCGCTGCCCTGGATGATCCGGTAGTGGAAGTCGTAATCGCCTTCCTGCTGGTAGTAGCCACGGCCGGCCTGGAAGGCCTCGTCGCGCTCGTGGGTGTCGAGCACCCGGCGCAGCTCGTCGATCTCGGCCTGGCTCATGCGCTCGGCGGCCAGGCGGCAGGCCATGCCTTCGAGGGACTCGCGGATCTCGTAGAGCTCCAGCAGTTCCTCGTGGCTCAGCGACACCACCCGCGCGCCAACGTGGGGCACGCGCACCAGCAGCTTCTGGCCTTCCAGGCGGTGGATCGCCTCGCGCAGCGGGCCCCGGCTGATGCCGTAGGTGCGCGCCAGTTCCGGCTCGGAAATCTTGCTGCCGGGGGCGATCTCGCCCTTGACGATGGCGGACTGGATCTTGCGGAACACGTGTTCCGATAGAGTCTCGCTGTCGTCGGGAACCGGGCTTGGCAGAGTCAGGCTATCGTTCATGGTGTCGACAATCTTCTTGATGTGCGGCGAAAGCTACCCCTCGAAGAGGTCTCGGTCAATCAAGATTTGATGAAGTGTCGACAATCGTCTAACAAACCCTTGGGATTATGCCCAAGCGAGGCGGTCAGTCGGCGGCGCTGTCCGCGAGAATGGCGCAAATCCCCTCGTCAGGCTGTGAGCCGGCGCCGCTCAGGCCCGCTACGATCGGGGGAAAAACGGAGATCGCGCGTATGCAACTCTACGACCGTTATGTCCTGCCCCGGCTGATCGATTTCGCCTGCGGCCTGGGTGATGTGATGAAGCAGCGCTCGCTGCTGGTGCCGCGCGCCCATGGTCGGGTGCTGGAGATCGGCATGGGCACCGGGCTGAACCTGTCGTTCTACGATCCGGCGAAAGTGTCGACAATCGTCGGGGTCGATCCGGCGGCGCAGATGCAGAAGCTCGCCCGCGAGCGCGTCGCGCGCATCGGCATCCCGGTGGAGATGGTGGCGCTGGAGCTGGGCGAGATCCGCGCCGACTCCGGCAGCTTCGACAGCATCGTCTGCACCTTCACCCTGTGCAGCATTCCCGATGCGGTGGCGGCGCTGAAGGAAATGCGCCGCGTGCTCAAGCCCGGCGGCGAGTTCCTCTTCTGCGAGCACGGCCT
This sequence comes from Pseudomonas sp. SCB32, assembly GCF_009189165.1. NCBI lineage: Bacteria > Pseudomonadati > Pseudomonadota > Gammaproteobacteria > Pseudomonadales > Pseudomonadaceae > Pseudomonas > Pseudomonas sp. SCB32. The sequence goes on from NZ_CP045118.1 coordinate 921,442, forward strand.
GGCGCCGGACGCCAGCGTGCGCGCCTGGCAGCACCGGCTGACCCCGGTATGGAAGCCGCTGGCCGGCGGCTGTCACCTCGACCGCGACATGCCGTCGCTGATCCAGGCCGGCGGCTTCATGCTGCGCGAGCTGGTCCAGGACTACCTGCCGGGGCCTCGGCCGATGACCTATGTCTACCGCGGCATGGCCGACTGAGGGCTCAGGCGGCGCGGTGCAGCGGGGTGACGCTGAGGATGTGCGAGCTGGCGAGGAACAAGTCCTGCACGGCGCCACTGGGCGCCTCGCCGTTCTGGCAGTCATCCAGGCGCACCATGGCGGGTGCATGGCCTTCGTACAGGGCGAGGAAGTCTTCCCGGCTGATGCGGCCGTGAAGGATGCGTTGCGGGCGGTAGGGAGACCAGGTCTCCACTTCGACCCAGAGGCTGTCGGGATCGGTATGCATGGCGGGTGTTCCAGTGGGGAAAATAGGGTGCCTACTCTAGACACCCGCCCCGCGCATAATTCATCGGAGACATCTGATTAATTTGTAGGAAATTATTTTCACGCCGGGCATCTGTCCTACGGCAACGCTGCAAAAGCCGCCGCCCAATCCTTGGCGAAAGCCTCGAACGGAGTCGTCGTGGTGTTGGTCGGCGAACGCTCTTCCCGTGCGCGTACCCGCCCGCTGTTGATCGCTTCGGCCAACTCCGCGTAGCAGCCCGCCACGCTGGCGGAGAAGCCCACCTGTTGCAGGCCCTCGGCCAGCTCCTCCGGCGATACCTGGATGTAAGGCAGCTGCGGCTTGCCGATGGCGGCGCCGAGCAGGCGGGTCGCTTCGGCGTAGCTGAGGTCACGTTGGCCGAGCACCTCGCGGGTCCCCACGCCCTGCCAGTCGCGAGCGAGCAGGGCACGGCTGGCAGCGTCGGCCACGTCGGCGGTGGCGACCATCGGCACCGGTACGTCCGGCGCCACCGCGTCGCTGTAGCAGTCGTAGGCGCGGACGACTTCCAGCGCGCCATACAGGTTCTCGAACAGCGCGCCGGAGCGCAGCATCAATACGTTCACCTCCGGCGGCAGCGTGAGTAGGCGCTGTTCCTGGTCATGCATGCTGACGATCGGCCCACTGCCGGACGGTACGTCCGCCCCGACGCTGCTGAGGAACACCACCCGGCGTACGCCGCTGCGGCGGATGGCTTGCAGGATGGCCTCGCCCTGGGCGGCCTGCTGCTGGCGGTAGTCCTCGGTGTCCGGGCCGTAGGCGAGCAGGGTGTAGATTGCCTCGGCGCCCTGGAAGGCCTCGGCGAGGAAGTCGGCGTCGTCCGGCTCGCCGACGGCGATCTGCGCGCCGGCGGCGGCCAGCGGGGCGAGACGCTCGGCGCTGCGCCCGAGGGCGCGGACCGGCACGCTGGCGTTAAGCAGGGTCTGGCAGATTCTCGAACCGGTACGACCGGTGGCGCCCATTACGGTGATCATGGCGATGTCCTCGTGGTGGGCCTGTCCCGTGGCGCCCGCCGTGGGTTCGTTGGCCTGGGCTTAGTCTCCCGCTGATGCGCTGGACGGTTAATGCCTGGGAGTCGCCACTTCATGCTCATTCGTCCAGATGTGCTGGACGATCCCCGGGTCGCGGGCCAGTCTCGACTCCATGAACCAACCTGAAACCCTTCCCGCCGCCACCGACCCCTGGGCATCCGTCGATCCCCTGGGCGAGGCCCTGCATTTCCTGCGCATGAGCGGCACCTTCTATTGCCGCTCGGAGTTCACCGCGCCCTGGGGCCTGGACCTGCCGGCCATGCCGCAGTGCCTGATGTTCCATGTGCTGACCCTGGGCGAATGCTGGTTGGAAGCCGAGGGTGCCGAGCCGTGCCGGCTGGCGCCCGGCGACCTGGTGCTGGTGCCCCATGGCGAGGGGCACCGGCTGGTCAGCGCGCCGGGCGAGCCGGCGGCGGGGCTGTTCGACCTGCCACGCGCGTACGCCAGCGACCGCTACGAGGTGCTGCGCCAGGGCGGTGGCGGCGAGCCGACGGCGATGATCTGCGGCGCGGTGCGCTTCGACCATCCCGCTGCGCTGCAACTGGTGCGCCTGCTGCCGCGCGTGCTGGAGGCGCGGATCAGCGATCCCGGCCAGCGCGACTGGCTGTTCAGCACGCTACGGCTGATGGAGTACGAGTCGCGAGCGATGCGGCCGGGCGGGGAGACGGTGATTACCCGGCTGGCGGATATCCTGGTGATCCAGGCCATCCGCGCCTGGATCGAGCAGGACCCGGCGGCGCAGACCGGTTGGCTTGGCGCATTGCAGGATCGCCAGCTGGGCCGCGCGCTCAGCCTGATCCACCGCGAGCCGGCGCGGGACTGGAGCCTGGCTGCGCTGGCCGGGGCGGCGGCGATGTCGCGCTCGGCCTTCGCCGCGCGCTTTGCCGAGAAGGTCGGCATGCCGGCCATGCACTATGTCACCCGCTGGCGCATGCACGTGGCGTTGAGCTGGTTGCAGGAGCGCGAGATTGCTGTCGCCGAGCTGGCCGAGCGCCTTGGCTACCAGTCCGAGGCGGCGTTCAGCCGGGCGTTCAAGCGTTGCATCGGGGTGTCGCCGGGGAGCGTGCGACGCAGCCTGTAGGAGCGGGCCATGCGCGCGATCGCGGGCACGGCCCGCTCCTACAGGGGAGTTCCGGCTGCAGGGCATGGCCCACCCCCGCAGGGATGGATCAGAGCTGGATATCGTCGCGGATCAGCACGCAGGTGCAGCCATCGTTGTCTTCGCTCCAGTCGTGGAGGAAGTACATCTGGATCTTGCCGGCGTCCATCACCGCCAGGAAGTCGCCGATTTCGGGAACGAAGTAGCCCGGCGAACCCGGCTCGGCTTCGGACTCGATGCGCGCGTTGAAGAACAGCGTCGGGTCGGCGTCGTCGAAGAAGTCTTCGCGCTCGGCGGCGTCCCACTCGACGGGGGCTTCAAAGGGGCCGAGGAAGAGGACCTTGGCGCCCCCCATGTCCAGCTCTTCGGCATCCGGGTCATTGTCGTCCGGGCGGTAGACGTCGGCGTCCAGCGCCTCGGCGCTGGCGAGAATGGCGCGGCGCGCGGCCATGCGCTGCTGCGGGTCGACGCCGGCATCGGCGCAGAGCTGGTTCCAGAGGGTTTCGGCTTGGGTGGACATGGTGGCTCCCGCTCGTGCGGCCGGTGGAAAGGGCGATAGTGTCGGGGAGGCGGCAGCGCAGATCAATGGGCGGGCGGTGGCTCCTACAGGTCGTCAGCCACACAGGCGATCCCGGAGAACCCCGGGCGGCTTACTCGCCCTTGAGGCCGTACTTCTTCACCTTGTCGAACAGCGTGGTCTTGGCCATGCCCAGGGCCGCCGCAGCCTGGCTCAGATTGCCGGCGTGGCGTTCCAGGGCGGTGGTCAGCAGGCTCTTCTCGAAGGCTTCCACGGCCTCGGCGAAACGCGGCTCGCCAGCGTCCGCGCCGAGGTTGCCGCCGGCCAGCACCGGCAGGCCGAGGGCGAAGCGTTCGGCGACGTTGCGCAGCTCGCGCACGTTGCCCGGCCAGTCGTGGGCCATCAGGGTGGCGGCGGTTGCGTTGTCGATGGTGGGTGCCGGGCGGTCGAAGCGCAGCGAGGACTGCTGCAGGAAGTGCTCGAAGAGCATCAGGATGTCTTCGCGGCGCTCGCGCAGCGGCGGCAGGTTCAGGGTGATGACGTTGAGTCGGTAGTAGAGGTCGCTGCGGAAGCTGCCGTCGCGGCCCATGGCGGCGAGGTCGGACTTGGTCGCGGCGATCACCCGGCAGTCCACCCGGATCAGTTCGTTGGAGCCCAGGCGTTCCAGCTGCTGTTCCTGCAGCACGCGCAGCAGCTTGATCTGCAGGTTCAGCGGCATGCTCTCGATCTCGTCGAGGAACAGGCTGCCCCCATTGGCGTGCTCGATCTTGCCGATCCGGCGCTTGCCGGCGCCGGTGAAGGCGTGGGCCTCGTGACCGAAAATCTCGCTGTCGATCAGGCTTTCCGGCAGGCCGCCGCAGTTGAGGGCGACGAAGGGCTTGGGCTGGCGCCGGCTGTAGTCGTGCAGGCAGCGGGCGACCAGTTCCTTGCCGGTGCCGGTCTCGCCTTCGATGAGCACGTTGGCGGAGGTGTCGGCGACGTTGGCGATCAGCTCGCGCAAAGCCTGCATGGCCGGTGAGCGGCCGATCAGCCGGCTTTCCAGGGCCTGCTTGCCGGCGAGCTGGCGGCGCAGCTGGCTGACTTCGCGGGTCAGCGCGCGCTGGGCCAGCGCGCGGCGCGCAGTGTCCACCAGCTTCTCGGGGGAGAAGGGCTTCTCCATGAAGTCATAAGCGCCGTCGTGCATGGCCTTCACTGCCATGGCGATGTCGCCGTGGCCGGTGATCAGCACCACCGGCAGGCTGGGGTCCAGCGCCTTGAGCTTGTCCAGCAGTTGCAGGCCACCCATGCCGGGCATGCGGATGTCGCTGACGACGATGCCGGGGAAGTCTGCGCCGACCCGCTGCAAGGCTTCCTCGGCGCTGCCCACGCCGTCGCTGTCGATGTCTTCCAGGGCCAGCGCCTGCTGGCAGCCGAGCAGGACGTGCGGGTCGTCCTCGACGACCAGTACGCGCAGGGATTCTTCGCTCATGTAGGGGTCTCCAGGGCAGGCAGCAGCGGCAGGTAGAGCTCGAAGGCGGTGCCGCCGGCCTCCGGGTAGGCCACGCCCAGGCTGCCGCCGGCGGCGGTGGCGAGGCTGGCCGATAAGGTCAGGCCCAGGCCCAGGCCGAGTTCGCCGGGCTTGGTGGTGAAAAAGGGTTCGAACAGGTGCTGGCGCTGGTCCTGCGGGATGCCGGGGCCATTGTCGCGCACCACCAGGCGATAGCGGTCGTTGCCGTCGATGCGGCCTTCCAGCCAGAGCTGGCGGTCGGCCTGCGGGCTCATGGCGTCCAGCGCGTTGGCGATAAGGTTGACCAGGATCTGTTCCAGGCGGGTCTGGTCGATGGCCAGGCGCGCGTCGGGGAAGTCGCGGTGCAGGCTCACCGGGACTTCCTTGAGGCGCACCTGCAGAACCATCATCGCCGCGTCCACTGCCTTGCCCAGGCCGGCCTGGCCGTGGTCGTCGGCGCGCCGGGCGAAGGCGCGCAGGCTGGCGGTGATGCGGCCCATGCGGTCGACCATCTCGTTGATGGCTTCCAGGTTGCTGCTGGCGACATCCAGCTTGCCGCGCGCGAGGAAGCGCACGGTGTTGCCCGAGAGGGTACGCAGCGCCGCCAGCGGCTGGTTGAGTTCGTGGGCGATGCTGGTGGACATCTGCCCGATCACCGCCAGCTTGCCGGCCTGCACCAGGCGGTCCTGGGCTTTTCGCAGGGTGTCCTCGGCCTGGCGGCGTTCACGGATCTGTTCGCGCAGGTGCTGGTTGCTGGCGCGCAGGTCGCTGGTGCGTTCGGTGATGCGCCGCTCCAGGGCGTTGTTGGCCTGCTCCAGCGCTTCACGGGCGGCGAGGCGGGTGGCGATGACCTTGCGCCGCTCGTTCCAGGCGATCAGCAGGAAGGCCAGCAGGGCGAAGCCCAGGGCGGCGAGCATGCCGTGGATCATGGCTTCGCGGCGCACGTCGTGCAGCGGGCTGAGCAGGGTGAAGTTCCACGAGGTGTCGTTGAGACGGCGGGTCTGCATCAGGTAGCTGACGGGGTTGTGGCCGTCGGCTTCGGGTGACTGCGGCGGGAAGCTGATTTCTTCCACGCCGTCGCCCAGCGAACGGCGTGCAAGCGGCTGCCATTCGTTGAGCGCCCACCAGTAGTACTGCAGGCTGCGCGCCATGCGCTCCTTGTCGTCGGCGCTGAGCGGGCGCACGGCTTTCAGGCGCAGGGCCGGATCGCTGGAGAGGATGATGATGCCGTTCTCATCGCTGACGAAGGCTTGCAGGCGGGCTTTCTGCCAACGCTCTTCGAGCGCATCCATCTTCACCTTGACCACCGCAACGCCAATGATCTGGTCGCCGCTGACCAGGCCGTGGGCCAGGTAGTAGCCGGGCTCGCCGGTGGTGCTGTCCATGCCGTAGAAGCGCCCCGGCCGGCCGGCCATGGCGTCCTGGAAGTAGGCGCGGAACGACTGGTCCTCGCCCTGGTAGCTGTCCACGTTCTGCCAGTTGCTGGTGGCCAGTACCCGGCCGGAGGTGTCCAGCAGGTAGATGGCGCGGCTGCCGGCGCGGCGGTTCAGGCCTTCGAGGTAGGCGTTGACCAGGTTGCGGTTGTAGGGGGTGGGGTCGAGCAGCAGGCGGGTGACGTTCTTTTCCAGCTCCAGCACGCTGGGTAGGTAGGAGTAGCGGCTCATCTCGCTTTCCACGCCACGGGCGTGCAGCTCCAGCTGGCGTTCGCCGCTGCCGATCAGGGCGCGGGTGCCGGCGCCGTCGCTGATCAGGTAGCCGCCGTAGCCGAAGCCCAGCGTGAGCAGGAGCAGCAGGAGAGGCAAGAGGAGGTTGCGCAGCAGGCCAGGTTTCACGGTGAGCGGCGGTGGCAATGGGCTGGGAGGGCATTGCAGCACAGTCGTCCGGGCCGAGCCAGCCCAGCGCCGGGGTGCGGCGATGGACTGGCTCGGATACCACATGGTGCGCTCTCGCAGGCTTAGGGTTTGACGACCATGCCGATGCCGCGGCCGCGCGGATCGGAGGCGGTTTCCAGAGCCTTGCCGTCGACGCGGATGGCCTGGATGTCACCCATGTTCCAGCCCTGGTCTTCCAGCTTGTAACCCATGGCCTTCAGCTCGTCGGCGACCTTGCCGGTGAGCGGGGCGTAGGCGTCGAAGTAGATGGTGTCCTTGGGCAGCAGCTGATGGTGCACGCGCTGCGCGGCCACGGCCTTCTCCAGGGGCAGGTGGTAGTCGTAGACGTTGTTCAGCACCTGGAAGATCGAGGTGAAGATCCGCGAGCCGCCGGGGGTACCCAGCACCAGGCTGACCTTGCCGTCGCGGGTGACGATGCTCGGGCTCATGGAGGAGAGCATGCGCTTGCCCGGTTCGATGGCGTTGGCATCGCTGCCGACCACGCCGAAGGCGTTGGCCACGCCCGGCTTGGCGCTGAAGTCATCCATTTCGTCGTTGAGCAGGAAGCCAGCGCCCTTGACCACCACGCCGCTGCCGAAGTCCCAGTTCAGGGTGTAGGTGTTGCTGACGGCGTTGCCGTCCTTGTCGACGATGGAGAAGTGCGTGGTCTGGTGCGGCTCCAGGCCCGGACGGACCTTCTCGGTGGGCGAGATGGCGTTCGGGTTGACCTCGGTGGCGCGCTTGGCGATATATGCCGGGTCGGTCAGCTGGGCTACCGGCACCTTGGAGAAGTCCGGGTCGCCCAGGTAGTCGGCGCGGTCGGCGAACACCCGCTTCTCGATCTCGGCGAGCAGATGGATGTACTTGGCAGAGTTCAGCTCCACACCCTTGAAGTCGGCGGCGCGCTGTTCCTTGATGCCGATCAGCTGGGCCAGGGCGATGCCGCCGGAGCTCGGCAGCGGCGCGGTGTAGAGGGTGTTGCCCTGCCAGTCGATGCGCATCGGCTCGCGCCACTTGGTCTCGTAGGTGCTCAGGTCTTCGGCGGTGATCAGGCCGCCGTCGTGCTTCATCTGCGCGACCAGCAGCTTGGCGGTCTCGCCCTTGTAGAAGTCGTCCGGGCCCTTGTCGGCGATGCGCTCCAGGGTCTTGGCCAGCTCGGGCTGCTTGAAGGTCTGCCCCGGCTTCATGGTGCCGAAGTAGTCGCCGAAGTTGGTCTTGCCGTTGAACAGCGCGATGGCGTCCTGGCGGTACTGGTACTGCTGGTCGGCGACCTTGAAGCCGGTCTTGGCGTAGCCGATGGCCGGGGTCAGCAGCTCGCTCCACTTCAGCTTGCCGAAGCGCTTGTGGGCTTCCCACAGGCCCATCACCGTGCCCGGCACGCCGGCGGCCTTGGTGCCCACCAGGCTGAGGTTCTCGATCACCTCGCCCTTGTCGTTCAGGTACATGGTCTTGGTCGCGGCCTTGGGCGCGATCTCGCGGTAGTCGAGGAAGTACGGCTTGCCGTCGACATACAGGGTCATGAAGCCACCGCCGCCGATGTTGCCGGCTTCGGGGTAGGTGACCGCGAGGGTGAAGGCGGTGGCGACCGCGGCGTCGACGGCGTTGCCGCCCTTCTTCAGGATCTCGGCGGCGACCCTGGCGCCGTACTGGTCAGGCGCGGCCACCGCGCCACCGTCGAGGGTGGCGGCGAAGACCGAGGAACTGGCGGCGAGGATGGCGACGCCCAGGGGGAGTTTCGTGAAGTCGAACAAGCGCATGGACTCTTCCTTATTTATTGTTGTGCTTGCGGTGAGGAGGAGCGCCTCGGCGAACCGAAGCGCGCCGGGGTATCAGTGCTGAAGAATCTTGGCGAGGAACTGCTGGGTGCGTTCGGCGCGGCCCTTGAGGTCACCGAAGAACTCTTCCTTCGGGCAGTCTTCGACGATCTGCCCGCGGTCCATGAAGATCACCCGGTCGGCGACCTTGCGCGCGAAGCCCATCTCGTGGGTCACGCACATCATGGTCATGCCTTCCTGGGCGAGCTGGACCATCACGTCGAGTACCTCGTTGACCATCTCCGGGTCGAGCGCCGAGGTCGGTTCGTCGAACAGCATCACGATCGGGTCCATGGCCAGCGCGCGGGCGATGGCGACGCGCTGCTGCTGGCCGCCGGAGAGCTGGCCGGGGTGCTTGTGCGCATGGGCCTTGAGGCCGACGCGGTCGAGCAGCTTCATGCCCTTGTCCATCGCCTCTTCCTTGCTCCGGCCCAGGACCTTGCGCTGGGCGATGGTCAGGTTCTCGGTGATGGACAGGTGCGGAAACAGCTCGAAGTGCTGGAACACCATGCCCACGCGGGAGCGCAGCTTCGGCAGGTCGGTTTTCGGGTTGGCGATGGAGGTGCCGTCGACGGTGATGTCGCCCTTCTGGAAAGGCTCCAGCGCGTTGACGCACTTGATCAGGGTCGACTTGCCCGAGCCGGACGGGCCGCAGACCACCACCACTTCACCCTTGGACACCTTGGTGTTGCAGTCGGTGAGCACCTGGAAGTCGCCATACCACTTGCTGACGTTGTCGATGGAGATCATACGGTTAACCTTTTCTGCAGGCGCTTCACGCCGAGGGAAGCGGCGAAGCTGATGACGAAGTAGACGAGACCGGCGAAGATCAGGAACTCATGGGGCTGGCCGATGATGTCGCCACGGGAGCGGGCGGCGTTGAGGAAGTCCATCAGGCCGACGCTGTAGACCAGCGAGGTGTCCTGGAACAGGATGATGCTCTGCTGCAGCAGCAGCGGGGTCATCTTGCGGAACGCCTGGGGCAGGATGATCAGGCGCATGGCCTGGCTGTAGGTCATGCCCAGCGCGTAGGACGCGCCAATCTGGCCCTTCGGGATGGCCTGGATGCCGGCGCGGACGATCTCGCAGTAGTAGGCCGCCTCGAACATCATGAAGGCCACCAGGCACGAGGTGAACGCGCCCACCGGGGTGTCCTGGCCGGTGATCCAGCGCAGGATGAAAGGCACCGCGAAGTAGAACCAGGTGATCACCAGCAGCAGCGGGATCGAGCGGAAGTAGTTCACGTAGAAGCCGGCGATGTTCGACAGCAGCTTGCTGTTGGACAGGCGCATCAGTGCGAGGAGGGTGCCCAGCACCACGCCGCCCAGGATGCCCAGCGCCATCAGCTGCAGGGTGCTGAGCATGCCGTCCCAGAGGCCGGGGAGGGCGGGGACGATCTGACTGAAGTCCATCATTTACCTCCCACGGAAATCAGGCCCGGCACCGCGACCTTCTTCTCGACGAAGCGCATGCCGAGCATCAGGCTCATGTTCAGGGTGAAGTAGATCAGCGTGGCCAGGGTGAAGGCCTCGAACAGGTTGGCGCTGAATTCGGCGGTCTGCTTGGTCTGCGCGAGCAGCTCCATGAGGCCGATCAGGGAGGCCACCGAGGAGTTCTTGAAGACGTTGAGGAACTCGGAGGTGAGCGGCGGAATGATGATGCGGAAGGCCTGCGGCAGCAGCACGTAGCGGTAGATCGCCGGCAGGCGGAAGCCCATGGCGCTGGCGGCGGCGAGCTGGCCCTTGGGCAGCGCCTGGATGCCGGTGCGCACCTGCTCGCAGACCCGCGCGGCGGTGAACAGGCCCAGGCACACGACGACGCTGATGAAGGCCGAGGTTTCCGGGGCGATGCCCAGCTTGAACCAGTCCTGGATCGGCTGCGGCAGGTAGTCCGGCACGAAGAAGTACCAGAGGAACAGCTGCACCAGCAGCGGCACGTTGCGGAACAGCTCCACGTAGGCGGTGGCGATGCCGGACAGCCAGCGGTTGGGCAGGGTGCGCATCACGCCCAGCAGCGCGCCGAGCGCCAGGGCGATGAACCAGGCAGCGAGCGAGACGGCGATGGTCCAGCCAAGGCCGGTGATGTACCAGTCCAGGTAGCGCTCGTCGCCGATCCCGGTGGACTTGAAGAACACGCCCCAGTCCCAGTTGTAATCCATGACGGGTTTCCCCTCAGAGTTGTTCACGCTCCGCTGCGCGTCGGCAGAACTGCGTTGGAGACAGGCTCGGGATGCTCATTAACAGCTGTTAACTCCGCTCCCTCGCCTGTCTCCGCCTTGTTCTGCTCTAGCTCGCGGAGCATGAGCAGGTATTTGTTTTACGGCACGAAGCCGGAAGCGGGCGTGCAAAGGCCCACCACCCGCGGGTAGCGGATGTTCCGGCATCGTCATCAGGAGTAATGGGCCGGGAGCGCAAGGCTTGCGCTCCCGATCCCCCGCGCAGCGCCACCTTGTGGGTGGCGCTGCGCGCGACCGTTACATCTGCTCGGCAGACTTGTCGGTCGGAGTGGCGATCAGCTTCTTGAGCTCATCACTCATCGGGAAGTTGAGGTTCAGGTCCTTCGGCGGGATCGGCTTCATGAACCACTGGTCGTAGATCTTGTTCACCTCGCCCGAGGCGAAGGTGTCGGCGATGGCCTTGTCGACCACCTGCTTGAACGCTGCGTCGCCCTTGCGAACCATGCACGCGTAGATCTCGTAGGACTGCGGCTTGCCGACCACGTGCCAGTCGGCCGGGTTCTTGGCCTTGGCCATTTCGCCGTAGAGCAGCGCGTCGTCCATCATGAAGGCCACGGCGCGGCCGGATTCGAGCATCAGGAAGGACTCGCCGTGGTCCTTGGCCGAGATGATGTTCATGCCCATCTTCTTCTCGGCGTTCATCTGCTTGAGCAGACGCTCGGAGGTGGTGCCGGCGGTGGTCACCACGTTCTTGCCGTTCAGGTCGGCGAAGTCGTTGATGCCCGAGCTGGTCTTGGTCAGCAGGCGGGTGCCCACTTCGAAGATGCCGACGGAGAAGTCGACCTGCTTCTGGCGCTCCAGGTTGTTGGTGGTGGAGCCGCACTCGATGTCCACGGTGCCGTTCTGCACCAGCGGGATACGGGTCTGGGAGGTGACCAGGTTGTAGCGCACCTTCAGGTCGGGGAGGTTCAGCTCTTTCTTCAGGGCTTCGACGACCTTCAGCTGCAGGTCGTGGGAGTAGCCCACCGGCTGACGCGGATCAGTGGCGAGGTAGGAGAAGGGAATGGAGGCGTCACGGTGGCCGAGGACGACGGTGCCGGAGTCCTTGATCTTCTTCAGGGTGCCGGTGAGCTCTTCAGCGACGACGGGAGTGGCGAGCAGGGCCGCGACAATGGCGGCACCCAACGCACGGGGTGCGAAACGCATGGAATCTACCTCGACTGGTTGTGTTTGTTATTCAGTCCTGCGACTGGCGAGGGGTAGCCATGCCGCATGCTTGGGATGGACAGGAGCAGGCTCTGTGCCAACTTCTGGATTTGTTTTTAAGTTATTGAATATAAAAGATATTTTTATGTGTTGCCGAGCATCTCGCCGCTTGGGGTGTTCGGCAATCCGGATATTCGATGAATTTGCGTTCGGAAATCCGAACGACAGGGCGCCAGGCGTCACTTGGCGGGCTCTCTGTCCGGGATGGAAGACAGCGCACACGGCCGGGCGTTCCAATCGAGGAGGACCGTCGCGGGGGATGGCCCGTGGGGGAGGATGACAGCACCCGCGCCGCCGGGCGAGGCGGCGGTTTCAGGCGTGGCCGGTCTCAGTCGTTGTCGCTGACCCGGCCGGCGGCGCGCTCCTCGCGGCGCAGCAGCTCGCGCTTGCGCGGCAGCCCCCAGCGGTAGCCGCCTTCGCCCGCGCTGCCGACCACCCGGTGGCAGGGCACCAGCAGGCCGACGCTGTTGCTGGCACAGGCGCGGGCGATGGCCCGTGGATGGCTGCCCAGCTGTTCGGCCAACTCGCCGTAGCGGCGAGTCTCGCCGCTGGGGATGCGCGTGAGGGCGCGCCAGACGCGCAGCTGGAAGGCGCTGCCGTGCAGGTCCAGCGGCAGGTGGGCGGCCTGTTCGGGCTCCGCCAGCTGCGCCAGTACCTGCTTCAACCAGCCGCCCAGGCCCGCGTCGTCGCGCATCCGCTCGGCGGCGCCGAAGCGTTCGGCCAGTTGCCGCTCCAGCTCCCCGGCGTCATCGGCGAACAGCAGGGCGCAGACGCCCTTGTCGGTGGCCGCCAGCAGCATCTGGCCCAATGGGCAGGGTGCGATGACGTAGCGCAGGCGTTCGCCGGCGCCCTTCTGCCGGCGCTGCGCCGGGGTCAGCGGAGTGGCGCTTTCGTAGAGGGCGCGGGTGCCGGAGTAACCCGCTTCCAGGGCCGCATCCAGCACCGAACGCGCCTGCGGCAGCGCGGCGGCGAGGCGCTGTTCGCGCCGTGACTCGGCCCAGGCGCGTGGGGTCAGGCCGGTGCGGGCCTTGAAGGCGCGGGCCAGGTGCGAGGCGGAGAGGCCGATGCGGCCGGCCAGCTCGTCCAGGGTCAGCGGTTTCTCCGCGCGGTCGAGCAGTTCGCAGGCAGCGGCAACCAGCGCATCCAGTTGCTCGCGGGGGCTCGGGCCGTTCGGCGAGCAACGTTTGCACGGGCGGAATCCGGCCGCCTCGGCGGCGGCGGGGCCTTCGTAAAAGGCCACATTGCTGCGCGAGGGCCGGCGGGCCGGGCAATTGGGGCGGCAGTAGACACCGGTAGAGCGCACGCTGAAGACGAAGCGGCCCTCGAAGCGCGCATCGCGCTCGCAGACGGCCTGCCAGCAGCGCTCGGGGTTCAGTTCGATGCTCATCATGGCGTGTCTCCAGGGAATTCGGCGTTGGGCAAATTGTCTGTCCCGCGCCGCGTGCGGGCAATCCGCATCGCGTTTTCAAACTGCGGGCTACGCTTGCCGGTGTCCGCCTTCAGAGAGCGTTGCCTTGCTTCGATTCTGCTTCTGCTGCCTGTTGCTCGTCACGCTGTATGCCCCGGCGCATGCGGCGAGCCTTGCATTGAACGATCAGGAACGTGCGTTCGTCAGTGCCCACGAACCGATCCGCGTCGGGCTGTTCCGCGCTGGCTGGCCGCCGTTCGAGGTGATCGACGAGTTCGACCAGTTCCACGGCATCAGCGCCGACTACCTGCAGCTGATTTCCGAACGCCTGGGGATGAAGATCCGGCCGGTGATCTACAACACCTGGGATGACGTGCTGGCCGCCGTGCACGCCGGCGAGGTGGACCTTGTGCCGTCGGTGGCGATGACCGAGGAGCGCAAGCGCTTCCTGAGCTTCAGCCAGCCGTACCTGCTGACCAGCAGCCTGATTTTCGCCCGTCGCGACAGTACCATCCGCACGCTCGATGATCTGTCCGGGCGGCGGGTGGCGGTGGAGCAGGGCTATGCCGTGCAGGAACTGCTGGAGAAGGCCGTGCCCGGCGTCGTCTTCGTGGTCAGCGACGATTCGCCCGGCGCCCTGAAGGCGGTTTCCACCGGCAAGGCCGATGCCTATGTGGGCAACCTGATCACGTCGACCTACCTGGTCGAGCAGCTGAATCTGACCAACCTGGAAGTCCGTGGCGACAGCGGCCTGGGCAACAGCCAGGTGCGCTTCGCCGTGCGCAAGGAACTGGAGCCGCTGGTGCCGTTGCTCGACCGCGCCTTGGGCAGCATTTCCCGCAGCGAACAGGAGGAGATCCAGGCCCGCTGGCTGCCGTCGCTGGATGTGTTCGACTGGATGCACCTGCTGCAGATCGCCTGGCCCTGGGTGGTCGGGGTGCTCGCGCTGCTGGCCTTCGTCCTGGTGTGGAACCGGCGGTTGTCGATCCAGGTCACCGAGCGCGCCCGCGCCGAAGCCGAGGAGCGCCGCCAGCGCAGCACGCTGCTGGCGCTGATCAACGCGATTCCCGACCCGATCTGGTTCAAGGACACCCAGGGCCGTTACCTGGGGGTCAACCAGGCGTTCGCCGACTGCCTGGGGCGACGTCCGGACGAGATCATCGGGCGCAGCGACCGCCAGTTGTTCAGTCGCAACGCCGTTGCCAACCGGCACGACCGCGACCACCAGGCGCTGACGGGCAGCGAGCCCTTCGCCAGCGAGGGCTGGGTGGTCTATCCGGACGGCCGACAGGTGCTGTTCGATACCTTGCGCAGTGCCTTCCAGGATGACAACGGGCACCTGCTGGGGCTGGTCGGCGTGAGCCGCGACGTCACCGCGCGCAAGTCCACCGAGGTCGCGCTGGCCCAGGCCCGTGACCTCGCCGAGGAAGCCGCGCAGCTCAAGAGCGACTTTCTCGCCAACATGAGCCACGAAATCCGCACGCCGCTGAACATCATCATCGGGCTTGCGCACCTGCTGCAGGAAACCACCCTGGATGAGCAGCAGCTGGATTACCTGGGCAAGATCCAGGGCTCGGGTCAGTACCTGCTGGAGCTGATCAGCGACATCCTCGACCTGTCGCGGGTGGAAGCCGGCAAGCTGGAGTTCGAGCACATCGATTTCGACCTTGAACGCATGCTCGGCGAGCTGTTCGACCTGCTCAGCATCCGCGCGGCGAACAAGGGGCTGGCGGTGCGCTGCGAGATCGACGCGCGGGTGCCGGCCAAGGTGGTGGGAGACTCGCTGCGCCTGCGGCAGATCCTGATGAACTACGCCAACAACGCGCTGAAGTTCACCGAGCGCGGCGAAGTGGTGCTGGTCGTCGATCTGGAGCAGGAGGACGAGGACAACCTGCAGCTGTACTTCGGCCTGCGCGATACCGGTATCGGTATTTCCCCGGCGCAGCAGGCTCGCCTGTTCGAGTCGTTCCGCCAGGCTGACAGCTCGATCACCCGGCGCTATGGTGGTTCGGGGCTGGGGCTGGCGATCTGCAAGCGGCTGGCGGAGGCGATGGGCGGCAGCGTCGGCGTGGAGAGCGAGGCGGGGCAGGGCAGCCTGTTCTGGTGCCGCCTGCCCATGGGGCGGGTGGACGATGCTCAGGAGGTGAACCTCGACAGCATCAGCCATGCCTTGCCCCCGCCGGAGACGTTACCGGCGGCGGAAAAGGCCGAGCCGGTGCCGATCCCCGCTGGCGACGGGGTGGAGGTCGAGCGCGTCTGCCGGCGCCTGGCGCAGCTGCTGGCCGCCGACGATCCGCGCGCCGGGCGTTTGCTGGGCGAGCGTGCAAGCCTGCTGCGCAGCGTCTTCAATGAGGGATACGAAGGCATCGCGACGAACATCAAGCGCTTCGAGTTCGAGCGTGCCCTGGAGAACCTGGTGAATCTGGCCAGGGATCGCGACATCAGGATCTGAACGCCGGCGCGGATGAAAGGTCCGATCTGGCGCCGCGTGGCAGTCTGATCAATAAGGGGAACGCAATGGATAGCATGCTCGACCGGCCGGAGCAGGAACTGATCCTGGTGGTGGATGACCAGCCGGACAATCTGATGTTGATGAGCGAACTGCTCATGGACCGCTATCAGGTGCGTGTCGCCCCCAGTGGCGCCAAGGCATTGCGCCTGGTGCAGAGCGATCCCCGGCCGGACCTGGTGCTGCTCGACATCATGATGCCGGAGATGGACGGCTACGAAGTCTGCCGGCAGCTCAAGGCCGATCCGGCGACCCGCGACATCCCGGTGATCTTCCTCACCGGCATGGTCAATGCTTCGGACGAGCAGAAGGGCCTCGACCTGGGAGCGGTGGACTACATCACCAAGCCGATCAGCCCGCCGGTGACCCTGGCGCGCATCCGTGCCCACCTCAACCTCAAGGCCAACGCCGACTTCCTGCGCGACAAGAGCGAATACCTGGAGCTGGAAGTGCGTCGCCGCGCCCGCGAGCTGCAAGCCATCCAGGACGCCACGCTGGAGGCCATGGCGACCCTGTGCGATCTGCGCGACAACGCGCACAGCCAGCATCTGGTGCGCATCGAGCATTACATGCGCCTGCTCGGCAGCACCCTCGCGCTGCGCAACGAGTTTTCCAACGAGCTCTCGGTGGAGAACATCGAGCTGCTGTCGCGCTCGGCGCAGTTGCACGATATCGGCAAGGTCGCGGTGCCGGACCGCATCCTCCACCACCCCGGTCAGCTCGACGAGGCTGACCAGGCGATCATGCAAAGCCATACCACGGTCGGCCACGACGCACTGGCGGCGGCCGAACGCAAGCTCGGCTATCCGGCGGACTTCCTGCGCTACGCCAAGGAGATCGCCCACAGCCATCACGAGCGCTGGGATGGCGGCGGTTATCCGGAAGGGCTGGCCGGCGAGCGCATCCCGATGGCCGCGCGGATGCTGATGCTGATCGATTGCTACGACGAAATGACCAGTCGCCACGCCTACCGCACCTCGCTGGGGCCGGATGAAGCGGCGGCACGGATCAAGGCCGGCTCCGGCAGCCAGTTCGACCCGCGCATGGTGGAAGCCTTCAGCGAGGCCGCCGAAGGCTTCGCCAGCATCGCCCTGCGCTATGCCGACAGCGACGAGGCCCTTGGCCTGGAGCTGTTGCGGCTGGAGGATGCGGTGATAGAAAACATCGAACTGACGCCGCCCGCCCCCTGATCGCGCTGGGCGGCCGACAGGGATTGACGTATAAGGTGCGCAGCGCCCGCAGAGAGGTATGCCAGGAAGCCCGATGAAGACCCCGAAACGCATTGAGCCGCTGATCGAAGATGGCCTGATCGACGAAGTGTTGCGACCGCTGATGAGTGGCAAGGAAGCAGCGGTCTATGTGGTGCGCTGCGGCGACGAGCTGCGCTGCGCCAAGGTCTACAAGGAAGCCAACAAGCGCAGCTTCCGCCAGGCCGCCGAGTACCAGGAAGGGCGCAAGGTGCGCAACAGCCGCCAGGCACGCGCCATGGCCAAGGGCAGCAAGTACGGCCGCAAGGAACAGGAGGAAGCCTGGCAGAACGCTGAGGTTGCCGCGCTGTTCCGTCTGGCCAATGCCGGCGTGCGGGTGCCCAAGCCTTACGATTTCCTCGACGGCGTGCTGTTGATGGAAATGATCGCCGACGAGGATGGCGACGCCGCACCGCGCCTGAACGACGTGGTGATGGAGCCGGAGCTGGCCCGCGAATTCCACGCCTTCCTGATTCGACAGATCGTGATGATGCTCTGCGCCGGCCTGGTGCACGGCGACCTGTCCGAATTCAACGTGCTGGTGGGGCCGGACGGCCCGGTGATCATCGACCTGCCCCAGGCGGTGGACGCCGCTGGCAACAACCACGCCTTCCGCATGCTGGAGCGTGACGTGGGCAACATGGCGGCGTACTTCGGGCGCTTCGCCCCGGAACTCCAGTACACCCACTACGCCAAGGAAATGTGGGCGCTTTATGAAGAAGGGCAGCTGCTGCCGGACACCCCGCTGACCGGCCATTTCGACGACCCCGAGGACGAGGCGGACGTCGATTCGGTGCTGCGCGAAATCGCCGACGCCCTGCGCGAACAGGCGCGCCGCGAAGCCGGCCGTGCCGCCCAGGACGCGCCGCAGACCCGCGATGAACCGCCGCCCCCGCCGTGGGAGCAGGCTTGACCGCGCTGCGCGGAGAGTCCGATCTCCTAGCCCTGATCGCCGCACAGCCTGGTCGCATGCGGCTGCTGCACGCCGTGCGCGATCACGGTCCGGCCGACGCCTGGATCGGCGCCGGCTTCGTGCGCAACGCCGTGTGGGATAGGTTGCACGACTATGTCGATGCAACGCCGTTGGCCGATGTGGACGTACTGTATTTCGCTGAAAACTGCCTGGGCGCCAAAGTGGACGAAGCCTGGGAGCGGCGCTTGCAGGAGGCTTGTCCCGGTGTGCCCTGGTCGGTGCGCAACCAGGCGCGCATGCATTTGCGCAATGGCGATCGACCTTATCGGGATTGCGCCAATGCCCTGCGCCACTGGCCGGAGGTCTGCACGGCGGTGGCGGTGCGTTTGCGCGGCGACGCGCTGGATCTGCTGGCTCCGTTGGGTGTCGACGATCTGCTGGAATTGCGCGTTCGGCCAACCGAACGCTTTCATTCCAAGCCGGATATCTACCGCGAACGACTGGCCGCCAAGAACTGGCTGGCGCGCTGGCCCAATCTGCAGATCGACCCCCTGTAGGAGCGGCGGGGGCGCCTAGCTCTTGTCCGCGAAGCATTCAGCGCGTGCCGATATTCGCGGAGACGCTCCGCTCCTACAGGAGTCGTGCACCAGGACTGGAGTTGCCGCAATTCGTAGGATGGGTGGAGCGCAGCGATACCCATGCTGTCGGTGCACGGTGTTGATGGGTTTCGCTTCGCTCTACGCCATCCTACAAGGGCACAAAAGACTGTTGCTCCTACGAGATCAAAAGCCCTGACGCTCACCTCGCGACGTTATACGCCGTTTGACTCCGGCTTCAGGGCGCTCCGAGCCCAGCCCTGTCGTCGTGTCGGCACGAGGTACAACGGCGGCACAACTGTACGGCACCAACTGTATCCATACAGCGGCGGGCCAGGCTGGTAGCGTTACCCTATCCCACCCC
Organism: Pseudomonas sp. SCB32; assembly: GCF_009189165.1. Lineage (NCBI taxonomy): Bacteria > Pseudomonadati > Pseudomonadota > Gammaproteobacteria > Pseudomonadales > Pseudomonadaceae > Pseudomonas > Pseudomonas sp. SCB32. Next base: position 940,218 of record NZ_CP045118.1, read on the forward strand.
GAGCTTCCCGCCATGCCGCTGCGCCATATCCTGCTCGCCCTGCTGGTCACCCTGATCTGGGGTGTCAACTTCGTCGTGATCAAGGTCGGCCTGCACGATTTCCCGCCACTGCTGTTCTGCGCCCTGCGTTTCGCCCTGGCCGCATTGCCGCTGATCTTCCTGCGTGGCCCGCTGCCGGCGCCATTCTGGCGCATCGTGCAGATCGGCCTGCTGCTGGGCGTGGTGAAGTTCGGGCTGCTTTTTGTCGGCATGCACATCGGCATGCCGGCCGGGCTGTCGTCGCTGGTGTTGCAGAGTCAGGTGTTCTTCACCGTGTTGATCGCCGCCGCGCTGCTGGGCGAAAGACCCACGCCGCGTGCCTTGCTGGGACTGGCGCTGGCCGCTGGCGGACTGCTGCTGATCGGCCTGGAGCGCCCGCTGGGCGACAGCCTGCTGGCTTTCCTGCTGGTGATCGCCGCCGCCCTGGCCTGGGCCTTCTCCAACATCGCCACCAAACGCTCCGGCGCCAGCGACATGCTGCGCCTGATCAGCTGGGTCAGCCTGATCCCGCCGCTGCCCTTGCTGGTGCTGTCGTGGATATTCGAAGGTCCCGAAGCGATTGAGCACGCCGTGCTGAACATCAACCGGACCGGTGTCGGTGCGCTGCTCTACATCGCCTTCCTCGCCACCACCGTTGGCTTCGGCCTGTGGAGCTTCCTGCTGCGCCGCTACCCGGCCAGCCAGGTCACGCCGTTCGCACTGGCGGTGCCGGTGTCCGGGCTGCTGTCGGGCTGGCTGTTCCTCGGCGAAGCGCTGACCCGCCAGGACTGGATGGCCTGTGTTCTGGTGTTCGTCGGCCTGGCCGTGACTGTGCTGCCAGCTTCGATCTGGCGCCGTCGAGCCGTTGCCAGCGCACAAGGCTGATCCCAAAACTGTGGGAGCGAGCTTGCTCGCGAACGGCCCTGCAGCGGGTTTGATTCGCGAGCAAGCTCGCTCCTAAGAAAGGCATCTCAGTGACAGCAATTCCCCGACTCCAGATCCTTGAGGATCGGGCAGTCCGGCCTGTGGTCGCCCTGGCAGTGGTCGCTCAGTTCCTGCAGGGTGTCGCGCAGGCTGCTGAGTTCGGCGATCTTGCGGTTGAGCTCCTCGATGTGCCGGGCGGCCAGGGCCTTCACGTCCGCGCTGGCGCGCTGGCGGTCCTGCCAGAGGGCGAGCAGCTGGCCGACTTCCTCCAGGGAAAAGCCGAAGTCCCGCGAGCGGCGGATGAACGCCAGGCTGTGCAGGTCCTGCTCGCTGTAGTGCCGATAGCCGCTGGCGCTGCGGCCAGCGGGGGCGAGCAGACCGATGGATTCGTAGTAGCGGATCATCTTCGCGGTCAGGCCGCTCTTCTTCGCCGCTTCGCCGATGTTCATGCCGATTCCTCTTGAGCGAACGCCCCGCTTGCGCGGGGCGTGAGTCTTACTGGTGGTCCTGGGGTTTCCAGCGTTTGAGCAGCAGGGCGTTGCTCACCACGCTGACGCTCGAGGCGGCCATCGCCGCGCCAGCGACCATGGGGTTGAGCAGGCCGAAGGCGGCCAGCGGGATACCCACCAGGTTATAGATGAAGGCCCAGAACAGGTTCTGGCGGATCTTCGCGTAGGTGCGCCGGGAGATGTCCAGCGCTGCCGGAACCAGCCGTGGGTCGCCGCGCATCAGGGTGATGCCGGCGGCGTGCATGGCCACGTCGGTGCCACCGCCCATGGCGATGCCCACGTCAGCGGCGGCCAGCGCCGGGGCGTCGTTGATGCCGTCGCCGACCATGGCCACCACCTTGCCGTTCTTGCGCAGGGCGCCGACCACCTCGGCCTTGTCGCCGGGCAGCACTTCGGCGTGCACGTCGTCCAGGCCCAGCGCGTCTGCCACGACTTTGGCGCTGCCGCGGTTGTCGCCAGTAATCAGGTGGCTGGCGATGTCGCGCTGGCGCAGAGCGTCGATGGCGGGTTTCGCGCCGTCCTTGAGGCTGTCGCCGAAGGCGAACAGGGCCACTACGCGCGCCTGCGGCTCGCGCTCGATCAGCCAGGACAGGGTGCGCCCCTCGGCTTCCCAGCGTTGTGCAGAGTCCGCTAGTTCGCCGGGCGGCAGTTGCAGTTCGTCCAGCAGGCGACGGTTACCCAGGGCCAGCAGGCGGCCATCCACGCGGCCCTGGATGCCGCGTCCGGCCAGGGCCTGGGTGGCCTCGGCGGCGGTCGGGGCCAGCCCGCGCTCGGCGCAGGCGTCGAGCACGGCCTTGGCCAGCGGGTGTTCGCTGCCGCGCTGCAGGGCGCCCGCCAGGGCGAGGGCCTGTGCCTCGTCGCTGGCGGCGAGGTTGGTAATGCGCGGCTGGCCCGAAGTGAGGGTGCCGGTCTTGTCGAAGGCCACGGCGTCGACCCCGTGGGCGACTTCCAGCGCTTCGGCGTCCTTGATCAAGATGCCGTGTTTCGCCGCCACGCCGGTGCCAGCCATGATTGCTGTAGGCGTGGCCAGGCCCAGGGCGCACGGACAGGCGATCACCAGCACGGCCACGGCGTTGATCAGCGCGTGTTCCCAGCCAGCGCCGGCGAGCAGCCAGCCGATCAGGGTGACCAGCGCGATGCCGATCACCACCGGGACGAACACGTTGCTGACCTTGTCCACCAGCTTCTGGATCGGTGCCTTGGCGGCCTGGGCGTCTTCCACCAGGCGGATGATCCGGGCCAGCACGGTTTCGCCGCCCAGCGCGGTGGTCTTCACCCGCAGCACGCCTTCGCCGTTGATGGCGCCGCCGGTGACCGCATCGCCCACAGCCTTGGCGACCGGCACGCTCTCGCCGGTGATCAGCGCTTCGTCGGCATGGCTTTGGCCATCGAGCACTTCGCCGTCCACCGGGAAGCGTTCGCCGGGGCGCACCAGCACTTCGTCGCCCAGGTGCAATTCGGCGATGGCGACCTCTTCTTCTTCCACGCCGTCACGGACGCGGGTGGCGCGTTCCGGGCGCAAGGCTTCCAGCGCCCGGATGGCGGCGGCGGTCTGGCGTTTGGCGCGGCTTTCCAGGTACTTGCCGAGCAGGATCAGGGTGATCACCACGGCGCTGGCTTCGAAGTAGAGATGCGGCATCTGTCCCGGCCCTGCGGCGTACCAGAGGTACAGGCTCAGGCCGTAGCCGGCGCTAGTGCCGAGGGCGACCAGCAGGTCCATGTTGCCGCTGCCGGCACGCACGGCCTTCCAGGCGGAGACGTAGAAGCGCGCGCCGATGAGGAACTGCACCGGGGTGGCGAGCAGGAATTGCACCCAGGCCGGGAGCATCCAGTGCAGGCCCAGCCAGTCGCCGATCATCGGCAGTACCAGCGGCAGCGACAAGGCGATGGACGCGGCCAGCCACCAGCGTTCGCGGGCCAGGCGTGCGACCTGCGGGTCGACGCTGGGTTGGTCGGATTCGAGCGGGCGGGCCTTGTAGCCGGCCTTGTCGACGGCGGCGATCAGGTCGGCGGTTTCCACCGCGCCGAGCAGGTCGAGGTGGGCGCGTTCGCTGGCGAGGTTCACGCTCACCCCACGCACGCCGGGCACCTTGCGCAGGGCGCGTTCGACGCGGCCTACGCAGCTGGCGCAGGTCATGCCGTCGATGGCCAGTTCCAGGCTGTGCGCCGGCACTGCATAGCCGGCCTGTTCGACGGCCGCCATCAGGGCGGGCAGGGTGTCGCCGCCGGACGGTCCGGCCAACCGGACGCGGGCCTGTTCGTTGGCGAGGTTGACGCTGGCGTCCTGCACGCCGGGTACCTTGCGCAGGGCACGCTCAACACGGCCGGCGCAGCTGGCGCAGGTCATCCCGGAGACCGGGAGATCGAGTTCGATGGAGGTTGCACTGTTCATGGGGCTCTCCCTGAAGTTCCCCCACAGGATCAACCTTGACACAAGGGTAAGGTCAACCCTTTCTCCGCGGCTCCTTGCCACAGGTCAACTCGCCCGTTCAACTGCCGTTGGAAACCTGCATCAGATACAGGCCGCTCTCGCTGTTGGCGATGCGGAACTTGCGCACTTCACCAGCGCGCAGCGTCACCGACTGCGCGCGCAGTGGCTCGATGCCGCCATGGCAGAGCCCGGAGTTGGCGGTTTGAAGGCGCAAGGAGATCTGGCCCGGCGGGAGGTTGAGGGCGATCTCGCCTTCGGGTTGCAGGCGCGAGACTTTCTGATCCTGTACATAGAGATCGATGTCGCAGCCGGTACCGGTGTCCAGCCGTTCGCGGCTGACGATGAGTACGGCGTAGGCTACCGGCTGGGCGTCGGGCAGCGGCCAGGGGCTGGGTGTGGCGGGCGGAGGTGCCGGTTGCGCGGGGGGCACCGGCGCGGGGGGCGTCTCGGGCATGCCGTCGGCTTGCGCCAGGGCGCAGATCAGCAGGCCGAGGACCAGCGAAAGGGAACGGCGCATGGGGCGTTCTCCGGGAGGTGATCGTCTGCGCAGCTTGGCTGAGAGCCTGTCGCAGGACAAGCATGTGGCAACAATTCGCGAGAGGGCTTGACCTTGCCATGAGGGGAAGGTCGAGACTGCATCCAACGACTCATCACACGACAGGAGATTTCCCATGCATACCTTCCAGGTAAAAGGCATGAGCTGCGGTCACTGCGTACGCTCCATTACCCAGGCGGTGCAGGCGCTGGATGCGGCCGCGGACGTTCAGGTCGACCTGGGCCAGGGTGAAGTGCGCGTCGCCAGCCGTCTGGACGACTCGGCGATTCTCGCGGCGATCCGTGAGGAAGGTTACGAAGCTGAAGTCGCCTGAGAGCCTGTTTACGATCTGCTGCGCGTCGGTATAACTGCGTTAAAAACAGGCTCGGAAGCCGCTTGCGGTTAACGCACTTCAGTGCGGCCCCGGAGGGGTGAGCGAAGCGAGTACTGCTTATTTACCCTCCGCTTCCTCGCCTGTTTGATTCGCTGGCGCTCACCCTGCGGGCCAGCCTGCGGCTGTTACTCCCGTTGGTCGTTGCGCCTTGTTCTACCCTGGCTCGCGAGATCGCAAATAGGCTCTGAGTCCTCACTCCCTCCGGGCCGGTTCCTCGCCGGCCCCTCAGGCCAGGGGCGCGCTCCAGTCGCGCACCAGCCCCCGGAACAGTGCATCGAACAGGAAGCGGGTTTCCCGCTCCGCATCGAACAGCGCCGGGTCGCGCAGCCAGTCGCTGAGCAGACCGAAAATCATCGCATGCACCGCGCGCGAAGCGATCTGTGGCGTCACGCCCGGCATCAGCCGGCTGCGGCAGCTTTCGCGGGTAAACAACTGCTCGCACAACTCAATGAACTGACGGACGAAGTGGTTGTGCCGTTCCTCGGCGTCGCGCAGTTCGTCGGTGAATTCGCAGCGCTGCAGCAGGATGGTGAGGATGCGCCGGCGTTGCGGGTGGCGCGCCAGGTTTTCGATGACTTCCACGCTCAGTTCGAACAGTGACTGGATCGGATCGTGCCCGTCGCAGCCGGAGAGACGCTGTGCCAGTTGTTCGGGCGGCAGGCGTACCTGGTTGAGCAGATCGTTGAATAGATGCGCCTTGTTCTGGAAGTGCCAATACACCGCGCCACGGGTCACGCCCGCGCTTCGGGCGATCTCTTCGAGGCTCGTATTGGAGACGCCTTTGGCCAGAAAAAGCTGCTCGGCCGAGTCGAGAATCGTCTGCCGTGTCTTTTCCGAATCTTCTTTAGTTCTTCTCATGGCGCAAGCTGGTATACAGGCTAGGATCACTACTTAGTTGGCAGTTTACTGATTTTAAAGTACGAACAGTCCCTTGCTGGCACTGGCGCAAGTGAACTCCTCTCAGTCAATATTCCTACCGTTAAGCAATTTCTGTCATTCCATGGAGAGGTTACATGCAGTTTGTCCGCCGTCTGCCCGTTGCGCTTGCTGTATTTGGCTTGCCTGCCTTGTTTGCCACGGTGCTGCAGGCTGAGGACAAACCTGCCACTACTGCTCCGCCGCCTCCGCCGGTGACCATTGAAGTCGCCAAGACCTCGGTGGTTCCCGTCACGCTGGAGTACGCCGCCCGCACCGCAGGTTACCGTGAGGTGGAAGTGCGTGCGCAGGTCAGCGGTATCCTGCAGCGCCGCACCTACGAAGAAGGCCGTCCGGTCAAGGAAGGGCAGGTGCTGTTCCGCATCGACCCGCGTCCTTATCAGGCTGCTCTGGGTCAGGCCCAGGGCGCATTGGCACAGGCCCAGGCGCGCTACCGCCAGACTGACCGGGACCTGATCCGTATCCGCGAGCTGCAGAAGAAAGGCTTCGCCAGCGAAAGCGAGCTGGACCGCTACATCTCCAACTTCGAACAGGCCAAGGCCGACGTCGAGGCCGCCCGTGCCAACGTGCAGGCCAAGCAGATCGACTTGAACTACACCACGGTGACCGCGCCGATTTCCGGCATGGCGAGTAAGGAAGTGCGTTCCGAAGGCAGCCTGGTGGCCGCTGCGGACCCCGGGTCCAGCCTGCTCACCAAGCTCACCCAGCTGGACCCGGTGTACGTCAACTTCGCGTACCCCGATACCGAGGCGGCGCGCCTGCGCGATGGCGTGCAGAGCGGCCGGCTGAGCCTGCCGGCGGACGGCAAGCTGAGTGCCGAGCTGCACTTCGGCGACGGTAGCCAGTACCCCATCGATGGCGTGGTGGACTTCACCGACAGCTTCGTCAACACCGGCACCGGCACCGTGAATGCCCGCGCCGTGGTGCCCAACCCGAAGAACCAGTTGATTCCCGGCCAGTTCGTTCGTGTGCTGGTCAAAGGCATCACCCGCAAGAACGCGGTCACCCTGCCTGAGCGTGCGCTGGCCCAGGGCCCGCGCGGCACCTTTGTCTATGTCGTGGACAAGGACGGCCTCGCTCGCGTGCGGCAGGTCACCACCTCGCAGACAGTGAATGGTCGCTGGATCATCGAAGCGGGGGTGGATGCCGGGGACAAGGTCATCGTGGACGGCCTGATCAAGGTGCGCCCTGATCAGCCGGTCAAGCCGGTAGAAGGTGGCGCGCAGCAGCCTGCGTCCAATACTGCCCAGTCCCAGTCCTAAGGAGCGCCCATCGTGATTTCGCGCTTCTTCATCGATCGTCCGATCTTTGCCATGGTGATCTCCATCATGTTCCTGCTGGGCGGGATGGCGGCCATGCACGCCTTGCCGATTGCCCAGTACCCGGAGATCCTCCCGCCGCAGGTGTCGGTGACCACCAACTATCCGGGCGCCAGTTCGCAGGTGATCGCGGAAACCGTCGCCGCGCCGCTGGAACAGGAAATCAACGGCGTCGAAGGCATGATCTACCAGCTGTCCACCTCGGACAGCAGCGGTGCCATGACCCTCACCGTGTACTTCAAGGTCGGTACCGATCCCGACCAGGCCACCATCAACGTCAACAACAAGGTGCAGGCAGCGCTGGCCAAGCTGCCCCAGGAAGTGCGCCGGCAGGGCGTGAAGGTGCAGAAGAAGTCTTCGGACATCCTGCAGCTGGTGATCCTGTACTCGCCGGACAACTCGGTCAGCCCGGTGCAGATCAGTAACTACGCGCTGATCAACGTCATCGACGAGCTCAAGCGTCTGCCCGGCGTGGGCGACGTCACCCAGTTCGGCGCCAAGGACTACTCCATGCGCATCTGGCTGCGCCCGGACAAGCTGGCGCAGTACAACCTCACGCCGACCGATGTGGTCAACGCCATTCAGGAGCAGAACTCGCAGTTCGCCGCCGGCAACTTCGGCAAGGAGCCGCTGAACACCCCGCAGGACTTCACCTATACGGTAAGTACCCAGGGCCGCTTCTCCGATCCGAAACAGTTCGAGAACATCATCCTGCGTACCGACAGCACTGGCGCCAGTCTGCTGCTCAAGGACGTCGCCCGGGTCGAACTGGGGGCTCAGGACTACTCGATGATGACCACCCTGAATGGCCAGCAGAACGCGGCCTTCGGTGTGTACCTGCAGCCCGGCGCCAACGCCCTGGATACCGCCGAGGCCGTGCGCAGCACCATGGACCGGCTGTCCAAGCGCTTCCCGCAGGGCATCGTCTACACCATCCCCTACGACACCACGGTGTTCGTGAAGGTGTCCATCGAGGAGGTGATTCACACCTTCTTCGAGGCCCTGGTGCTGGTGATGCTGGTGGTCTACCTGTTCCTGCAGAACATTCGCGCCACCCTGATCCCGGTGCTGGCGATCCCGGTATCGCTGGTCGGCACCTTCGCTGGCATGTACCTGCTGGGCTTCTCCATCAACCTGTTGACCCTGTTCGGCCTGGTGCTGGCCATCGGCATCGTGGTCGACGACGCCATCGTGGTGTTGGAGAACGTCGAACGGGTAATGCGAACGGAGAAGCTCGGACCACGGGAGGCAGCGATCAAGGCGATGGAGGAGGTGACGGGGCCGATCGTCGCCATCGTCCTCGTGCTCTGCGCGGTGTTCGTGCCGGTTGGCTTCCTCGGCGGTCTCGCCGGGCAGATGTACCAGCAGTTCGCGATCACCATTGCGGTGTCGGTGGTGATCTCCGGCATCGTCGCACTGACTTTGTCACCGGCGCTCTGCGCACTGATCCTCAAGCCCGAGCACAAGGAACCGGCAGCGCCTTTCCGCTGGTTCAACCGCATGTTCGACAAGGCCACCGAAGGCTACGGCGCGGGCGTGCAGTTCTTCCTCAAGCGCGCGTCCGTCGGCCTGCTGCTGGTCGGCGGGATGATCGCGCTGATGGTGGTGCTGTTCGGCCGGGTGCCCGGCTCGCTGGTGCCTGACGAGGACCAGGGTTATGTGCTCAACGCCTACATCCTGCCGCCAGCTTCCTCGCTCAAGCGCACCGAGGAGCTGACCAACGCGGTCTCCGATCAGTTGCAGAAGCATCCGGCGGTCAAGGACGTGGTGACCTTCTCTGGCCTGAACATCCTGACCAACACCAACGTCACCAGCGCTGGTGTGTCCTTCGTGACCTTGAAGGACTGGAATGAGCGCAAGGAAGCGGCGCTGGATGCGCGCAACCTGACGCGTACCTTCATGGGCATGGGCGCCCGTGAACAGGGCGGCGTGACCCTGTCGTTCAACCCGCCGCCGATCACTGGCATGTCCACCACCGGCGGCTTCGAGGCCTACATCCAGGACCGCAGCGGCGGCACTCCCGAGCAGCTGCAGGCAATCGTGCAGAAGTTCATGGCAGCGGCTGCCAAGCGTCCTGAACTGGCCGGCGTGACCACCACCTTCAACGCCGACGTGCCGCAGTACTACATCGACCTGGACCGTACCAAGGCACGTGCCTTTGGCGTGGCGATCAACGATGTGTTCACCGCCATGCAGTCGACCTTCGGCGCCTACTACGTCAACGACTTCAGCCTGTTCGGTCGTACCTGGAAGGTGAACCTGCAGTCCGAGTCGGACTTCCGCCGCAAGCCGGAGGACCTCAAGCAGGTCTTCGTGCGCTCCGCCACTGGCGAGCTGATTCCGCTCGCGACGCTGGTGCAGGTCAAGCGCATCCTTGGCCCGGATACCTTCTCGCGCTTCAACGTGTTCCCCGCGGCCAAGCTGCTCGGCGGCCCGGCTCCGGGCTACAGCTCCGGCCAGGCGTTGGCGGCGATGCAGCAGGTGGCTGACCAGACCCTCGGCCAGGACTACATGCTGACCTGGATCGGTTCGGCCTACCAGGAGCTGGAGGCGCAGGGTTCGGGCAGCCAGGCATTCATCTTCGGCCTGATCCTGGTGTTCCTCATCCTGGCGGCGCAGTACGAGCGCTGGTCGTTGCCGCTGGCGGTGGTCACCGCGGTGCCCTTCGCGGTATTCGGCGCCATCCTCGCCATCTGGCTGCGCGGCATCGACAACGACGTGTACTTCCAGGTGGGTCTGGTGACGCTGATCGGTCTTGCGGCGAAGAACGCGATCCTGATCATCGAGTTCGCCGTGCTCTGCCGTGAAGAGCAGGGCATGGGGCCGGTGGAGGCAGCGCTGGAAGCGGCCAAGCTGCGCTTCCGCCCGATCGTCATGACCTCGCTGGCGTTCATCCTGGGTTGCGTGCCGTTGGCGATCAGCACCGGCGCGGGCTCGGCCAGCCGTCACTCGATCGGTACCGGGGTAATCGGCGGCATGCTCGCCGCGACCCTGCTGGCGACCTTCCTCATCCCGATGTTCTACATGCTGGTGGAGTCGGCCTCCGACAAGCTGTCCAGCCGCAAGAACAAGGGCAAGCCCGCCGAGGGCGAGGTCCACAAGGCCTGAAGCCGGGGCGGACCGGCAATATGCCGGTCCGCCCTACCATCTTTTCGGGAAATTGATTAGCGAGCTTGCTAATTTTCCGGCCGTTGTCAAAATGCCAGGCATCGTCGCGCAGCGCTTTCGCGGCAGAACCTTACACCCCGTCCGCCCTGGCGCCTGAGCCGCCACCGCCGGTGTGTGCCCAGGTGACCTCATGAATCTCCGTATCCTGCTGATCCTTGGCGCCTTGAGTGCCTTCGGGCCGATGGCCATCGACTTCTATCTGCCCAGCTTCCCGGCGCTGGCGCATGCCTTCGACACCGATGTCGAGCATATCCAGCTGAGCCTGTCGGCGTACTTCGCCGGCCTCGCCATCGGCCAGTTGCTCTACGGCCCGCTGGCCGATCGCGTCGGTCGGCGTATTCCGCTGCTGCTGGGGGTGAGCATCTTCACCCTGGCCTCGCTGGCCTGTGCCTTCGTGCCGAACCTGGAGTGGCTGATCGGCGCGCGTTTCGTCCAGGCGCTGGGTGGTTGCGCGGGCATGGTGATTTCGCGGGCGGTGGTGCGTGACCTGTGCGATCCGATCGCCGCCGCCAAGGCCTTCTCGCAGCTGATGCTGGTGATGGGGCTGGCGCCGATCCTCGCGCCGTTGTGCGGCGGCTTGCTGCTGGACGTGGCTGGCTGGCAGTCGATCTTCTTCTGCCTGACGCTGTTCAGTGCGCTGGCCGGCGCGGCAATTGCCCTGTGGCTGCCGGAGACCATCCCGGCCGGTCCGCGGGCACCCTTGCGCGGGGCTGGGCGGCAATACCTGGCGCTGTTCGCCGACCGCTCCTTCCTCACCTATGCGCTGACCGGTGGCGTCGCCGTGGCCGGAATGTTCTCCTACATCGCCGGTTCACCGTTCGTGTTCATCCAGCTCTATGGCGTACCGCCCGAACACTACGGCTGGATCTTCGGCAGCAACGCCGCCGGCTTCATCCTGATGGCGCAGGCGAATGCGCGGCTGCTGCGCTATCGCGGGCCGGGCTTCTGGTTGCGCAGGGCGGTGTGGGTGTACTTCGCCTGCGGCGCGACGCTGCTGGCGATCACCCTGGCTAAACCGGCGCACCTGTGGCCGCTGCTGATCCCGCTGTTCGGCGCCATCGCTTGCCTGGGCTTCCTGCTGCCCAACGCATCGGCCTGCGCCATGGCCAGCCAGGGGCGCCACGCCGGGAGCGCGTCAGCCCTGATGGGTAGCCTGCAATTCACGGTGGCGGCGTGCGCTTCGGCACTGGTCGGTGCGCTGCACGACGGTTCGGCGTTGCCGATGGCCCTGGTGATTACCGCCTGCGGTCTGGCGGCGGCGCTGCTCGGCTGGTCCAGCGGACAGATCAGCGAACGCGCCGCCTGAGCGGCCTCAGCCTACGGCGCGGCGGCGCAACTCGGGCAAGTGGTGCGGCGCCCGCAAGCGGGCTTCCAGGGTATCGACGAAGGTGCGAGCTTCCCGCTCGCTGCGGAAGCCGACGGCCTGTTGATCCAGGCAGACTTCCCAGGGCTGATTCTTGTTGGTGGCGGACGGGCGAACGAGGATGTGCATGACGGGGGCACCCCTGAACGGTCTCTGAAGGGATTCTCAGTGTAGTCCCGTCACCGAACGGTAAAAGATGCGACGCAATGTCGCCGACGGCCGGCCCGGTCGCCCCCTCATGCACCACCGCGCCCCTGGCTCAGGCGCCTGCGGTAGGCACTGGGCGAAATCCCCATGACCTTGCTGAAAAGTCTTGAAAAGTAATAGCTGTCGTCATAGCCCACGGCCTGGCTGACCTGGGCGACACCGCAGGCGCTGCTGTCCAGCAACTGGCAGGCGTATTCGATTTTCAGGTGCAGGAAGTGCTGGATTGGCGTGCGCCCGGTGAGCGCCCGGTAGCGGCTGACGAAGTGGAACTTGGAGAGGTTGCAGAACGCCGCCAGCTGCGGCAGGTCCAGGCGCTGGTGCAGGTTGTCGCGCATGTAGGCGTGCAGGCCGTCCAGGTCCAGCCCTGCATCGCGCACCGGGCGCAGCAACGGCAACTGGCAGAGCAGGGCGCGCAGGCGGCTGGCGGCGAGCAGGAAGGGCTGGAAGCGATAGCCGCTCAGGCGCGCCTCCAGCAGTTGGGAGAAGCCGCTGACCAGGGCGTGCTGCAGGCCCCAGTGGCGTACTGGCGAGTCCCCGTAGCCGGCGGCCTGGCGCAGCCAGTCGGCGCCATCGCCACGCAGATGTACCCAATGGATTGTCCAGGGATTGGCGGGGGCGGCGTGGTAGGCGTGGGCCACGCCCGGCGGCAGCCAGATCAGGTCGCCGCAGCCGACCGCCTGGGACTGCCCGGGGACGAGGAGTTCACCCTGGCCTTCGCTGCAGTAGATCAGCAGGTGGTCGTCGTGCTGCTCGCGGCTCATCTGATGCTCGCGGGCGCGGCGGTAATGACCCAGGGAACTGGGATAGAGGTCGCGGCTGAGCGGGTGCGTGGCGAGCTTCTGCAGCAGCGTCGGCGGCAGCACCAGGCGCAGGCTGTCGGCGGGAAGGGGCCAGTCCGAGGTTCTCGACATACGGGTATCTCGCTCAGCAATTTAATCCAGCAAGTGCACAATTTAGTCGATCACTGGCGTTGTGTGCCGGTGATAGCTTTGCCCTTGTGTGGAACGTTCTGCTGTCGTTTGCGCAATAAAAGCCGGCTACCGCCTGTGAATGGCCGGCGTACGACCAAAGGTTGATGGTGGGGGAGCGAACCCCGGCCATACTCGTTGTTCGACCTCGATAACAACAAATAAGAGGCTCAGATGATGAACTACCGGCAGTGCTACGACCGCTCCATCGCGGAGCCGTCCGCTTTCTGGGCCGAGCAGGCCCGCCGCGTGGCCTGGTACCGCGCTCCGCAGGACATCCTGCAATCCCTGCCTGATGGCAGCCACCGTTGGTTCGCCGATGGCCGCCTGAACTCCAGCTACCTCGCGCTGGATCGCCAGATCGAGCTCGGCCGCGGCGAGCAGACCGCGCTGATCTACGACTCTCCTGTCACCAATACCCAGCAGCGCTTCAGCTACCTCGAGCTGCGCGACGAAGTCGCGCGCCTGGCCGGCGCCCTGCGCGCGCTGGGCGTGGAGCGGGGTGACGGGGTGATCATCTACATGCCGATGGTGCCGCAGGCGGCGATGGCGATGCTCGCCTGCGCGCGCATCGGCGCCGTGCACTCGGTGGTGTTCGGTGGCTTCGCGCCCTACGAGCTGGCGCTGCGCATCGACGACGCCAAGCCCAAGCTGGTCCTCACCGCGTCCTGCGGGCTGGAGTTCGACCGGGTCATCGAATACAAGCCGCTGGTGGACAAGGCCCTGGAACTGGCGCTGCACCAGCCGGCTCATGTGCTGGTGCTGCAGCGCCCGCAGGCGATGGCCGAGCTGCATGCCGGGCGCGACCTCGACTGGCGCGAGACCCTGGCCCACGCCCAGCCGGCGGACCCGGTGGAGCTGGCCAGCGGCGACCCGCTGTACATCATGTACACCTCCGGCACTACCGGGAAACCCAAGGGCATCGTGCGTGACAACGGTGGCCATGCGGTGGCGCTGCACTATGCACTGCCGACCATCTTCGGTCTGCAGCCGGGCGATATCTGGTGGGGCGTGTCCGATGTCGGCTGGGTGGTCGGCCACTCGCTGATTGTCTACGGCCCGCTGATGAACGGCTGCACCACGGTGTTCTACGAAGGCAAGCCGGTGCGCACCCCGGATGCCGGCAGCTACTGGCGGGTGATCGAGGAGCACAAGGTCAACAGCCTGTTCTGCGCGCCCACGGCGATCCGCGCGATCCGCAAGGAAGACCCCCACGGTGAACTGCTCAAGCATTACGACCTGGGCTCACTGCGCCATCTGTTCCTCGCTGGCGAAAAACTCGACAGCAGCACCCAGCACTGGCTGGAGGAACTCACCGGCAAGCCGGTGCACGACCACTGGTGGCAGACCGAGACCGGCTGGCCGGTGACCGCTCCCTGCACCGGCCTGGACGGTCACGACCTGCGCGCCGGTTCCACCAACCGTGCGGTGCCCGGCTATCACGTGCAGGTGGTGGACGACGAAGGTCAGGTGCTGGGCCCGAACGAGCAGGGCTCCATCGTCATCGCCCTGCCGCTGCCTCCGGGCTGCGCGCAGACCCTGTGGAATGATCATCCGCGTTACCTGCAGGCCTACCTGAAGACCTATCCCGGCTACTACCACACCGGCGACGGCGGCTATGTGGACGAGGAGGGGTTCGTCTACATCATGGGGCGCACCGACGACGTGATTAACGTCTCCGGCCACCGGCTCTCGACTGGTGAGATGGAGGAACTGCTGTCGCTGCATGAGGCCGTGGCCGAGTGCGCGGTGATTGCCGTGGCAGACGAACTCAAGGGGCATGTGCCGCTGGGGCTGGTGGTGCTCAAGGACGACGCGAGGATCGCCGAGGATGCCTTGCAGCGCGAACTGGTGGCGCTGGTGCGCGAGCGCATCGGCGCGCTGGCCTGCTTCCAGCGCGCGGTGGTGGTCAAGCGCCTGCCCAAGACCCGCTCCGGCAAGATCCTTCGCGCCGTGCTGCGCAAGATCGCCGACGGCGAGGAGTACGCGCCACCGTCCACCATCGACGACCCGAGCATCCTTGGCGAGATCGCCGAGCGCCTGGGCAGGGCCGGGCTGGCCAAGGCGAGCTGATTCCCACGTGCCGGTCCTGCCGGCGTCTTCCAGGGCCGCATCCGTGCGGCCTTTTTTATTCGGCGTGGGTAATGGCTAACTGCTTCTATACTCGTGCAGATATGCCTCTGCGGGTGGTATTGCGGCTATGGTCAACCCGGACATTCTCGACGAGGAAGAACTGGCGGCGCTGCGGGAAGTCAACGCGCCGACTCCGCGCAGTTCCGTGGTACTGCTCGTCGATGAAGATCCTGAGGTGTTGGCGGAGTTGCGCGATCTGATCGAGGCTGCCGACATCCATTGCCTCACCGCCCAGAGCGCCGCCGAAGCGCTGCGCCGTATCCGCCGGGACGAGTCGGACATCGACCTGCTGATCACCGACTTGCCGATGGAGCGCAAGGGTTCGGGGCTGGCACTGATCCGCGAACTCAACGCCATCGGCACCTTCCTGCCGATCCTCGTACTCTCCGGGCAGGCCGACACCCTCGACCTGATCGAGGCAATGGGGCTGAACGTAGTGGAGATCATGCTCAAGCCGGTGGAGCCGGAGTACTTCCTGCTCGCGCTGAGTCGTTGTTTGCAGGATCGAGGAGCGTAGGGTGCATAACGTTCGACTTTGTACGCCGTTTGACCTTGCTGTCCGGACGCTCAGAACTCGGCCCTGGAGCCGACCGACGGAATGTGGTGTATCGGCGTACAACCGCGAACGGTTGTACGCCCTACGCGTAATGCGGTGTTAGAGCGTCTGCGCCTTGAACGTATCGCACTTGCCCGGTGAGCCACTCTCGAAGCCGAGCTTGAACCAGCGCACGCGCTGCGCCGAGGTGCCGTGGGTGAAGGAGTCGGGCATCACGGTGCCGCGCGCCTGGCGCTGCAGGCGGTCGTCGCCGATGGCGTTGGCGGCATTCAGCGCTTCTTCCACGTCGCCCGGCTCCAGCCAGTTCAGGCGCTGCTGGGCGTGGTTGGCCCAGACGCCGGCGAAGCAGTCGGCCTGCAGTTCCTGGCGAACCGACAGGCCGTCGGCGCCTTCCATGCGTGCGCCGCGCTGGCGGGCGGCCTGGATCTTGGCGGAGATGCCCAGCAGGTTCTGCACATGGTGGCCGACTTCGTGGGCGATCACGTACGCCTGGGCGAAGTCGCCGGCGGCGGAGAATTTCTGCTCCATCTCGCGGAAGAAGCCGAGGTCCAGGTAGACCCTGTGGTCGCCCGGGCAATAGAAGGGGCCGACCGCCGAGGAGGCGAAGCCGCAGGCCGAGTTCACCCCGCCGTTGAACAGGATCAGCTTGGGTTGCTCGTAGCGGGCGTTGCTGCGGGCGAAGATCTCGCCCCAGGTGTCCTCGGTGTCGCCGAGGATGGCGCGGACGAACTCCACCTGCGGATCATTGGGGTTGGCCGGCTTGCCCTGTACCGGGCGGCTCGGTGCCTGCTGCGAGACATCCATCTGGCCCAGCAGCGAGCCGAGGATCTGCATCGGGTCCTGGCCCATCAGCAGGCCGACTACAACGACAATGGCCACACCGCCCAGGCTCAGGCCGCGTCCGCCGATGCGCATGCCGCCACCACCGCCCGTGTCACTGCCTGCTCCATCATCAGAGCCATCCCGTTCGTCCACTACGTTGTCGCTGCGTCGTCCTTTGCGCCAGAGCATGGCGGCTTCTCCATGGTGCAAGTGGGTTCAGTGTTGTATCGCGCGGCGTTGGCCGCCAGCCCGGTCGTCAGGCGAAGCGGTGCAGCAGCTCGGCGCGGGCGAGCAGCTGGACGTCGCCGCCGACGCGGACGTCATCGTCCTGGCCGACCTGCACGTCGAGCCGGCTCGGACGGCCGACGAAGCGACCCTGGGACAGTTGGAACAGCTCGCCGCGTCGCGCCTTGCCCAGCTCCACCAGGTAGGCCGCGACAGGGCCGGCGGCGCTGCCGGTGGCGACGTCCTCGATGATCCCGGCGCCGTCCCAGGTACGGCCTTCGCGATTATCCACATCCAGCACGAAAACGAAGGCGGCGTGGAGCTTTGCCAGCTCCGCCGTCAGATCCGTGCGCTGGCGCACGCGGCCCAAGGCATCGCTGCGCACTGGCAGCAGCAGATAGGGCAGGCCGGTGCTGACCACGGCGGCGGGGTAGTCGGCGAGGTCGGCGGCAGTCAGCGAGAATGCCTCGGCGAACCAGCGGCGCGCGTCGTCATCCAGCACGCTGCCGAAGTCGGCGGCGCCCTGGTTCATCTCGGCGTGGAAGCCCGCACCGCGACGGCGGGTGAAAACCTTCACTTCCTTGGCCGGCAGCTCCAGCCTCCAGTGTTCCTCTTCGCCGCGTTGGTGCAGGTGGTGCAGCAGCGCGGCGGCGCCCAGCACCGGATGGCCGGCGAAGGGCAGCTCCTCGTCGACGGTGAAGATGCGCGCCGAGTAGGTGTCCAGCGAGGCGGACGGGAACAGGAAGATCGACTCGAACTGGCGCAGCTCCTGGGTCAACGCCAGCAGGGTCTGTTCAGGGATGCCGCGGGCATCGGGGAACACCGCCAGGCCGTTGCCGGTGAGCGGTTGGTCGGCGAAGACGTCGAGCTGCCAGTAGTATTGCGCGGACATGGGCCTCCAGATGCCGCCCTTGAGCGGCGCAAAGAAAAACTCGACAGCCAGCC
This sequence comes from Pseudomonas sp. SCB32, assembly GCF_009189165.1. Lineage (NCBI taxonomy): Bacteria > Pseudomonadati > Pseudomonadota > Gammaproteobacteria > Pseudomonadales > Pseudomonadaceae > Pseudomonas > Pseudomonas sp. SCB32. The sequence continues at coordinate 957,671 of NZ_CP045118.1, forward strand.
TAGCGAGCTATATGTTCGCCGACAAGAAAGCGCAGGTCACAGCGCCGCGCTTTCCAGGCCACCGCAGTGGCCGGCGTCGCTCGGACGGTTCCGGGCGCCTACGTTAATCAGAGGACACCATGACTGAACCCCGTTCAGCTCGTCGCTTTGCGCGCATCGATCGCCTGCCCCCCTACGTCTTCAACATCACCGCCGAGCTGAAGATGGCCGCCCGCCGCCGTGGCGAGGACATCATCGACCTGTCCATGGGCAACCCGGACGGGGCCACGCCGCCGCACATCGTCGAGAAACTCTGCCAGGTCGCCCAGCGCGAAGACACCCACGGCTACTCCACTTCCCGTGGCATTCCGCGTCTGCGCCGCGCCATCTCGCACTGGTACCGCGATCGCTACGAGGTTGAGATCGACCCGGAGTCCGAGGCCATCGTCACCATCGGCTCCAAGGAAGGCCTGGCGCACCTGATGCTCGCCACCCTGGACCACGGCGACACCATCCTGGTGCCCAACCCCAGCTACCCGATCCACATCTACGGCGCGGTGATCGCCGGCGCCCAGGTGCGCTCGGTGCCGCTGGTGCCGGGGATCGACTTCTTCAACGAGCTGGAGCGGGCGATCCGCGAATCGATTCCGAAGCCGAAGATGATGATCCTCGGCTTCCCCTCCAACCCCACTGCGCAGTGCGTGGAGCTGGACTTCTTCGAGCGCGTGGTCGATCTGGCCAAGCGCTACGACGTGCTGGTGGTGCACGACCTGGCCTACGCGGACATCACCTTCGACGGCTGGAAGGCCCCGTCGATCATGCAGGTGCCCGGCGCCAAGGACATCGCGGTGGAGTTCTTCACCCTGTCCAAGAGCTACAACATGGCCGGCTGGCGTATCGGCTTCATGGTTGGCAACCCGGAGCTGGTCTCGGCCCTGGCGCGGATCAAGAGCTACCACGACTACGGCACCTTCACTCCGCTGCAGGTGGCGGCCATCGCCGCACTGGAAGGCGACCAGCAGTGCGTGCGCGACATCGCCGAGCAGTACCAGAAGCGCCGCGACGTGCTGGTGAAAGGCCTGCACGAAGCAGGCTGGATGGTGGAGAACCCCAAGGCCTCCATGTACATCTGGGCGAAGATTCCCGAGCCCTATGCACACATGGGTTCCCTGGAGTTCGCCAAGAAGCTGCTCAAGGACGCCAAGGTCTCGGTGTCGCCGGGCATCGGCTTCGGCGACTACGGTGACGACCACGTGCGCTTCGCCCTGATCGAGAACCGCGATCGCCTGCGCCAGGCCGTGCGCGGGATCAAGGCGATGTTCCGCGCCGACGGGCTGTTGCCGGCCAAGGCGGAGTAACGCCATTACGCGAAAAGGGCGGCCCATCGGCCGCCCTTTTCGTTTTGCAGTCCCTCACCCCATCGCGCTCGCGGAGCATTGTCACGCGGAAACCCGGAGATAGCCCCGCGCGCCGGCGAACCCGCACTCAGGGGTGAGGGAAAGCCTTGGCCGTGGTGTCAGTGCGCGGGGTAGTCCGCCAGCACTTCACGCTGCCCGGTCCTGGTCAGGCCCACCACCTGGTAGGCGTCATGCCGATCACCCATTTCCATGCCGGGCGAGCCCACCGGCATGCCGGGGACGGCGGCACCGGCCAGATCGGCGCGTTCGCGCAGCTTCAGGACATCGGCGGCCGGCACATGGCCTTCGACGAACTTGCCGTCGATCACACCCGTGTGACATGAGCCCATGCTGTAAGGCACGCCAAGTTTGGTCTTCACTGCACTCATGTCCGCTTCGACGTGGTCGTTGACGGTGAAGCCGTTGCTTTCCAGGTGCTTGATCCAGTCCTTGCAGCAACTGCAGTTGGCATCGCGGTGAACGTCGATGGTCAGCGGTTCAGCGGCCTGGGCGGCGCCGGCGACAAGGGCGGTGAGCAGTAGCAGGGTACGCATGGTGGAAACCTCGAAGACCAGAAGCGCCCGAGAATACTCCCGGCGGCTGGGCCACCCCATCGGCCAGCTGTATCCATATATGACGAAAGGCGCGAACTTGCCGCGTCTTCCGGGGTCTCTAGCTGATCGGTGATGCGTCCGCGGCACTGGGTCGCAGCGGTGGGCGCGTTGGAAATGGCTACTCGGCCAAGGAGAAAGAGCATGCTCTTCGCCCGTCTCGTCCTGCTGGTCCAGGCTTTGGTGTGGGGTGGCCTGGGGCTGCTCTACTGGATTCGTCCCTACGAAATGGCCAACCTCAGCGGCATGCTGCTGATGGAGCCGTCCTCGGTGAGCGATGCCCGGGTGTTCTACGGCGGCCACCAGTTCGCCCTCGCCCTGTTCCTGGTGTTCGCCCTGCGCCGCCGCCTGCTGGTGCGGCCGGCACTGATCCTGGTAATCCTGGTGCAGCTGACCCTGACCCTGTCGCGCCTGCTGATCGCCTGGACCGAAGGCGGCATGGAGATGGACGCGCAGCTCGCTGGAGTGGTCTATCGCGGGGTGATCTCGGCGCTGGCGATCTTCGCGCTCTATTGGCTGGAGCGGCAATCGCGCAACCGGCCTGCCGCCACTCCTGGTGCCCCGACCAAGGAACCTGACGAGCCCGAGGAGCATCGGGCGGATTTCGAGGGGCTCTGAACAGCGCAAAAGCCCCGGTCGAACGTCAGCGGCCGGATGAGCGGGGCGGCGCAACGCACCCGGAATGCCGGGTTACCGCGCGTGTCGTGCTATCGTATTGATTTTGCGGTAGAAGCAGGGCGGGACCAGCATGAAGTTCGTACATCAACGTGAACACCTGAACGAAGGCGATCTGGTGGTCATCGAGTGCTCCATGACCTGCAACATCCGCCTGATGACTGACGCCAACTTCCGCAGCTTCAAGAACGGTGGCCGTCACGCCTACCACGGCGGCGCCTTCGACCGCTTCCCGGCGAAGATCAAGGTGCCCAGCACCGGCTACTGGAACGTCACCATCGACACCGTGACCCGCCGCGCCATCAGCGTCACGCGCAAGGCCGACTTCAAGTACAGCATCAAGTTCGTCCGCAAGTCGCCGTCCAACTACAGCTGATACTCAGCGTCCGGCGTGCGCGGGGAAGTCCTTCAGCAGCCGGGCGATGCCAGTGTCGAACGCCTGCTGGGTCAGGGACGGATCGTGCAGCTGGCGGGCCCCCTGGACCTGCAACAGCACCTCGCCTGAGGCTTCGTCGAGAATCCGCAGGGCCAGTCGGGCCTCTGCGGAGTCGGTGATCTGTGTCTGCGTGATCACGCCTGCGGAAGTTGCCACCGGCCGCTGGACAATCCCTGCCTGGTTGTCCAGCCCGAACAGGTAGATCACCCGCATGTCCCCCGAGCTTTCCTGGTAGCGATAACCCTTGGCCTCCAGCGCCCGGCGTACGCCGAGGTCGAAGCGGTCTTCGAGGTCTTCGCGTTGCCCCGGCGCGCGCGCGGCCTGGATGAAGAAGGTGCTCTGGTGGCCATCGGCGTTCGGCGAGACGCTGACGGTGGCGGGGTCGCTGGCGCAGCCGGCCAGCAGGAGAAGCAGCAGGGGCAGGATCAGGCGGGGCATGGGCGGTACTCTGGTTATTGTGCCCCTAGCCTAGCCCTTTGAGCGCAAGACGCCGCCCAACTCTTGGTTGGGCGTTGCCTGTTCAGCGGCGGGTCAACAGCACACCGGCTTCCATGTGGTGGGTGTAGGGGAACTGGTCGAACAGAGCGCAGCGGCTGACCTGGTGGGTGTCGTGCAGCTGGGCGATGTTCTGCGCCAGGGTCTCCGGGTTGCAGGAGATGTACAGGATGCTGTCGAAGCGGCGGGTCAGTTCGCAGGTTTCCGGGTCCATGCCGGCGCGTGGCGGGTCGACGAACACGCTGCCGAATTCGTAGGACTTCAGGTCCACGTCGGTCAGGCGGCGGAACGGGCGCACGTCGTTGAGGGCCTGGGTCAGCTCCTCGGCGGACAGGCGTACCAGAGTCACATTGTCCACGGCGTTGTCGGCCAGATTCGCCAGGGCGGCGTTCACCGAAGTCTTGCTGATCTCGGTGGCCAGCACCTTGCGCACGCGGGTGGCCAGCGGCAGGGTGAAATTGCCGTTGCCGCAGTACAGCTCCAGCAGGTCGTCGTCGCGCTGGCCGAGGGCGTCGAACGCCCAGTTGAGCATCTTCTGGCAGACCTCGCCGTTGGGCTGGGTGAAGGCGCCCTCCGGCTGGCGGTAGCGGAAGGTGCGGCCGGCGACGGTCAGCTCTTCGTTCACATAGTCACGTCCCACCACCAGACGCTTGCCACGGGAGCGGCCGACGATGCTCACGCCCAGTTCGGCGGCCAGCTTCTCAGCGGCGGCTTGCCAGGCGGCGTCCACCGGGCGGTGGTAGCAGAGGGTGATCAGCGCGTCGCCCGCCAGGGTGGTGAGGAACTCCACCTGGAACAGCTTGTGGCCCAGGGTCGGCTCGGCCCAGGCGGCCTTCAGGCGCGGCATCAGCTCGTTGATGCGCTTGCTGGCGATGGGGAACTCTTCGATCAGGATCGGCGTGTGCTTGTCGCCCTGCTCGAACATCGCGTAGTGGCGTGCCTCGCCCTCGCGCCACAGGCGGAACTCGGCGCGCAGGCGGTAATGCTCACGAGGCGAGTCGAACACCTCCGGCTCCGGCGCGGCGAAGGGCGCCAGCAGCTCGCGCAGGCGGGCGGCCTTGTCGGCCAGTTGGCTGTCGTATTGGGAGGGATCGAAACGCGGACTGCTCATGGGGCGGGTAACTCGTATGTATCGGCGGCGGGCGATGGGATCGGGCCCATGCTACAGGATTGTCGCTGGACTCCCGCATTCGCGGGAGAGACGGTAGGGCCCGATGCTCGGGCCCAGCGCCACCGCTGCGAATGCGGTTTCTGCGTCATCCCCGCGAGCGCGGGACGCGGCTCCATCGCGAACAGCGCTTGCGCTGGCCCGAAGGGGGATCACCCAGAAACAGCTATCAGGCGTTGTACCAGCCCAGCTTGATGACAAACAGCACGGACAGGATCACCAGCGCCGGGTTCAGCTCGCGGAAGCGGCCGGACAGCAGCTTGCAGGCGGTCCAGGTGATGAATCCGAAGGCGATGCCGTTGGCGATGGAGAAGGTCAGCGGCATGGCCAGCGCGGTGACCACGACCGGGGCGGAAACGGTCAGGTCGTCCCAGTCGATTTCGGCCAGGCCCGAGGCCATCAGCACGGCGACGAAGAACAGCGCCGGCGCGGTGGCGAATGCCGGGACGTTGCCCGCCAGCGGGGCGAAGAACAGCGCCAGCAGGAACAGGATGGCGACCACGATGGCGGTCAGGCCGGTACGGCCGCCGGCGGAAACGCCCGCGGCGGACTCGATGTAGCTGGTGGTGGTGGAGGTGCCCAGCAGCGAGCCGAACATGGCGGCGGTGCTGTCGGCGATCAGGGCGCGGCCCATCTTCGGCATGTGCCCGTCCTTGCCCATCAGGCCGGCGCGCTTGGCCACGCCGATCAGGGTGCCGGAGTTGTCGAACAGGTCGACGAAGAGGAAGGCGAAGATCACGCTGGTCAGGCCGATATCCAGGGCGCCCTTGATGTCCAGCTGCAGGAAGGTCGGCGCCAGCGACGGCGGCATCGACACCACGCCGCCGAACTGGGTGACGCCCAGGGCGATGGCGATGAAGGTCACCACCAGGATGCCGATCATCACTGCGCCGGTCACGCGGCGGGCTTCCAGGGCGACGATCAGGATGAAGCCGAGGATCGCTAGCAGCGGCTCGGGCTTGGCCAGGTCACCCATGCCCACCAGGGTGGCGGCGTTGGCGACGACGATGCCCGATTCCTTCAGCGCGATCAGTGCGAGGAACAGGCCGATGCCCGCGGCAATCGCCGAGCGCAGTGCCAGTGGGATGCTGTTGATGATCCACTCGCGGATGCGGAAGATCGAAATGATGAAGAACATGCACGCGGAGAGGAACACCGCACCGAGCGCCACCTGCCAGGTGTGGCCCATGTGCAGGACCACGGTGTAGGTGAAGAAGGCGTTCAGGCCCATGCCGGGCGCCAGGGCGATCGGGTAGTTGGCGATCAGGCCCATGATGGCCGAGCCGATGGCTGCGGCCAGGCAGGTGGCGACGAACACCGCGCCCTTGTCCATGCCCGTCTCGCCGAGGATGCTCGGGTTGACGAAGAGGATGTAGGCCATGGTCAGGAAGGTGGTGATACCCGCCAGGATCTCGGTGCGCACATTGGTGTTGTGCGCGTTGAGTTGGAACAGCTTTTCCAGCATGTTTGGCTCCCCGTGACGCTGTCCGCGTCGTTGTCGTTCTGGCCGGGAAAAGCAAAGCGCATGCCCGTCCGGGGCATGCAGCTTTCTTGTGTCCGGCAAAAAGGCGCGCATGATACCAGCTCGTCCTGCGCCGGAGAATTTCTGACCGGACCGCCAGCATCCGTTCGTCATCCAGCATAGTCGCGGGTGCCGACCAAGGGAGTGCAACTTGTTCCACCAGGGTGGTCTGAGTCTCTATGATCCTGGCCTGACCGGCCCTTCTGCCTGATTCGCAATCGATGAAACGCTCGATACCGCTCCTCTTCGCCGCTCTGCTGGCCGCCTGCGCCGGTGCTCCGCCGAGCGCCCCGCAGCACAGCTTCGACGTCCATACCCTGGCCGAACGCCCCTCGGCCGGCACCCGCACCTTGGCTGACCCACAGGGCAAGGCGGTGCTGGTGGTGACCCAGCCGGTCCTGACCCAGCGCGACGTGCAGCAGGCCGAACTGGCCAGCGTCGCCGACGGCAAGCCGGCGGTGCGCGTGCTGTTCACGCCGGAGGCCAGTCAACGCCTGGCCAAACTGACCCGGGAAGAGCAGGGCAAGGCCCTGGCGGTGGTGATCGATGGGCAATTGAGGCTGTTGCCGAAGGTCGACCGTCCGGTGACCGATGGCCGCGTGCTGCTCCAGGGCTTCGCCAGCCGGGCCGAAGCGGAAACGCTGGTACGCCGGCTGAACGAACTTCGAGATACGCCGGTGCAACCGGAGCAGGGGGCGGGTGGGCAGCCGTAGCTTCTTTATGGAGGTGCCTGAGGCGCGGGGTTTGTCGTAGGGCGAATAACCTGGAACAGGTCATCCGCCGATGGCCCGATGGCGGATAACGCTGGCGCGTTATGCACCCTACGAAGCGATATTCAGCGCGGAACGCTTTTCGAGGGGCCGAGGAGAGCGCTCAGTCCTTGCTCGCAAATGCTCCCGCTGCGGGGTTTGTTCGCGAGCAAGCTCGCTCCTACAGGTTTGGACCGCCTTTCGCACCAATGAAAAAGCCCGGCATCTGCCGGGCTTTTTCGTTTCGCGGTTCGGGCTTAGGCGCCGTATACCGGGAACTTGGCGCAGATGGCCTTGACCTTCTCGCGCACGCCGTCCACCACGGACTCGTCGCCCATGTTGGTCAGGATGTCGCAGATCCAGCCGGCCAGTTCGCGGCACTCGGCTTCCTTGAAGCCGCGGGTGGTCACGGCGGGGGTGCCGATGCGCAGGCCGGAGGTGACGAACGGGGAACGCGGGTCGTTCGGCACGCTGTTCTTATTCACGGTGATGAAGGCGCGGCCCAGGGCGGCGTCGGCGTCCTTACCGGTGATGTCCTGCTTGATCAGGGACAGCAGGAACAGGTGGTTCTGGGTACCGCCGGAAACCACGTCGAAGCCGCGCTCGATGAACACGCTGGCCATGGTCTGGGCGTTCTTCAGGACCTGCTGCTGGTAGGCCTTGAACTCGGGCTGCAGGGCTTCCTTGAAGCACACGGCCTTGGCGGCGATCACGTGCTCCAGCGGGCCACCCTGGGCGCCCGGGAAGACAGCGGAGTTCAGCTTCTTCTCGATCTCTTCGTTCTTGCGAGCGAGGATCAGGCCGCCGCGCGGGCCGCGCAGGGTCTTGTGGGTGGTGGTGGTGACCACGTCGGCGAACGGAACCGGGTTCGGGTAGACGCCAGCGGCGACCAGACCGGCCACGTGGGCCATGTCGACGAACAGGTAGGCACCGACCTTGTCGGCGATGGCGCGGAAGCGGGCGAAGTCCAGCACCTGGGAGTAGGCCGAGAAGCCGGCGACGATCATCTTCGGCTTGTGCTCGACAGCCAGGCGCTCGACTTCGTCGTAGTCGATCAGGCCGGCGTCGGTGATGCCGTACTGCACAGCGTGGTACAGCTTGCCGGAGGAGGAAACGCTGGCGCCGTGGGTCAGGTGACCGCCATGGGCCAGGCTCATGCCCAGGATGGTGTCACCGGCCGACAGCAGGGCCAGGTAGACGGCGGAGTTGGCCTGGGAGCCGGCATGCGGCTGGACGTTGGCGTAGTCGGCGCCGAACAGCTCCTTGGCGCGGTCGATGGCCAGCTGCTCGACGATGTCGACGTACTCGCAACCACCGTAGTAGCGCTTGCCCGGGTAGCCTTCGGCGTACTTGTTGGTCAGCACCGAACCCTGGGCTTCCATCACCGCCGGGCTGGTGTAGTTCTCGGAGGCGATGAGCTCGATGTGCTCTTCCTGGCGCTGGGCTTCTTGCTCCATCGCGGCGAAGAGTTCGGCATCGTAGCGGGCGAGGGTCAAATCACGGCTGAACATGGCGGTCCTCTTAAGGATCGGGTGCTGGGAAAGGCGCGCATTCTAACCCAAGGCGCCGGTGCTGGCACATGAAAGGCGGTCATGTGGCTGACAAGCGGGGTTCAAGGCATGGCGGTACGCGGAATTGAGAGCGGTTTGGCACCGATGGTGGGCCGGGCGTAGGGGCAACTGTCTTTTGGGCTCCCGCGCTCGCGGGAGTGACGGTGTCATGCATCGCCCTCTGCACACGTCATCCCCACGAACGCGGGGACCCAGAAAACTATGTAGCGGACTTCGTCCGCGATCGATTTCCGGCGGCTCCCAGCCGGCCGGTGGCACATCGCGGACGGAGTCCGCTCCTACGCAAAGCCGGACGCCGTGCCGTGCGATCAGCCCAGTAGGAACAACGCGTTGCTGGCGAACAGCGCGGCGAACTGCTCGGGCGGAACCGGGCGGCCGAAGAGGAAGCCCTGCACCTCGTCGCAACCGTGTTCGCGCAGGAACTCCAGTTGCTCGTGGCTCTCCACGCCCTCAGCGATCACCATCAGGTTCAGGCTGTGGGCCATGGCGATGATGGCGCGGGCGATCTGCGCATCCTGCTCGCCGTGGGGCAGGCCGTCGACAAAGCTGCGGTCGATCTTCAGCACGTCGATGGGGAATTGCTTCAGGTAGTTGAGCGAGGAATAGCCGGTGCCGAAGTCGTCCACCGCGATGGCCAGGCCCAGGCGCTTCAGCCCACGGAGAATCTGCATGGCCTGGGACACGTCGCTCATCAGGATGCTCTCGGTCAGCTCCAGTTCCAGGCAGGCCGGCGGAATGCCGGTGTCCCTGAGAATGCCGGCGATACGCTCGCCCAACTGGCCGTCGGCGAACTGCCGGGCCGAGAGGTTCACCGAGATCTTCGGCACCCGCACCTTGTCGCGGTGCCAGGCCTTGAGTTGCAGGCAGGCCTGCTCCAGCAGCCAGTCGCCGACCTGGGCCACCAGGCCGAGCTCTTCCAGCACCGGGACGAACTCCGTCGGCGGGATCAGTCCGCGCTTGGGATGCTGCCAGCGAAGTAGCGCCTCGGCGCCGGTCAGGCGGCGGCCATCGCCGGTGAACTGCGGCTGGTAATGGAGGATGAACTCTTCCTGCTCGATGGCGCGGCGCAGGTCGCTTTCCAGCTCCAGGCGCTCCAGGGCGCGGGCGTTCATCTCGGCCTGGTAGAACTGGAAGTTGTTCTTGCCCATCTCCTTGGCGTGGTACATCGCCGTATCGGCGTTTTTCATCAGTTGGCTGAGCTCGGCGCCGTCCTGCGGCGAGAGCGCCACGCCGATGCTGGCGGTGACGAAGAATTCGCGGCCTTCGAGGGTGAAGGGGCGGGCGAGGCTGGCGAGGATCTGCTCGGCCACCTGGATCGCCTCCCGCAGTGCCCGCTCCCGGTTTCCCTGACCGGGCAGCAGCAGGGTGAATTCGTCACCCCCCATGCGCGCCACGGTGTCGTCGTCGCTGACGCAATGGCTCAGGCGCTCGGCCACTTCCTTGAGCATGCGATCGCCTGCGGCGTGCCCGAGGGAGTCGTTGATCGGCTTGAAGCGATCGAGGTCGAGGAACATCAGCACCACCCACTGCTGGTGCCGCTCGGCTTGCAGCAGCGCGGTGTGCAGGCGGTCCTGGAACAGCGTGCGGTTGGGCAGGTGGGTCAGGGCGTCGTAGTAGGCCAGGCGGTGGATGCGCCGCTCGCTGGCCTTGCGCTCGCTGATGTCGCTGAAGAAACACACGAAGCTGACCAGGTCGCCTTCCTCGTCGTGCACCGCGGTGATGCCGACCCAGGACGGATACAGCTCGCCATTCTTGCGCTTCTGCAGGATCTCGCCTTCCCAGCTGCCGCTCTTGCGCAGGCTGTCCAGCACGTGCTTGAGCTGGTTGGCTTCCTGGCGGTCGGCGGTGAGCATGCGCGGCAGCTGGTCCAGCACTTCCTCGCCCTGATAGCCGGTGAGGCGGGTGAAGGAGTCGTTGACCTGCACGATGTAGCCAACCGGGTCGGTGACGATGATCGCCGCGGTGGAGTGCTCGAATACCGTGGCCGCCATGCGCATCTCGCGCTCGGCGCGGCGCTGCTGGCTGATGTCCCGGGCGACGCCGAGCAGGCCCTCGAAACCGCCGTGGTCGTCCCACATCAGGGCGATGCGCAGCTCCACCGGAATCTTGTGACCGTCGGCGTGTATGCAGTCGAGGGTGAACAGCTGTGGCGCCGTGCTCTCGCGCAGTTCGGCAAGGCGCGTGGGCTCGCCGATGGCATCGTGCAGCCGCTCCAGCAGGGTGAAGAGGCGTTCCAGCTGTCCCGGGTTGGCGGCCACCTGCTGGAAGCCGTTGTGCAGCACCCAGTCCGCGCTGTAGCCAAACACCTGCTGGATCGACGGGCTGACGTAGTTGAGCTTGACCTGGGCGTCGGTGGAGACGATCACGTCGCTGATGCTCTCGGCCAGCATCCGGTAGCGGCGGCCGCTTTCGCGCAGAGAGTTGTGCGCCTCGACGGTGGCGGTGATGTCCTTGGCCACGCCGATCAGCCGGGCCACGCGGCCGGCGGCGTCACGGGTGAAGGCCTGTTCGCGGATGTCGAACCAGTGCCAGCTGCCATCGCGGTGGCGCCAGCGCAGCTGGCTGTCGAGTAGCAGGCCATCGCCCACCACCTGCTGCAGATTGCGCACGCGCCAGTAGTACTCGACGTCGTCCGGGTGCAGCACCTTTTCCCAGAAGCGCTCGCCCATCGCGCGCAGTTCGTCGGCGCTGTAGCCGAGCTGGTAGCCGAGGTTGTGGTTGCTGAAGATCACCCGGCGCGCGGCGATGTCGTGGATGTACAGGGTATCGGGCACCGCGCGCACCGCGTCGGACCAGAACTTCTCGCGCTCGACCAGCGACAGCTCGACCTGCTTGCGCGAGGTGATGTCGGAGAGGCTGAGGGTGACCGCGTGGAAATCCTGGATCATCTCCGGCACGCGCAGTTGCAGCCAGAGATGACGTTGTTCGCCCTGGCGCGTCTGGATGCAGGCTTCCAGCTCGATCAAGCCGTGGCCGGCAAGCACCGCACTGAGCACCTTGCTGCGTACGCCGTCCGGCCGCATGCCGGCGCTGCCGAGCAGAATCTGCCACGCCTGCTCGGTGGTGGTGACACCCATCAGGCGCTTGGCGACGTTGTTGATCTCGGTGATGCGCACCTGGCGCAGCAGCCCGGGCAGGCGCTCGGGTTGCGAGGCGATCCAGTCCTGCAGGTCGTTCTGCCGGCGCAGGTTGAGGTCCACCAGGCTCTGCCGCAGTGCCGACAGGTCGAGGACGCAGAGGGCCACGCCAACGCCATCGAAGATGTCCTGGTAGCGGCGGCGCGTCTCTTCGAGGATGTGCAGCGCCTGCTGCTCCTCGGTGACGTCGCGCAATACCCAGACCTGGCCGCCCTGTGGCAGGTTGCCGCGCAGGACCCAGGGCAGCTCGGAAGCGAGGGGGTTGTCGTCCAGCGGGCGGCGGCTGACCGCGAACAGGCGTGCCTGCCCTGTGTGGTTGACCCGGACCAGCTCGGTGCTGCCGCTGTCCGGGAGGGTGGTGTCGCCGTTGAGTTGCGCGCCCAGCCCCGGCAGGAGTTCCAGCAGGTGATGGTCGGCGGCCTGGTCGGCCTGGATGCCGAACAGCTGTTCTGCCTGCGGGTTGAGGTAGGCCAGGCGGCCGTCGGCGCGGGTCACCAATACGCGCTCGTCGATGGCGCCCAGGGCCTGGGCGGCCTGGCGCAGGCGCTGCTGGGAGTCGGCGGTCAGTGCGCGCAGGTTCTGCTGCTCGCGTTGCAGGCGCAGCAGGGCGGCGCCGGTGACGCCGGCGAGTAACAGCAGCAGCGCCAGCTCCCCGACCAGGCGCGGGAGCAGAGCGGTGCGCACGCGCTGCGCATCGAACAGCGGGTGCAGTTGCCAGTCGGTGTTCTGGATCGGCAGCCCAGTGAGGCTCTGCGCCTGTTCCAGCGGCGAGGCGGCGGTGAGCGGGCCGGGCCGGGAACCGCTGGAGCGGCCGAGGACCTTTTGCCGTACCTGGTCCTCGAGAATCCACGGCGGTGCATCCGGGCGGATCTGTGCGACCCAGCTGCGGCGAGCCTGCCGCTCGTCGAGGCGGATGACGCTGTCACCTTCGCCGGACACGGTGGCGCCCAGCCAGATGTAGAACACGCCGCCGTTGTCTTCGCTGAAGGCGTAGTGATAGGTCTGGCGGCCGGCGCGCTGGCGCATGGCGGCGATGAAGGCCGCGTCCTTGAAACCGATCGCCGAGTCGCGCAGCGGCAGGCCGTTGCCGTCCAGGCGCACCAGGCTATGGAAGGAGGGATAGATGCGGCGCAGTCCATTGATCAGGGCGGGTTCGCCGTCGATGTCGCCGCGATCGTCGCGCTGCCGGAGCAGGGCCTGCGCGCCAAGCGCCTTGAGCTCCAGGGTCAGGGAGATGCGCTGGGCCAGCTGCTCGCCGTGCAGCACCACCCGTTCGCGCTCGAAGCGCTCCTGGCTGCGGAACTCCTGGTGCAGCTGCCAGGCCAGCAGGCCGAGCATCAGCAACACCAGCAGCAACAAGGCTGTCCGGGTCGCCACGCGGCCAGGCCTGGCCAGGGAGTCCGGGGATGAACGGGGTGTTGTAGACAAGGACCTGTTACCTGGGGGGCGATACGGCGGAATTCGGCATGATTAGGATGCCCGGAAGTGCGGCTATGTGCCAGTACGGCCGACGAGCGTCGTTTGCCCTTCCCAGCCCATTCCGGTAGCTTTGCCGCACGCGCGCGGGTGAAACGACCGCGCCACGATTCGCGCGAAGGCTCTGAACCGGCCCTTCGCGCCCGCCGGTGGGATCGCTCCACCGTACCCGGCCAGCAGCGCCGGCGATCCGGAACCTGCCGCAGTCCGTTCCGGCCCATTCCGATCACTATTCATCCCAGAAGTCAGGTATCCATGGCTCAATACGTCTACACCATGCATCGGGTCGGCAAAGTCGTACCGCCCAAGCGTGAAATCCTCAAGGACATCTCCCTGTCGTTCTTCCCCGGCGCCAAGATCGGCGTGCTCGGCCTGAACGGTGCGGGTAAATCCACCCTGCTGCGCATCATGGCTGGCGTCGACACCGAGATCGAAGGTGAAGCCCGCCCGATGCCCGGCATCAACGTCGGTTACCTGCCGCAGGAGCCCAAGCTCGACCCGCAGGCCACCGTACGTGACATCGTCGAAGAAGCCGTAGGCCAGATCAAGCAGGCCCAGGCCCGCCTGGACGAAGTCTATGCCGCCTACGCCGAGCCGGACGCCGACTTCGACGCCCTGGCCGCCGAGCAGGCCAAGCTGGAAGCCATCCTCCAGGCTTCCGACGGTCACAACCTGGAGCGCCAGCTGGAAGTCGCCGCCGACGCCCTGCGCCTGCCGCCGTGGGATGCGAAGATCGAGCACCTCTCCGGTGGTGAGAAGCGCCGCGTGGCCCTGTGCCGCCTGCTGCTGTCCGCCCCCGACATGCTGCTGCTGGACGAACCGACCAACCACCTGGACGCCGACTCCGTCGCCTGGCTGGAACACTTCCTCCACGACTTCCCGGGCACCGTGGTAGCGATCACCCACGACCGCTACTTCCTCGACAACGTCGCCGGCTGGATTCTGGAACTGGACCGTGGCCACGGCATCCCGTTCGAAGGCAACTACTCCGGCTGGCTGGAATCCAAGGCCAACCGCCTGGCCCAGGAAGCCAAGCAGGAAGCCTCCCACGCCAAGGCCATGAAGGCTGAACTGGAGTGGGTACGCCAGGGCGCCAAGGGCCGTCAGGCCAAGTCCAAGGCCCGTCTGCAACGCTTCGAGGAACTGCAATCGCAGGAGTTCCAGAAGCGCAGCGAGACCAACGAGATCTACATCCCGGCAGGTCCGCGCCTGGGCGACAAGGTCATCGAGCTGCATAACGTCTGCAAGGGCTACGGCGACCGCGAACTGATCGACAACCTGTCGCTGAGCATTCCCAAGGGCGCCATCGTCGGCGTGATCGGCGGCAACGGTGCGGGTAAATCCACCCTGTTCCGCATGCTGACCGGCAAGGAACAACCAGACTCGGGCACCATCGAGATCGGCGAAACCGTGCAGATCGCCAGCGTCGACCAGAGCCGCGAAATCCTCGAAGGCAACAAGACCGTGTGGGAACAGGTGTCCGACGGCTTCGAGCAGATCAAGATCGGCAACTACGAAGTCCCGTCGCGCAGCTACGTCGGCCGCTTCAACTTCAAGGGCGGCGACCAGCAGAAGTTCGTCAAGGACCTCTCCGGTGGTGAGCGCGGCCGCCTGCACCTGGCCCTGACCCTGAAGCAGGGCGGCAACGTGCTGCTGCTCGACGAACCGTCCAACGACCTCGACGTGGAAACCCTGCGTGCGCTGGAAGAAGCGCTGCTGGACTTCCCCGGCGCCGCCATCGTGATTTCCCACGATCGCTGGTTCCTGGACCGCATCGCCACCCACATCCTCTCCTACGAGGACGACGGCAAGGTGGTCTTCTTCGAAGGCAACTACACCGAGTTCGAAGCCGATCGTAAAAAACGCCTGGGCGACGCTGCCTCGCAGCCGCACCGCGTGCGCTACAAGAAGCTGGCGTAAGCCGCTTCCCAAAGAAAACGGGGCCTTCGGGCCCCGTTTTCGTTTCCAGGCTTTTTACCGGCCGGGCTCAGCGGCTGCGCTTGAGATCGTCCAGGGCGCGGCGCTGTTCTTCCAGCTGGCGCTGCAGCGTGTCGATCTGTCGCGCCTGGTCCTGCAACGTGCGTTGCTGCTCTTCCAGCTGGCGTGACATGCGCTGCAGGTCGTCGGTGCTGAACGTCGATTTGTGGATCACTTCGCTGTCGAATGTATCCGCCACGACCAGTGCACCGGATTCGGTGAAATTGCCCAGTTTCATGGCCGCGAGGGCGGTCGGAGCGAGGCAGCAAGCCAGAGCGACGAGGAGTGCAGCAGAACGTGTGGACATCGGGATCATCCTGATCGGCTGATTTTGATTGTTTCGATTGTCTATTGATTTTGTATACAAAAATCTGTTTTTCTGCCGATTCGGCAGTCTGTGAATTTATATTTTTGCACCACAAAGATTCATAAAAGCGTCACGCTGCACTATCTCAGTGCGGCGTGGATTGTTAGAGTCTGCCGGCAAAAAGCATCAAATAACCAGAAAAGTACCGGTGAGATATGACGCAATCCGTTGACTCGTTCCTCGAGCGCCTCAAGCGGCGCGACCCCGATCAGCCCGAGTTCCACCAGGCGGTGGAAGAAGTGCTGCGCTCCCTCTGGCCCTTCCTCGAAGCCAACCCGCACTACCTGCAGGCCGGCATCGTCGAACGCATTGTCGAACCCGAACGCGCGATCCTGTTCCGAGTGCCCTGGGTGGATGACGCCGGTCGCGTGCGAGTCAACCGTGGTTTCCGCGTGCAGATGAGCAGCGCCATCGGCCCGTACAAGGGCGGCCTGCGCTTCCATCCTTCGGTGAACCTGGGCGTGCTGAAGTTCCTCGCCTTCGAGCAGGTCTTCAAGAACTCCCTGACCTCCCTGCCCATGGGCGGCGGCAAGGGCGGCTCGGACTTCGACCCGAAGGGCAAGAGCGATGCCGAAGTCATGCGCTTCTGCCAGTCGTTCATGAGCGAGCTGTTCCGCCATGTCGGTGCAGACCTCGACGTGCCGGCCGGTGACATCGGCGTGGGTGCCCGCGAGATCGGCTACCTTTTCGGCCAGTACAAGCGCCTGTCCAACGAGTTCACCTCGGTGCTCACCGGCAAGGGCATGGCCTACGGCGGCAGCCTGATCCGCCCGGAAGCCACCGGCTATGGCTGCGTGTACTTCGCCCAGGAAATGCTCAAGGCCCGCGAGAGCGGCTTCGACGGCCAGCGCGTGGCCATCTCCGGCTCCGGCAACGTGGCCCAGTACGCCGCGCAGAAGGTCATGGAACTGGGCGGCAAGGTGATCTCGCTGTCCGACTCCGAAGGCACCCTGTTCTTCGAGGCCGGGATGATCCTGGAACAGTGGGAAGCGGTGATGGAGTTGAAGAACGTCCGTCGCGGCCGTCTCAGCGAGATGACCGGCCCGGGCCTGCGCTTCCTCGCCGGCCAGCGTCCGTGGTCGCTCGCCTGCGACATCGCGCTGCCCTGTGCGACCCAGAACGAACTGGATGCCAACGATGCGCGCACCCTGCTGGCCAACGGCTGCGTCTGCGTCGCCGAAGGCGCCAACATGCCGTCGACCCTGGAGGCTGTGGATATCTTCATCGAGGCCGGCATCCTCTACGCACCGGGCAAGGCTTCCAACGCCGGTGGCGTGGCCACCAGCGGCCTGGAAATGAGCCAGAACGCCATGCGCCTGCTGTGGACCGCCGGCGAGGTGGATCAACGGCTGCACAGCATCATGCAGAACATCCACCATGCCTGCGTCTCCTACGGCGAAGAGAATGGCCGAATCAACTACGTGAAGGGCGCCAACATCGCCGGCTTCGTCAAGGTTGCCGACGCCATGCTGGCGCAGGGCGTGGTCTGATCTCGCCTGCAGCATGAAAAACGGGCCCGATGGGCCCGTTTTTCATTCCGGCCGCTGCCGCTGCTTTTTTAGGAGTAACTGTCTTTGGGCTCCCGCGTTCGCGGCAGTGACGTTTCATGCACCACCACTCTGTACACGTCTTCCCCGCGAACGCGGGGACCCAGAAAACAACGTAGGAGCGGACTTGTCCGCGATGGCCCGAGCGAACGAACATCGCAGACGGAGTCCGCTCCTGCGAGTGCAGTCCGGCGTGGCTCAATCCACCGGTCGCGGCGTGGTCGCCGTGCTCGGCGGCAGCAGCGGGTATTCCACCTTAGGCTGCTTTCCGCTGAGGGTCTTGAGGAAGGCGACGATATCCCCGACTTCCTCGGCGCTGAGCTGCTTGCCCAGCTGCGCGGTGCCCATGATTGCCACGGCTTCCTCCAGATTCCAGACCTGTCCGCTGTGGAAGTACGGTGCGGTGAGGGCGACATTGCGCAATGGCGCCGCGCGGAACACGTACTCGTCGCTCCTGGTCTTGGTCACCTCGAAGCGCCCCTTGTCGCCGCTGGGCAGGACCTTGCCATCGGGCTTTTTCACCAGGCCGAACGGGAAGTAGGCCTGGCCACCCAGGTTCACGCCGTTGTGGCAGCTGACGCAGCCTGAGCTCATGAAGGTCTGCAGGCCTTTCTTCTCCCTGGCATCGAGCGCACTGTCGTCGCCCTTCAGGTACAGGTCGAAGCGTGAGTCGGGGGTGATCAGGGTTGACTCGAATGCCTGCAGGGCCCGCGCCATGTTGTCGAAACTGACTGGCTGCTGCTCGCCGGGGAAGGCCTTGCCGAACGCCGTGACGTACTCGGGCATGCTTCTCAGTGTGGCTTCGACGTTCTTCGGCGTGTTGTGCATTTCCACCGGATTCTGCACCGGCCCCTTGGCTTGCTCCTCCAGGTCCTTGGCGCGGCCATCCCAGAATTGCGCGACGTTGAAGACCGCGTTGAACACCGTGGGCGAGTTGCGGGCGCCTTTCTGCCAGGCGTGGCCGCTGGAGGTCGGCACGTTGTCGGCGCCACCGGTGCCGATGTTGTGGCAGGTGTTGCAGCTGATCACTTGGCTGGCGGACAGGCGTGGCTCGAAGAACAGCTGCCGACCCAGTTCGACCTGATCGGGGGCAAGCGTCTCGCTGGGTTGCGCGGGGATCGGTTTGAAGATGCCGTTGGCGTTGTCGAGCAGGGTGTCGGCATAGGCGGCCGAGGTACTGGCGGCCAGCATCAGAGTGCCCAGGATCCGTTTCAGTGGTGGCATGGAGAGTTCTCCTTTCTCAGGCTGTTGGTCATTCGCTCTGAGTCCTAGGAGAGGCCAGCCGGTGTGCGGCGGGTTTGACTGGCGTCAAGTAGGCGGGAGTGTCTACCTCGAACTGTTGCGGCAGTCTCAGTTTCCGTGCAGGGCGCGAGACAGCACAGGGTCTTTCTCCTGCTCCCAGTCGCGGTCACGATCACCATTACGCTGCGCCTCATAACGCTGGCGCTCCTGGCTGACGCACTGGCCCCTGGTATTGCTGAAAAGCATCGCCCCAGCCCAGGACCTACTGCTGGTCTACCAGTTAGCGCGGCCGGTTCTTGCGGAGCTCGCCGATGATCGCCCCCTCCGCCTGGCGGCCACTGCCGCAGCGGTCGTCGAAGCCGTCGGCATAGGCGGGCCGATAGCCTTGGTCGATCAGCGTCGTGTGGGTGGTCTCGCAGCCGGCGAGCGGCGGCAGAAGCAGGATGAGTATGGCGCGGGGCGCCATAGGGGCTCCGTGTGCCGAAGGGCGGGCGCACACGCCGGATAGAGGGGCCGGCCATCGACAGTGTGGCGTGATGGCAATCCAGGCGGCAGGGGGTGAGGAGAGCGTCAGGGCAGCGTGATCGCAATGTACTGCCGGGCGTTCCGGATGATCGTGCGTTACCCCTTCACGCACACCACCTGACGCAGGGTATGCAGCACTTCCACCAGTTCGCGCTGGGCGTCCATCACCGCGTCGATGTCCTTGTAAGCCATCGGGATCTCGTCGATCACGTCCTTGTCCTTGCGGCACTCGACGTGGGCGGTGGCGCGCACCTGGTCTTCAACGGTGAACAGCTTCTTGGCCTTGGTCCGGCTCATGGTCCGGCCGGCACCGTGACTGCACGAGCAGAACGCTTCCTCGTTACCGAGGCCGCGGACGATGAAGCTCTTGGCGCCCATCGACCCCGGAATGATGCCGAGCTGGCCCTTCTGCGCGGACACCGCGCCTTTACGCGTCACCAGAACCTCTTCGCCGAAGTGACGTTCCTTCTGCACGTAGTTGTGGTGGCAGTTCACCGCTTCCAGGCTGGCCTCGAACGGCTTGCGGATGACCTGCCGCGCCGCTGCGATCACCGCGCGCATCATCAGCTCGCGGTTCTGCCGGGCGAAGTCCTGGGCCCAGCCCACGGCTTCCACGTAGTCGTCGAAGTGCTGGCTGCCTTCCTCGAGGTAGGCCAGGTCACGGTCCGGCAGGTTGGCGATGTGCTGGCGCATATCGGCCTGGGCCAGCTCGATGAACAGGTTGCCGATGGCGTTACCCACGCCGCGCGACCCACTGTGCAGCATGAACCAGACGCGGTCTGCCTCGTCGAGGCAGACTTCGATGAAGTGGTTGCCGGTCCCGAGCGTTCCCAGGTGATGGCGGTTGTTGGTCTTCTCAAGCTTCGGGTACTTGTCGGTGATCGCTCTGAAGCGGCCGGCCAGCGCCTTCCAGGCGTCATCGGCGTGATCCGGCACATGCTCCCAGGCGCCCTGGTCGCGGCGGCCGAAGGTCTTGCCGTGGGGCACGGCTCTCTCGATGGCGGTGCGCAGGCCGTGCAGGTTGTCCGGCAGGTCGGCCGCCATCAACGAGGTGCGTGCGGCGATCATCCCGCAGCCAATGTCCACACCTACGGCGGCGGGGATGATCGCACCCTTGGTGGGGATCACGCTGCCAATGGTCGAGCCCTTGCCCAGGTGCACGTCCGGCATCACGGCAAGGTGCTTGAAGATGAAGGGCATCTTCGCGGTGTTCATCAACTGCTGGCGAGCGTCGTCCTCCACCGGCACTCCAGTGGTCCACAGCTTGATCGGTTTGCCTTTGGCAACTTCCAGCAGTTGGTAAGTCTTGCTGCTCATGGGGGTTCCGGCGTTCACGCGACGACCTATTGTGCGCCGGAACCTCCCGCCTCAGTAGTGGTACCAGCGCAGCTCCAGCATCACTTCGTTGACCGGGGTGGCCAGCTGGCTGAACTCGCGCTGGGCCGACAGGCGCAGGCCAAGGTTGCGGCCCAGATCCACCTGCTGGCCGAAGCTCAGGTTGCGGCGGACTTCGCCGGTGTGGAAGTAGTCGCCCTTCGCCTCGAGGGTCAGGTTGCCCAGCGGATTGCTCCACAGCACGCCGGTGTCGAAGCCCAGCGCTGGGGCGATGGTCGGGGCGAAGTCCGGGTTGTTCTCGATCCGCGCGGTGCCCAGGGCATAGGCCTGCAGGTCATCGGTCAGTTTCCAGCTGCCGCCGGCGCCGCCATTGAGATGGCCGACGAGGGTGTCGTGATCCTCGTCGCTGTGTTTGCCGAGCACGCGCTCCCAGCCGCCGGATACCTGCCAGGAGAGCGGCAGCAGCAACTCGTTGCGCGGCGTCATCGAGCGGATGGTGACCAGGTCCAGTTGCTGCAACTGCCAGCGATTGCCCTCGTATTGGCGCAGCTTCAGCTGGCCGAGCTCGATCTGCGCGCCGAGGGGGAAGCCATACTGGTTGTCGGCGAGGTCGTGGTAGGCCAGGCGCAGGCCGTACTGGGCAAAGGCTTCGCCATCGCGGCTGCCGGCGCCGAGCTGCCAGGTGCGCGACTCATGGCCGTCCTCCGGCTGGCCGGGGCGCTCCACCGTCAGGACCGGAGGCGGATTCTGGTTGATGGCCCTGAGCAGGTTGTAGCTGCGCGATGCCGTGGCGTCATCACGCTCGTGGCCGGTGGCGCGGTAGCGCACCAGGCGGAACGCGGTGTCCTGCACCAGTGCCTGGCGGTCGACGGGCAGGGCCTTGAATTCGGGGCTGTCGAGCAGTCGGTCGTCGTCCGCCATGCTGCGTGCCAGGAGCTTTTCGTCGTGGCTCAGTGGCGCGCCGCGGGCGAGCAGTTCGCGCTCGCGAGAGGGGCGGTAGTCGATGCGGTCGATCATCTCGGCGTTCTTCACCGCGCGAACGGTGTCGGTGGGGATGGCGGTGAGCGGGAACTGGTCGGTGAGTTCGGTGCCCGGGCGGGCGATCTCCAGCAGCTCCAGCAGACGGAACGAACAGTTCTCGTCGAAGAAGTAGTACTTGAAGCGGACCTGCTTGAGCTCCCAGACGTGCTCGACCATCCGCCCGGTTTCCTCGGGCGTGAGGTTCAGCCGGTACTCCCAGAGGTCGCGGTTCTCCAGTCGGCTGTACTCGGAGAGCTTCTCGCGGTACGGCACCAGGGCGAACAGGCCGGGGTAGCCGCCCATCAGGCCTTTCCAGGCGTAGAGGATGCTGTTGTCCATGCCCTCGATGTAGGCGCCGAAGTTCAGCGCATAGCTCAGCAGAGCGGTGTGGTCGGCGTCGACGTCGGCCTGGTCGATGCGCAGCAGGGTGTGGCCGAACATCGAGGACGGGCTGTTCAGGTACGCCGCCGGGAACACCAGCACCGCGCTGTGCGGATTGATGTCGGTGTACCAGGTCTTGTACTCCTGGCAGGTCACTTGCGGCAGGTCGTCGAGTTGCAGCTGCTGGCGCAGCCAGCGGGTGCGCGCCGGGTAGACGCACTGGGCGTGCTTGTCGCCGAGTTCGGCGGGCGCGTAGAGCGCTTTCACGGTGGCGGCCAGTTCGGCGTCCGGGTGCTGCTCACCGTCGGTGGCGAGGAAGAACTTCGGGTCGTCGACGAAGCTGCGCCAGCCGTCCAGCCGGGCGTGCTCGTAGTGACCCAGCGCGAGCCAGTAGGGTTCGCTGGCCAGGGCCTGCAGGCGTTGCGGATCGATCTGCGGCGCGGCGAACAGTGGGGTGCAGGCGCACAGCGCCATCCAGGGCAACAGGCGTTTGGGCATGGAGGGAACTACTGGGAGAGGAGGAGTGAGCCCACCGTGGCGGTGGGCTCGCGCGCGGCCGTCAGGCCTGTTCGGCGTACTTGGCCAGCTGGGCATCCTGCTTCAGGACAGCCTGGGTGTTGGCGTACACGTCTTCCGCGGTGACGTTGGACTTGTCGAAGATCTGGGCGAAGTGCTGGTGGGTCACTTCGGCGAAGTGGGCGCGATCCTGCGGCGCCACACCCAGAACCACGGCGTAGGTGGTCAGGGCTTCGCCGTTGCCCTTGGCCATGTCTTCAGACAGCTCGTCCATCATGCCGCTGAGTACGATCATCGGCTTGCCGCCGTAGGTCAGCGCACCATTGGTGTGGCAGCCGTTGGTGCCAGTGGTCATGCCGAAGGTGTTGTTGCCGCTGGTGCCGTTGGTGGTAGCGGCCAGAACGTGGGTAGCGGTGCCGCGCTGGCCCTTGAAGAGCATGTTGCCCCAGCCGCAGCCGTCGCTGCCGGGAGCGTCGGCCAGAGCACTGAGGGAGGCGGTGGCGAGGAGGGTACCGATCAGAATCCTTTTCATCGTTTTTTCTCTCTTTCTTAAGTACGGGCAGGTGTCGCTGACAGCAAACAGCGCCGATTGAAGCTTTTAGGAATGAAACGAGGGTGTCAAGGAAACCGGTGCACAGCTGTGCGGCGCATCCGGGCTTCCGCCCGCCTGCCGGCAGGTTATTGATCGGCATCAGCGGCGGTTGTCTTGGAACGGGCCACACTTGAAGGAGTTCCCCTTGCAAGGAGGTCGTCATGGCCGATTTCGATCCGCGCCCCAGCCTGGATCAACTGGCGCAGGAGTATTCCCGGCGGGCCGAGGCGATCCGTCGCGATCTCGGCCGGACCCATTCGCCGGATTTCGCCGAGCAGGCCCAGCAGCGGCAGAACGACGACGTCCTGCGCGCGCTGCTGGCGGAAGCGGAGGCGGGCATGCGGCTGGTCGGCTTGGCGCGCCTGCGCCTGGCGGACGGCACCTATGGTTTCTGCGCGCGCTGTGGAGAACCGATCGAAGCGCGCCGGCTGCAGGCGCTGCCGGCGGCGGAGCACTGCCTGCGCTGCGCCGATGAAGTGGGCTGAACTGTCACCATTACTGCCTTGCCAGTGGCGCGCGGGCGGCGCGAGAATGCGGTCAAATCTCCGCGGCCTTGCGCCGCACGAAGCAAGGACTTCCGATGCCCGATTCCGTTGCTGCAGGCCTGCGCCTGGCGCCCGATGAACTGACCCGTCCCTTCTTCCCCGAACAATTCCCCTTCACCACCACCGACGAACTGGAGCCCTTCCTCGGCGTACTCGGCCAGGAGCGTGCGGTGGAGGCCTTGCAGTTCGGCGTGGCGATGCCGCGTCCGGGGTACAACGTGTTCGTCATGGGCGAACCGGGCACCGGTCGCTTCTCGTTCGTGCAGCGCTACCTGAAGGCCGAAGGCAAGCGTCTGCCCACGCCGGCGGACTGGGTCTACGTCAATAATTTCGACGAGTCCCGCGAGCCGCGCGCCATCGAGCTGCCGCCGGGCAGCGCGGCGGACTTCGGCGCCGATCTCGATCACCTGATCGAAAACCTGCTCTCGACCTTCCCCTCGGTGTTCGAGAGTCCGGCTTATCAGCAGAAGAAGAGCGCCATCGACCGCGCCTTCAACCAGCGCTACGACAAGGCCCTGGACACCGTCGAGCGCCTGGCGCTGGAGAAGGACGTCGCGCTGTACCGCGACAGCGCCAACATCGCCTTCACCCCGATGAGCGAGGGCAAGGCGCTGGACGAGGCGGAATTCGCCCAGCTCCCCGAGGCCGAGCGCGAGCGCTTCCACGCCGACATCGCCACGCTGGAAGAGCACCTCAACGAGGAGCTGGCCAGCCTGCCGCAATGGAAGCGCGAGTCCAGCAATCAGCTGCGCCATCTCAACGAGGAAACCATCACCCTGGCGCTGCAGCCGCTGCTGGCGCCGCTGGTGGAGAAGTACAACAACAACTCCGGCGTCAGCGCCTATCTGCAGGCCATGCAGCTGAACCTGCTGAAGACCGTGGTCGACCAGCTGGTGGACGCCGAGCGCACCGACCCACAGCGCAAGCAGAGCCTGGAAGAGCAGTACGCGCCCAATCAGGTGATCGGCCACCACTCCACCAGTGGCGCGCCGGTGATCTTCGAGTCGCATCCGACCTACGACAACCTGTTCGGCCGCATCGAGTACGCCTCCGACCAGGGCGCGCTGTACACCAGCTACCGGCAGCTGCGTTCGGGCGCACTGCACCGAGCCAATGGCGGCTTCCTGGTGCTGGAGGCTGAGAAGCTGCTCAGCGAGCCATTCGTCTGGGATGCGCTCAAGCGCGCGCTGCATTCGCGCCAGCTGAAGATGGAATCGCCGCTGGCCGAACTGGGCCGCCTGGCGGCCATGAGCCTGACGCCGCAGGTGATCCCGCTGAACATCAAGGTGATCATCATCGGTTCGCGGCAGATCTATTACACGCTGCAGGACCTGGACCCGGACTTCCAGGAGATGTTCCGCGTCCTGGTGGATTTCGACGAGGACATCCCGCTGGGCGAGGACAGCCTCGAACAGTTCGCCCAATTGCTGAAGACCCGCACCTCGGAAGAGGGTCTGGCGCCGCTGACCAGTGCCGCCGTCGCTCGCCTGGCGACCTACAGCGCGCGCCTGGCCGAGCACCAGGGACGCCTGTCCGCGCGTATCAGCGACCTGTTCCAGTTGGTCAGCGAAGCGGACTTCATCCGTCAGCTGGCGAACGAGGAGGTGACTGACCTCGGCCATATCGAACGCGCCCTGAAGGCCAAGGAGACTCGCACCGGTCGAGTGTCAGGACGCATCCTCGACGACATGCTGGCCGGCATCATCCTGATCGACACCGAAGGTGCCGCCGTCGGCAAATGCAACGGCCTGACGGTGCTGGAAGTCGGTGATTCGGCGTTCGGCGTGCCGGCGCGGATTTCCGCCACCGTCTACCCCGGCGGCAGCGGTATCGTCGATATCGAGCGCGAAGTGAGCCTCGGCCAGCCGATCCACTCCAAGGGCGTGATGATCCTCACCGGCTACCTGGGCAGCCGCTATGCACAGGAGTTCCCGCTGGAGATTTCCGCGAGCATCGCTCTGGAGCAGTCCTACGGCTATGTCGACGGCGACAGTGCCTCGCTCGGCGAGGTCTGCACGCTGATCTCCGCGTTGTCGCGCACGCCGCTGCGCCAATGCTTCGCCATCACCGGCTCGATCAACCAGTTCGGCGAGGTGCAGGCGGTCGGCGGGGTCAACGAGAAAATCGAAGGCTTCTTCCGTCTCTGCGAGGCCCGCGGCCTGACCGGCGAGCAGGGGGTGATCATCCCGCGCTCCAACGTCAGCACCCTGATGCTGGATGAGCGTGTGCTGCAGGCGGTGCGCAACGGTCAGTTCCATATCTACGCGGTCCGCCAGGCCGACGAGGCGTTGAGCCTGCTGGTCGGCCAACCGGCCGGTGCGCCGGACGCCAAGGGCAACTTCCCGAAAGACAGCGTGAATGCCCGTGTCGTTGAGCGTCTGAAGGAAATCTCCGAGCTGGGCATGGAGGAGGACGAGAAGGAAAAGCCGGTCAAGGAAACCGTGGCGAAGGCCAAGGCGGCGAAGGCTCCGGTGGAGAAGGAGCGGGCGCGCAAGAAGAAGGACGCCGACTGAGCAGAACCTGATCAGCCGCCTCCGCACCGCGCGGGGCGGCGCTTCGGTGCTGCTGCCCCCACGCAGTTCACATGCTTATCCACAGCCGGCGTGGATAAATCGGCGCTTTCGTCGGTCGGAACCTGGGTGTAGTCTCGGACTCAGGACCACCGCGAGGGTGCCGCCATGCCGCGTAACCTCTGCCTTATCCGCCCTTGTCTGGGGCTGACCACGCGCATCGAATGCGCGATCAGGCCGCTGGCCGGAGAGAATGGACTCTGGACCTTGTTGTGTGCGGCCGGCATGGCCGGTGCGCAACCCACCGCCATCAAAGCGCAGGGCCCGTTCTTCGGCCCCTTCGTCGCTGAAGGCGTGCTCGGTGCGATTTCCGACTGCCTGGCCCAGCAGGGCTATGTCGAGGCGTCCGACCCGCCGATCTGGCAACTGCACCTGCAGGCCGAGCTACGCCGCCTGAATGGTGAGCGCTGCCGCCATCTCGGGAATTATCAGTTCCGTCCGGAATCCTGATGCGGATTTCTGCATAGGCAACGGATGCTCGTCGCGCCTGGCTTTTGTCTGCCGATTCGCGGCGGTCGACATATTTGCCCACAGAAATGCGCGGCAGCTCGGAAAGTGCCTTCGCTATACTTCCAATCTTTTCGAATAATCCCGCGAGATCCATGGAACGTTTCGTCGAAAACTCCCTGTACGCCGCCCGCTGGCTGCTGGCGCCGATCTATATCGGCCTGTCGCTGGCGCTGCTGGCCCTGACCATCAAGTTCTTCCAGGAAATCTTCCACATCCTGCCGAGCATCTTCACGATCGCCGAGGCGGACCTGATCCTGGTGTTGTTGTCGCTCATCGACATGGCGCTGGTTGGCGGCCTGCTGGTGATGGTGATGTTCTCCGGCTACGAGAACTTCGTCTCCCAGTTGGACATCGACGAGAGCAAGGAGAAGCTCAGCTGGCTGGGCAAGATGGACGCCAGTTCGCTGAAGAACAAGGTGGCCGCCTCCATCGTGGCGATTTCCTCGATCCATCTGCTGCGCATTTTCATGGACGCCAGGAACATCGAAGACAACAAGCTGATGTGGTACGTGATTATCCACCTCACCTTCGTCCTGTCCGCGTTCGCCATGGGATACCTGGACAAGGCTACGCGCCACGACCACTGATCCCGATTGGTGCTTCCCAAGCCGCCAGGCCGTTGCAAAACGGACGGGCGGCTGCATTTGCGGCTTGCGGTGACGGACAGCTGTACAAGACTTTTGCATGAAGCCACGTGCAGGAGGTGCCCCGTGAACCTGCAGGAATTGACCAATCGCTCCCTCGCCGGGGATATCGACGAGATCAACCTGGTGTCGCTGGAAGGCGATATCTATGTGCTGGAGGCGCGGATGGGCAGCCGGTACTACCCGGTCCAGGACTTGCTGGGTCATGTGCTCAGCGTGCGCTCCGTCGCCCATGCCCGCGAGTTGCTGCATGCCTTGCCGGCAGTCCCGTTCCGTCTGGTGCATGCAGTGGTGCATGACGAAATGGTCGGCATGCAGGACGAGCGCGATATCGGTGATGGGGTGCTCATCCCGCTGCACTAGGCCTGCGGCGGTGGGGGAGGCGGTGCATCTGTGCTAGGCTGGCGGCCCTTTTTTGAACCCCCAGCGGAGCGCCGCCATGAGCGAACTCAACCTTTCCACCGACGAAGCCCGCGTCAGCTACGGCATCGGCCGTCAGCTCGGCGACCAGCTGCGTTCGAACCCGGTTCCGGGCATGACCCTCGACGCCATCGTGGCAGGCCTGTCCGACGCCTATGCAGGCTCCGAGAGCCGCGTGCCGGCCGACGCCCTGTCCGCCAGCTTCCAGGTGATCCGCGAGCGCATGCAGGCTGAAGCCCAGGCCAAAGCCGAGGCCGCCGCCGCTGTTGGCCGCGAGTACCTGGTGGACAACGCCAAGCGCGAAGGCGTGACTGCCCTGCCGTCCGGCCTGCAGTACGAAGTGCTGGTGGCGGGCGAAGGCGCCAAGCCCTCCCGCGAAGACACCGTGCGTACCCACTACCACGGCACCCTGGTCGACGGCACTGTGTTCGACAGCTCCTACGAGCGCGGCCAGCCCGCCGAATTCCCGGTGGGCGGCGTGATTGCCGGCTGGACCGAGGCCCTGCAGCTGATGAACGCCGGCAGCAAGTGGCGCCTGCACGTGCCGAGCGAGCTGGCCTATGGCGGCCAGGCGGTCGGCAGCATCCCGCCACACAGTGTGCTGGTGTTCGACGTCGAGCTGCTGGATATCCTCTGATATCCGAAGGTTCGCTGCGCAGTGCCGTCCCTGGCGACTGCGCAGGAGAAGGGGCGCTCCGGCGCCCCTTTGTGCATCCGCTTCCCGGGCAGCGGAGCACCGGCGGCGCGTCCGGCGCCGCCCAGTGGCTTCAGCGCAGTGCGCGGGCGTAGCAGAACAGGAACAGGTTGCGCACCAGCTCCTTGAGCACTCCCGGCTCGCTGGTGGACAGCTCCGACAGCTCCAGTCCGCCCTGTTCGCGCAGCTCGTCCAGGGCCTCTTCTTCAAGTACCGCACAGACTTCCCCGGTGTCCCGGTGCAGGATGCGCAGATAAGGATGCGGGCGATCCAGCCAGGCGTCGATCAAGTAGGTCATGGCAGTTCCTCCGTGCAAAATGTCTATTGAGAATAATTCTTATTATCTCAATAGCAAGTCTTTATCGCGGATTTTCTTGCGCAGGGGATGAACTGTTGCTTCCGGTCAACGGACGAGCATTAAAAAGCCCGCCGCAGCGAACCGGGGCGGGCTTCTTCGAGTGGTGCTGGATCAGTGCGTGCGGGCGACGGCGAACTCGGCCAGTTCGGCCAGCGCGGTGCGGTATTCGTTGTCCGGCAGCGCCTTCAGGCAATCGATGGCGCGAGCGGCGTACTCACGGGCCAGGTTGGCGGTGTAGTCCAGGGCGCCTGCGGCTTCCACCGCGGCGCGGATGCCTTCCAGGTCCTGGCTGCCGCCCTGCTGGATAGCCTTGCGCACCAGGCTGGCCTGTTCCGGCGTGCCTTCGCGCATGGTGAAGATCAGCGGCAGGGTGGGCTTGCCTTCGGCGAGGTCATCGCCGACGTTCTTGCCCAGGGTGGTGGCGTCGCCGCGGTAGTCGAGCAGGTCGTCCACCAGCTGGAAGGCGATGCCCAGGGCGTCGCCGAACAGGCGCAGCGCCTCGGATTGTTCTGCCGGAGCCTCGGCCAGCGCGGCGGCGCTGTGGGTGGA
Organism: Pseudomonas sp. SCB32; assembly: GCF_009189165.1. Classification (NCBI taxonomy): domain Bacteria; kingdom Pseudomonadati; phylum Pseudomonadota; class Gammaproteobacteria; order Pseudomonadales; family Pseudomonadaceae; genus Pseudomonas; species Pseudomonas sp. SCB32. The sequence goes on from NZ_CP045118.1 coordinate 986,679, forward strand.
GGCCTCGAAGAGCATCGCGGTCTTGCCGCGGATGACTTCCATGTAGGTTTCTTCGGTGGTGCTGGCGTCGCGGACCTTGGACAGCTGCAGCACTTCGCCTTCGGCGATCACCCGGGTGGCCTGGGAGATGATACGCATCACCGGCATGGAGCCCAGTTCGACCATCATTTCGAAGGAGCGCGCATAAAGGAAGTCGCCCACCAGAACGCTCGGCGCGTTGCCCCACTGGGCGTTGGCGGTGGCGCGGCCCCGGCGCAGGCCGGAGGCGTCGACCACGTCGTCGTGCAGCAGGGTGGAGGTGTGCAGGAATTCGATGGTAGCGGCCAGCAGCTTCAGGTCATCGTCCGAATAGCCCAGGGCCTTGCCGGAGAGGAGCACCAGCAGCGGGCGCAAGCGCTTGCCACCGGCGGAGATGATGTAGTCGCCGATCTTTTCCACCAGGGGAACGCGGGAAGTGAGTTGGCGACGGATGATTCCGTCGACGGCGGTGAAGTCGTCCGCCACCACGCGATAGAAAGCCTGGGGTTGCATCAAAGACAGCGCTCCTCGTAGATTGCGCGGCATGCTAGGTGCCGGGGGTAGGGCTGTCAAGGCAAGCCCCCGGAAGGCTTGATCAGGGACATGGGTTTGCGTACAATCGCGGCCCCGAACTTCCCTGGCATATCCTGCCTTACGCAATTGCACGGGCGTCCTATCCGGCCCCATGCAGCCATGCCGACCGATTCCTCTTTTTATAAAGCGTCGGGTGAGCAGGTCTAACGGAGACATCCAGATGTACGCAGTAATTGTTACTGGTGGCAAGCAATACAAAGTCACCGAAGGCGAATTCCTCAAGGTCGAGAAACTCGACGTTGCCACCGGCGAAGCGATCAACCTGGATCGCGTTCTGCTGGTTGCCAATGGCGATGACGTCAAGATCGGCCTGCCGGTGGTAGAAGGCGCGAAAGTGACCGCTGAAGTGGTTTCCCACGGTCGTCACGACAAAGTGCGCATCATCAAGTTCCGCCGCCGTAAGCACCACATGAAGCGTCAGGGCCACCGCCAGTGGTTCACTGAAATCAAAATCACCGGCATCCAGGCCTAATTCCTTTTTTAGGAGAAATGACTCATGGCACACAAAAAAGCTGGCGGTAGTACCCGCAACGGCCGCGATTCCGAAAGTAAACGCCTTGGCGTGAAGCTGTTCGGCAGCCAGGCTGTTAAAGCAGGCAACATCATCGTGCGTCAGCGCGGCACCCAGTTCCACGCTGGCTACGGCGTTGGCATGGGCAAGGATCACACCCTGTTCGCTAAAGTCGACGGCGTGATCAAGTTCGAAGTGAAAGGCGCCTTTGGCCGTCGCTACGTAAGCGTCGTCGCTGCCTAAGCGAGCCCTCACTGAAAAAGCCCTGTCTCGCGACGGGGCTTTTTTGTTTCTGGCGTTTCCAGGCGAGGTGCTGCCGGTTCGGGCGTTTGCGCGGACTTGGCTGTATCCTATGCTCCTTTTCTTATTTTCAACCCGCAGGTGCTGCGGGAGGCGTTCGCAATGAAATTCGTCGACGAAGTATCCATCCACGTGAAAGCCGGTGACGGCGGCAACGGCCTCATGAGCTTCCGCCGCGAGAAGTTCATCGAGAAAGGCGGTCCCAACGGCGGTGACGGTGGCGACGGCGGCTCGGTGTTCCTCGAGGCCGACGAGAACCTGAATACCCTGGTGGACTACCGCTACACCCGTCGTTTCGACGCCCAGCGTGGTGAGAACGGCGGCAGCAAGGACTGCACCGGCGCCAAGGGTGACGATCTCGTCCTGCCGGTGCCGGTCGGTACCACCATCATCGATGCCGGTACCCAGGAAATCATTGGTGACCTGACCACTGCCGGTCAGCGCATCATGGTCGCTCAGGGCGGCTGGCACGGTCTGGGCAACACCCGCTTCAAGTCCAGCACCAACCGTGCGCCGCGCCAGACCACTCCGGGCAAGCCCGGTGAAGCGCGCGACCTCAAGCTGGAGCTGAAAGTGCTGGCGGACGTCGGTCTGCTCGGTCTGCCGAACGCTGGCAAGAGCACCTTCATTCGTGCGGTGTCCGCCGCCAAGCCGAAGGTTGCCGACTATCCCTTCACCACCCTGGTGCCGAACCTGGGTGTAGTCAGCGTCGGTCGCTTCAAGAGCTTCGTGGTTGCCGACATTCCCGGTCTGATCGAGGGTGCCGCCGAAGGCGCTGGCCTGGGTATCCGCTTCCTCAAGCACCTGGCGCGTACTCGCTTGCTGCTGCACATCGTCGACATGGCGCCGCTGGACGAGAGCGATCCCGCCGATGCTGCGGAAACCATCGTCAACGAGCTGGAGAAATTCAGCCCGGCGCTGACCGAGCGTGATCGCTGGCTGGTGCTGAACAAGATGGACCAGATCCTCGAGCCCGAGGAGCAGGAGCGTCGCAAGCAGGCCGTGGTCGAGCGCCTGGGCTGGGAAGGTCCGGTCTACGTGATCTCCGCTCTGGAGCGCGAAGGCACCGAGGCCCTGAGCCAGGACATCATGAAGTACCTCGACGAGCGCACTCTGCGTATCGAGGAGGAGCCGGCCTACGGCGAAGCCCTGGCGGCCCTGGATCAGCGCATCGAAGACGAGGCTCGTGCCCGTCTGCAGGCTCTGGACGATGCCCGTGCACTGCGTCGCGCCGGCCTGAAGAATGCCGATGATCTGGATGGCGATGATTTCGATGATGACGAAGACGACGGCGACGGGCCGGAAATCTTCTACGTGCCTTGATCGGAGTGGCGCCCGCTGCTCTCCGAATAAAACGTGTGAAGCCTGGCTTCTAGGGCCTGTTCAAGGTCTCGCCGAGCGCAACTCAGGCAAGGCAAAAGCAGGCGAGAAAGCGCAGTTTACGAGTGGTAAATGAGCATTTTGAGCCTGCTTTTAACGCAGCATGAGTAAGCGCAGGCAGACATTGGACAGGTTCTAGGGTTGTGGGTATGCGTGAGAAGGTGACTGGCGCCAAGCGCTGGGTAGTCAAGATTGGCAGTGCGTTGCTGACCGCCGATGGTCGCGGTCTGGATCGCGATGCCATGGCGGTATGGGTCGAGCAGATGGTCGCGCTGCATTGCGCGGGCGTGGAGCTGGTACTGGTGTCTTCGGGTGCCGTTGCCGCGGGCATGAGCCGCCTGGGTTGGGTTTCCCGACCTAGCGACATGCACGAGCTGCAGGCTGCCGCCGCAGTGGGGCAGATGGGCCTGGTGCAGGCCTGGGAGTCCAGCTTTGGCGTGCACAGTCTGCAGACTGCCCAGGTGCTGTTGACCCATGATGACCTCTCGGACCGCAAGCGTTACCTGAACGGGCGCAATACCCTGCGCACGCTGGTTGATCTCGGTGTGATCCCGGTGATCAACGAGAACGACACCGTTGTCACCGACGAGATCCGCTTCGGTGACAACGACACCCTGGCGGCGCTGGTGGCCAACCTGGTCGAGGCCGACCTGCTGGTGATCCTTACCGACCGTGACGGCATGTTCGATGCCGATCCACGCAACAATCCCGATGCCCAGCTGATTTTCGAGGCCCGTGCCGATGATACGGCCCTGGACGCAGTGGCTGGTGGTACCGGCGGTGCGCTGGGGCGTGGCGGCATGCAGACCAAGCTGCGCGCGGCGCGACTGGCGGCGCGCTCCGGCGCGCACACAGTGATCGTTGGTGGGCGTATCGAGCGCGTGCTGGACCGTCTGCGTGCGGGCGAGCGCCTGGGCACACTGTTGACTCCGGAGCAGAGCCGCAAGGCGGCGCGCAAGCAATGGCTGGCCGGTCATCTGCAGATGCGCGGCACCCTGGTGCTGGACGACGGTGCGGTAAAGGCGGTGGCTCAGGATCACAAGAGCTTGCTGCCGGTCGGCGTGAAGGCCGTGCAGGGCAGTTTCCGTCGCGGTGAAATGGTCGTCTGCGTGGATCAGCAGGGGCGCGAAATCGCTCGCGGGCTGGCCAACTACAGTGCCCTTGAGGCGCAGAAGATCATTGGTCAGCCGACCGATGCCATCGAAAGCCTGCTCGGCTATGTGGATGGTCCGGAGTTGGTCCATCGCGACAACCTGGTGCTCGTCTGAGGGGGTGTTCATGCGCAAGGGATTGATGGCGGCGCTGATGCTGCTGCCGATGCTGGCGAGCGCCGAGGAGATTGGCGAGGTTTCCACGGTCTTCAAGTGGGTCGGTCCGAACGACAAGATTGTCGTCGAGGCGTTTGACGATCCGAAGGTGGAAGGCGTCAGCTGCTATCTGTCCCGTGCCAAGACCGGTGGTGTGAAGGGTGGGCTGGGGTTGGCGGAGGATCGCGCCGAGGCGTCGATCTCCTGTCGCCAGGTCGGGCCAATTCGCTTCGTCGGTGGGCTCAAGGATGGCGAGGTGGTGTTTCAGCAGCGTACCTCGCTGGTGTTCAAAACCATGCAGGTGGTGCGCTTCTTTGACAAGAAACGCAACGCGCTGGTCTATCTGGTCTACAGCGACCGGGTGATCGAAGGCAGTCCGCAGAATGCGGTGACGGCGATTCCGATCATGCCGTGGCCGACGAAGTAAGCGAGAAGGTTGTGAGAGGGGTGGGTGACCGCCCTTTCTTTTTGCCTGGAGAAAGCGGGTGCTGTGGATAGCTCCCGCAAATGCTGAATCGCAGGCAATAAAAAACCGGCCCTGGGGCCGGTTTTTCAAGAACGGAACGCTTACGCGGTGGCCAGGGCCTTCACGTGGGCGTTCAGGCGGCTCTTGTGACGAGCGGCCTTGTTCTTGTGGATGATGCCTTTGTCAGCCATACGGTCGATAACCGGTACAGCAGCAACCAGAGCGGCCTGGGCCTTCGGCAGGTCCTTGGCGTCGACTGCTTTGACTACGTTCTTGATATAGGTACGAACCATGGAACGCAGGCTGGCGTTGTGGCTGCGACGCTTCTCAGCCTGTTTGGCGCGTTTTTTGGCGGAAGGTGTGTTGGCCACCGTCGAGCTCCTCGAAAAAAACTTGGGATGTTGCGAATAAATTAAGGCCGCGAATAATGCCGTTGCATCAGGACCTTGTCAAGGGTATGGGCAGCCTCCGACGAGTGGCGCGATGGGGACGCGCTGTCCGCCGGATGGGGTGATTTATTCGCCCCGCGGCCCTACACTGCTGCGCTTCGCCTGGCGGCTGAGCAATCGCTCTGGGCCAGTGCCGCGCCCGGCAGGGGCGGCCATTCTATCAGTTTCGGACGCTATGAACCTACTCAAGTCGCTGGCCGCGGTCAGCTCGATGACCATGATCTCGCGGGTGCTCGGCTTCGTGCGCGATACCATCGTCGCGCGCATGTTCGGCGCCGGCATGGCCACCGACGCATTCTTCGTTGCCTTCAAGCTGCCCAACCTGCTGCGCCGCATCTTCGCCGAGGGGGCATTTTCCCAGGCCTTCGTACCGATCCTGGCCGAGTACAAGACCCAGCAAGGAGAGGAGGCGACCCGCACCTTCATCGCCTATGTGTCGGGCCTGTTGACGCTGATCCTGGCGCTGGTTACCGCGCTGGGTATCCTCGCCGCGCCCTGGGTGATCTGGGTGACGGCCCCGGGTTTCGTTGATTCGCCGGAGAAATTCCAGCTCACCAGCAGTCTGCTGCGGGTGACCTTCCCTTATATCCTGTTGATCTCGCTGGCCTCGCTGGCGGGGGCGATCCTCAACACCTGGAACCGCTTCTCGGTGCCGGCCTTCGTGCCGACCCTGCTGAACGTCAGCATGATTCTCTTCGCGCTGTTCCTCACGCCGTACTTCGACCCGCCGATCATGGCGCTGGGCTGGGCAGTGCTGGCCGGCGGCCTGGCGCAGCTGCTCTACCAGCTGCCGCACCTGAAGAAGATCGGCATGCTGGTACTTCCGCGCGTCAACCTGCGCGACTCGGGCGTCTGGCGCGTGCTCAAGCAGATGGGGCCGGCGATCCTCGGGGTGTCCGTCAGCCAGATTTCGCTGATCATCAACACCATCTTCGCGTCCTTCCTGGTGGCGGGTTCGGTGTCCTGGATGTACTACGCCGATCGCCTGATGGAGCTGCCGTCGGGTGTGCTGGGTGTGGCGCTGGGTACCATCCTGCTGCCGTCGTTGGCCAAGACCTACGCCAATGATGATCGCCACGAGTATTCGCGGCTGATGGACTGGGGGCTGCGCCTGTGCTTCCTGCTGGTGCTGCCCTGTTCCCTGGCGCTGGCGGTGATCGCCGAGCCGCTGACCGTCGCGCTGTTCCAGTACGGCAAGTTCAGCGCCCATGACGCACTGATGACCCAGCGCGCGCTGATCGCTTACGCCGTCGGCCTGCTCGGTATCATCCTGGTGAAGGTGCTGGCGCCGGGCTTCTATGCGCGGCAGAACATCAAGACGCCGGTGAAGATCGCGCTGTTCACCCTGGTTTCCACCCAGCTGATGAACCTGGTGTTCATCGGCCCGCTCAAGCATGCCGGGCTGGCCCTGGCGATCAGCCTGGCGGCCTGCTTGAATGCCGGCCTGCTGTACTGGCAGCTGCGCAAGCACCAGTTGTTCGACCCGCAGCCGGGCTGGGGCAAGTTCATCGCCAAATTGGTGGTATCTGTACTGGTGATGTGTGCCGTCCTGATCGGCATGATGTATGTCATGCCGGCCTGGGACGAGGGCGGTATGCCGATTCGCCTGGTGCGCCTGGGCGTGCTGGTGGTGGCCGGTGTGGTCGCCTATTTCGGTATGCTGGCGATCCTGGGCTTCCGCTTGCGGGACTTCTCCCGCCGCGCGGTGCTGTAACCTTCGCCGGGCAAAGCATTGCATCCGTTTGCGGCGACGGCATTTTGCCTGTCGCATGGCGGCGGGTGCGGGTATAATCGACCACTTTCTGAGCAATACGCGCGCTATGCAGCTGCTTCGAGGCCTTCACAACCTGCGGCCCCTGTCCGGGGGCTGTGTCGCCACCATCGGTAATTTCGACGGCGTCCATCTCGGCCACCAGGCGATCCTGGGGCGTCTGCGCGAGCGTTCGCTGGAGCTGGGCGTGCCCAGCTGCGTGGTGATCTTCGAGCCGCAGCCGCGCGAGTACTTCGCGCCGGATGCCGCGCCGGTGCGTCTCACCCGTCTGCGCGAGAAACTCGAGCTGCTGCGCCAGTATGGCGTCGATTTCGTCCTCTGCCTGGCCTTCAACCGCCGTCTGCGCGAATTGTCGGCCGCCGAGTTCGTCCGCCAGGTATTGGTGGAAGGCCTGCAGGTCCGCCGTCTGGAAGTGGGTGATGATTTCCGCTTCGGCTGCGACCGTTCCGGCGACTTCGCCTTCCTGGTCAACGCCAGCGCGGAGCAGGGTTTCACCGTCGAAGCCGCGACCACCGTGGAGGTCGACGGTATGCGCGTGAGCAGCTCGCGCATCCGCAAGGACCTGGCCGACGGCGACCTGCCAAGGGTCGAGCGCCTGCTGGGGCGTCCGTATCGCCTGAGCGGCCGCGTGCTGCACGGGCAGAAGCTGGGCCGTACGCTGGGTTCGCCCACCGCGAACATCCAGCTCAAGCGTCGCAAGGCGCCGCTCAATGGGGTTTACCTGGTCAGCACGATGGTGGCTGGCCAGCGCTGTAACGGGGTTGCCAACATCGGCACCCGGCCTTCTGTGAATGGCGACGGCCGGCCCCACCTGGAAGTGCATCTGCTGGATTTCGCTGGCGACCTTTACGGCCAGCATCTGGACATCACTTTCCACCAGAAGCTGCGTGATGAGCAGCGTTTTGCCTCGCTGGAGGCACTCAAGGCGGCCATCCTCGCCGACATCGCCGCCGCCCGGGCCTATTGGCTGGGCCAACCGCTTGATTGAAGATCCTGAACAGGCCCTGAGATGACCGATTACAAAGCCACTCTGAACCTTCCCGAAACCGACTTCCCGATGAAAGCCGGCCTGCCGCAGCGCGAGCCGCAGACCCTGAAGCTCTGGAACGACATTGGCCTGTACCAGAAGCTGCGGAAGATTGGCGAAGGTCGCCCGAAATTCATCCTGCACGATGGCCCGCCCTACGCCAACGGCAGCATTCACATCGGTCACGCGGTCAACAAGATCCTCAAGGACATCATCGTCCGCTCCAAGACCCTGGCCGGCTACGACGCCCCCTACGTGCCGGGCTGGGACTGCCACGGCCTGCCGATCGAGCACAAGGTCGAGACCACCCACGGCAAGAACCTGCCGGCGGACAAGACCCGCGAACTGTGCCGCGAATACGCCGCCGAGCAGATCGAAGGGCAGAAGGCCGACTTCATCCGCCTGGGCGTGCTGGGCGAGTGGGACAACCCGTACAAGACCATGGCGTTCGCCAACGAGGCCGGCGAGATCCGGGCCCTGGCGGAAATGGTCAAGCAGGGCTTCGTGTTCAAGGGCCTGAAGCCGGTGAACTGGTGCTTCGACTGTGGCTCGGCGCTGGCCGAGGCGGAAGTCGAGTACGCCGACAAGAAGTCCGACGCCATCGACGTCGCCTTCCCGGTGGAAGACGCTGACAAGCTGGCCGCCGCCTTCGGCCTGGCCAGCCTGCCCAAGCCCGCCGCCATCGTCATCTGGACCACCACTCCGTGGACCATCCCGGCCAACCAGGCGCTGAACGTCCACCCTGAATTCACCTACGCGCTGGTCGACACCGGCTCGCGCCTGCTGGTGCTGGCCGAGGAACTGGTCGAGTCCTGCCTTGCGCGTTACGGCCTGGAAGGCCAGGTCATCGCCACCGCCCAGGGCGAGTCGCTGGACCTGATCCGCTTCCGCCACCCGTTCTACGAGCGCTTCTCGCCGGTCTACCTGGCCGAGTACGTCGAGCTGGGCGCCGGCACTGGCGTGGTTCACTCCGCCCCGGCCTACGGCGAGGACGACTTCCGTACCTGCAAGCAGTACGGCATGAGCAATGACGACATCCTCAGCCCCGTGCAGAGCAATGGCGTCTACGTGGCCGACCTGCCGTTCTTCGGCGGCCAGTTCATCTGGAAGGCCAACCCGGCGATCGTCGCCAAGCTCGATGAAGTCGGCGCGCTGCTCAAACACACCAGTATCAGCCACAGCTACATGCATTGCTGGCGCCACAAGACCCCGCTGATCTACCGCGCCACCGCGCAGTGGTTCGTCGGCATGGACAAGCAGCCCGAAGCCGGCGCCACCCTGCGTGAGCGCGCGCTGCAAGCCATCACCGAAACCGATTTCGTGCCCAACTGGGGCCAGGCGCGCCTGCACGGCATGATCGCCGGCCGTCCGGACTGGTGCATCTCGCGTCAGCGCAACTGGGGCGTGCCGATCCCGTTCTTCCTGCACAAGGCCACCGGCGAGCTGCACCCGCGCACCGTCGAGCTGATGGAAGCGGTAGCCCTGCGTGTCGAGAACGCGGGCATCGAAGCCTGGTTCAAGCTCGACGCCGCCGAACTGCTGGGCGATGAAGCCGCGCAGTACGACAAGATCAACGACACCCTGGACGTCTGGTTCGACTCCGGCACCACCCACTGGCACGTGCTGCGCGGCTCCCACGCCGAGCTGGGCCATGCCAGCGGTCCGGCCGCCGACCTCTACCTGGAAGGCTCCGACCAGCACCGCGGCTGGTTCCACTCGTCGTTGCTGACCGGCTGCGCCATCGACGGCCACGCGCCGTACCGCCAGCTGCTCACCCACGGCTTCACCGTGGACGAGTCGGGCCGCAAGATGTCCAAGTCGCTGGGCAACGTGATCGCCCCGCAGCAGGTTACCGACAGCCTGGGCGCCGACATCCTGCGCTTGTGGGTTTCCGCCACCGACTACTCGGGCGAGATGGCGGTCTCCCAGACCATCCTGCAGCGCAGCGCCGATGCCTATCGCCGCATCCGTAACACCGCGCGCTTCCTGCTCTCCAACCTGTCCGGCTTCGACCCGGCCAAGGACCTGCTGCCCAACGACCAGCTGCTGGCCCTGGACCGCTGGGCCATCGACCGCGCCCTGCTGCTGCAGCGCGAGCTGGAAGAGGCCTACCGCGACTACCGCTTCTGGAACGTCTACTCCAAGGTGCACAACTTCTGCGTGCAGGAGCTGGGCGGCTTCTACCTGGACATCATCAAGGACCGCCAGTACACCACCCAGGAAAACAGCGTCGCCCGCCGTTCCTGCCAGACCGCGCTGTTCCACATCGCCGAGGCCCTGGTGCGCTGGATCGCGCCGATCCTGGCGTTCACTGCCGAGGAAATCTGGAGCTTCCTGCCGGGCGAGCGCGCCGAGTCGGTGATGCTGACTACCTGGTACGAGGGCCTGTCTGAACTGCCGGCCGACGCCGAGCTGGACCGCGCCTACTGGGACGAAGTCATGGCCGCCAAGGCTGCCGTGAACAAGGAGCTGGAGAACCAGCGCAGCGCCAAGACCATCGGTGGCAACCTGCAGGCCGAGATCACCCTCTACGCCGAAGACTCCCTGGCCAAGCGCCTGGAGAAGCTGGGCAACGAGCTGCGCTTCGTGCTGATCACCTCCGCCGCCACTGTCGCACCGCTGGCCGATGCGCCGGCTGACGCGGTAGACAGCGAGCTGCCGGGCCTGAAACTGAAGGTGGCCAAGTCCGCCCACGCGAAGTGCGGCCGTTGCTGGCACTTCCGCGCAGACGTCGGCAGCCATGCTGCGCACCCGGAACTGTGCAGTCGCTGCGTCGAGAACATCGATGGCGCCGGCGAGGTTCGTCACTATGCCTGATCGTTTCGGCCGTCTTCCCTGGCTGTGGATCACCGTGCTGGTGTTCGTGCTGGACCAGGTCAGCAAGGCCTTCTTCCAGGCCGAGCTGAGCATGTACCAGCAGATCGTGGTCATCCCCGATCTGTTCAGCTGGACCCTGGCCTACAACACTGGCGCGGCCTTCAGCTTCCTGGCTGACGGCTCCGGCTGGCAGCGCTGGCTGTTCGCCCTGATCGCCATCGTGGTGAGTGCCGTGCTGGTGGTCTGGCTCAAGCGCCTGAAGCGTGGCGAGACCTGGCTGGCCATCGCCCTGACCCTGGTGCTGGGTGGTGCGCTGGGCAACCTGTACGACCGCATCGTGCTTGGCCATGTGGTCGACTTCGTGCTCGTGCACTGGCAGAACCGCTGGTATTTCCCGGCGTTCAACCTGGCCGACAGCGCCATCACCGTCGGTGCCATCATGCTGGCGCTGGACATGTTCAAATCGAAGAATTCCGGAGAGACCGCCCATGGCTGAGACTTCTGAAACCATTCAGCGCATCGGTGCGGATACCCAGGTCACCCTGCATTTCGCCCTGAAGCTGGAAGACGGCAACGTCGTCGACAGTACCTTCGACAAGCAGCCGGCCACCTTCAAGGTCGGCGACGGCAACCTGCTGCCGGGCTTCGAGCAGGCTCTGTTCGGCCTCAAGGCAGGTGACAAACGCACCCTGACCATCGAGCCGGAGCATGCATTCGGCCAGCCGAATCCGGCCAACGTTCAGGTGATGTCGCGCGACCAGTTCCAGGACATGGAGCTGGCCGAGGGCCTGCTGGTGATCTTCAACGACGCCGCCAAGACCGAGCTGCCGGGCATCGTCAAAGACTTCGATGAACAGCACGTCACCATCGACTTCAACCATCCGCTGGCCGGTAAAACGCTCGCGTTCGAAGTCGATATCATCGATGTACAACCGGCTTGATTGAGCGGACGGCCCGCGACTGGCGGGCTGTTTCTCTCCAGGTGAAGAATCCCTGCCGGCCCCTCGTGGGCCGGCTTGCATAGCGCCCGAGGCCACCATGCAAATCAAACTCGCCAATCCCCGCGGCTTCTGCGCCGGCGTCGACCGGGCGATCGAGATCGTCAACCGCGCCCTCGATGTGTTCGGCCCGCCGATCTATGTGCGCCATGAAGTGGTGCACAACAAGTTCGTGGTGGAGAACCTGCGCAATCGCGGAGCGGTCTTCGTCGAGGAACTCGACCAGGTGCCGGACGACACCATCGTCATCTTCAGCGCCCACGGTGTTTCCCAGGCCGTGCGCAAGGAGGCCGAGAGCCGTGGCCTGAAGGTCTTCGATGCGACCTGCCCGCTGGTGACCAAGGTGCATCTGGAAGTCGTGCGTTACAGCCGCGACGGCCACGAGTGCATCCTGATCGGTCATGAAGGCCATCCGGAAGTGGAAGGCACCATGGGCCAGTACGATGCGTCCAATGGCGGCGACATCTATCTGGTGGAAGACGAGGCCGATGTGGCCGCGCTGGAGGTTCGCAACCCCGAAGCACTGCACTTCGTGACCCAGACCACCCTGTCCATGGATGATACCTCCAAGGTGATCGACGCCTTGCGCGCCAAGTTCCCGGACATCCAGGGGCCGCGCAAGAACGATATCTGTTACGCCACCCAGAACCGCCAGGACGCGGTGAAAGAATTGGCCGACCAGTGCGATGTAGTGCTTGTAGTCGGCAGCCCGAACAGCTCCAACTCCAACCGCCTGCGCGAGCTGGCCGAACGCATGGGCACTCCGGGCTATCTGATCGATGGCGCCGAGGACCTGAAGAAGGAGTGGTTCGATGGCGTGCAGCGCATCGGCATCACTGCTGGTGCGTCGGCGCCGGAAGTGCTGGTGCGCGGTGTAATCCAGCAGCTTCGCGACTGGGGCGCCGAGCCCGAGGTGGAGCTGGATGGCCGGGAGGAGAACATCACCTTCTCGATGCCCAAGGAGCTGCGGGTCAAGGCGGTCTGAACAGGGCCGGAGATAGAAGCCCGGAGACAAAAAAGCCCGATCCTGTGATCGGGCTTTTTCATGGGCGGCTATCTGTCAGCGGCGCCAGCACTGGCTCAGGGTGGCGCCACTGCCTTGGCCTTTCACGCCAGCATTGCTCAATGTCAGGGTTCCGCAGCTGTCGCCGGCCATCGCGCCCTTGGGGGCTGCGCTCAGTACGTAGGTAGTCGCCGTCGGGCTTCCGGTGAATGCCAGGGTGTAGTACTTGGAGCTGGAATCCTTGGGCGACTCAGTGAAGGGCAGGGCGACGGCGGCGTCCGCGCTGGTGGTGTAGCGGCCGTTGGCGGTGTAGTAGCGCTCCATGAACTGCGATAGCTCCATGAGCGACGCCTGCGCATCGGCACGCCTGGCCTTCCTCACATACTCCTGATACGACGGATAGGCCACGGCGGAGATGATGGCGATGATCGCCACCACCACCATCAGCTCGATCAGCGTAAAACCGCGGTTGCGCTGCCGGCTGGCGGCCTTGGGTAAAACTGGGGACATCACTGCTTTCTCCATTATCGATTCACTTCGCGCCAGGACAGCCTTCCTGAGGTTCGATTCCCGGGCGGAACGGGAGCGCATTGCGGCTCTCCGCCCTTGGAACCGACGTAGCAGATCAGATCGTCGCCATCTTCCTTGCTGAAGAAGCTCGGGGTCTTGATCACGCCGTCGGTCGAGTCGCTGATGCCTGAGTAGGGGATCTTGTTGCCCGCGCTGTCGACGTAGAAGTCCTGATCGCTGATCACGCCATCACCGTTGGCGTCGAAGTAGTTGTACGGCAGGCGGCCATTGCCCAGGGCATCCAGCGCCATGATCCAGCTGACACCGCCGCCAGTGCAGGGGTCGTCGGAGGGGGTCAGCGAGGTGAAGGTGATGCCGCCGCCACGCAGTATTGGGCGGGAGACTACGCGCTCGCCCGTCAGGGTATTGCTGCCGCCCTGGGCCTGTTTCCACAGCAGGTCCAGGTACCAGCCTTTCGTCGCCGTGGTCATGGCGTTATTGCTCACGACGCGTAGCCGGTTGTCGCCGATGGTTTGCTGGCCGAGGATTTTCTGCTCCAGCAGATCATCGCGGGTAACTGTTGTGCCGGCATCGATGACACCGTAGAACGACTCGATGCGCTGGTTCTGCTGCAGGTCGGTATCGATCGTCTGATAGAAGCTGCCGGTGCCGAACAGCACCATGGGTTTGCCGTCGGTATTCAAGGCGGCGGCCAGCGGCGCGGTGATCGGTTGCACCCGGTTGGAGCTGTCCCGTGCCTGGAACAGCGCTCCACCGTTCAGCGAGCTGGGCGCGCCCCAGTTGCTCGGGTCGGTTCCGGTGATATCCAGCCGCCAGAGGTTGCCCACGGTATCGCCGACATAGATGCGATCGGCAACCCGGTCATTATTGATATCGATAGCCAGCGGATCGGCCAGGCCACCGGTGGTGGTGATGGTGAATTGCTTGATCACCGAGCCGTCGGCGGCATCCAGAATCCACACCTTGCCGCTGCTGACCGCGTTGTTGACGAAGCCGCTGGTGACGACAACGCCGAACTTGCCGTTGGCAAGGGCGACGATGGCGGGGCGCTGCATGGGGTTGCCCATTTCCGGCGCAGTGAACTCCCACAGGACCTTGCCGCTGGTCATGTTGCTCGGGGCGGTGACATCCAGGGCGAACACGCTCTTGCCGCCTGCGCCGGTGGTGCCCACGACAATGGTCTTCCAGCTCGAGCCGATGTAGGCGTCGGAGAAGGCGGGAGAGCCGTCCACATAGTAGCGATGGCTGTATTCGGGCTGAGTGAGCTGATAGAGGCTGTCGGCAATGGTGCGTGGAACATAGGCGAAGAGTTCAGCTCCCCCGTTGCTCAGTGTGCCGTCGAAACCGTGGAGCATGCCGTCGTTCGCGCCGAGGACCACCAGTGGCTTCTTGCTCTTGTAGCTGCTGCTGGCGCGATAGGTGAGGTAGGCCGGGCCGGCGTTGCCCCATTGGCTGCCGGTCAGCAGGTTGTAGCCGAAGTCCTGGTTGGCGACATATTGCGGGTCGGAGTTGACGATGTCGCCCAGCCGGCTGCTGCGCTCTCGGTAGGGATTGGTCGGATTGCTGGTGCTGACTTCGCGGCTCCGGTCACCACGCAGGAAGGCCAGGCGGTTCTGCGCTTCTGCTTCGCTGACGGAGGTCGTGGCGTCAGCGGTGCGCCTGAGTGCCACTTTGGTGTCGGCGTCCAGGGTGCTCCAGGTAAAGTCTACGCCGCTGGTGGTAGTGAAATAGGTATTTCCTGCCTGACCTGCAAGCGTATTGGCCGTGAAAATCTTGCGCGCCGAAAGGTCGGTCAGAGCATCCAGCCTGGCGGCCGCACTCCAGTTGGGTGTGGTCGCGACCACGCCGTTGCCGTTGACGCTTTTGGCTTGAAGGTCACCGCTCCAGTGTTCGCTGTTGTACTGCGACTGGTAGATTGCGCTGCCAGTGTCCAACTGTGTGGAGTTGGTCGCCAGCGAGGTGGTCGAGCTGCGCACTTCCTGGACGATGTTGGCGAAGGCGGTCTTCAGGCTGGTGACCATCTTTTCTGCGTCGCTGGCGACGAAGAAGTTGTCCGGACGCTTGTCGCCGGTGGACAGCGTTTCTCCGTTGGTCCACCAGAGATCGTCGGTCAGGCTGGCGGTCGAACTGTAGGGATCGAAATTGGTGGGAACCTTGAAGCCGCCGTATTTGGCGGCGAGCCAGTACTGGTTGGAGGCCCGTCCAGCCAGATTCTGGTTTTCCTGAACGTCGGCCCAGTAGGTGGAGACCGTCTGCTTGCCGCCGATGTCGCTACGCATATCCTTGGTGTGCGAGTCATAGGCCAGGCCCGCAATATAGGCCGAGTTGTTGCGGCCGGTAAAAGAGCTGCTCGATGCCTTGAGATCGACACCTTCCAGGCTGGCGACCTTGTTGGTTGCCTGGACTACATCCACTGTCGTGTCGGTTGAGACCTCCTGCGGCTTGGTGGGCTCACTGGTGGCGTTGGTATTGCCGGGCAGGTTCTTGTCGTTGTGGGTGTTCACGTCGCCAATGCCAAGGATGACGTTCTTCTGGCAGGCGTAGGTAATGGGGTCCGTCCACTGGGTGACCACCGGGAAACCATCGAATGTGTTGTAGTTGTCCGAGGTTACATTGCTGTATGCGGATACATTGCCCTGGTTCTTGTAGTAGCGAATCGCCGTGTAATAGAGCTCACTGACCGGATCGAGGCTTTTGTGGGCCTTGTCGGTCATCGAGCCGAACTTATTGATGTAGTTGATCACGCCGCTCTGGGCGATACCGCTACCGGTGCTGGTGGCGTCGGCAGGGTTCGGATTGCTGGCGAAGATGCCTGTGCTGGGGTCCCATTCGGTTTGGGAGTTGTTGGTGCCGCCATCGCCGAGGGTTGGCCCGATGTACTTCTGGTTGGCGCGCAGGATGCCGCCGTCGCGATTGACGCTCGAGTCATTCAGATAGCTGAAGGCGCTGTAGCGCAGCGTGTTGGAATACTGCTGCAGCAGCCCCTCGGGCTTGTAGTTGCTTGCGTAGCGCTTGCAGTTGCTTTCCAGCATGCTGCTGTCGCAGACCTTTACCTGGACGCGCAGTCGATAGACGTTCTTGGTCTGCTTGCTGCTGGTATAGGTCGATTTGAGCCTGTTGCTGGTCCACTGATCGCTGTTGTTTTCGTCATAGTCCACCCACTGCGCAACGATCTCTCCTTTGCCGCTCGAGGAGGAATCGCTGCCGCCAATGGCTGTATTCACGGACGAGAACATCATGTCGTAGTAAAGGCCTTGCAGGCGGATATAGACGGCGCCCCAGTCGCTGCCCAGCGGAGTTGCGCCGGCGATTTCGCTCTTGGGCAGCATGCCCTGGCCGCTGGTCATGCGGTTGCCGGCACTGCTCTGGCCATCATGCCGGGCCTTCTGCAGTACGGTCAGGTTGGTAGTGTCCTGGATCCGGTTGCCGCCAGTCAGTGCGCTGCGGAATGGGTCGATGGTCGGCGTTCCCACCCAATTCAGGAAGTTTCCGCTCCACTCCTTCTTGGCAGAGCTCACGTTGCACTTGTAGGAGGCTGCGTTGCCTACAGGGTAGAAATAAGTGTCGATGACCTTCTGCGCATCGGTATTGTTCAGCGCAGTGCTCTTGCTGTAGTTGTACAACTGCTTGGAGCTGTCGTAGCGATACTGGTAGCACTTACCCGGATCGAAGTAGCCGGTGTATTTCTTCGCTGAGCTGTAAGCGCCGAGGTTGGCGATCGACAGGATGGTTGGCCATTCCACCGAGGGCACCAGTGCCAGGCTGCCCGGTACGTTGGAGCTGCCCAGCAGCATGGGGGTCTGGGACACCGCAGCCTGGACGTCTACCGCCTGGGTGAAGAGGATGCTGAAGCTGAGGAACGACGAGCACCAGACGCCCAGCTTCCCGGGGGTTGCAAGTTTCTTGAGCATGTAGGAATTCCCGAAAGGCAAGTCAGCGCTTGATGTACATCGACTTCAGTTGATAGGTGGTGGCGGCATTGCCATCGGAGCCCTGCACGGCGCCAAACCCATGCGCCTCGACTCTCACTACGGCTACGGTGATGGGCGCGCCGGCTTCCAGAGACGACCCCGCCTTCACGATGGTGACGCCCGGCAGGGTGGTCAGCCGGTACTGGGGAGTGGTCAACCCCGAGATGTCGCTGGCGTTGTCCCATGAGCTGCTGGACACATAGTCCTGCCAGTGGGTTACCGACTGGGCCTTGACGGCGGCCTCGCCCTGTCGCATCGCGGCTTCGGCGGATTGCAGCGCGTGGCTTTCATCGCGCAGGTTGCCGGCCATGCGCTCCTGCATCGTAGTGCTGCGCATACTGCTGATGCCGATGATGGTAAGGAGCAGGAGCATGATCAGTGCTACGAGCAGCACTGCGCCTCGTTGCGCCCGGGGAGTCCTGTTGATGTTCATGGCAGGCGATTCCTGAGGCCGATGGTCGAGGTGAAGATGCGTGTTATGGGGTTGGCGCTATCAGTGCTGACGGCTGTAAGGGTGACCTGTGCCGAAACCACCTTGGACCAGTCCGAGATGCTCGAGGCGTCCACGTAGTCTCCGGAAATGGCGCCATTCACATTGCCGACGGCGTACTTGATCTGCAGATCCTGAATACCTTCGGCCACCTCCTCGGCGGTCGAGCCGCTGTTGTAGCGAATGCGGTAGAGGGAGGGATTGCCCGCTGAGTTGTTGTTGATGAAGTAGAGGGTGCTTTCGAACTTGAGGATGTCCGATGTAGTCGGGTAGGTGTGCCCGAAGGATGCGCCATCCACCGACACGGCGGAGCTGCTGGCCCCGGAGTTGTTGCGGAACATGTCGCATCCGATCGGGTCGGACAGGACGAGAAGCGTACCCTGGGCGATTCCGGTTGCTGCTGTCGTACTGATGCTATCGCTGGCGGAGGCTGCCGAAGGAGTCGCCCCGCTGGCTGCGGCGGCGTGCTTGATCAGGATGGCGTCCGTTCCGCTGCGGCGAGCCCCCGAGAACCAGTTCGGGATGCTCTGACCGCTCTCCCAACCCTGCAACGCCATATCCAGGGTGTAGCGTGCATCCGTGAGGTTGGTGAGATTGTTCAGTACGCTGACACATTCACCCTTGTATCCGGCGTTGCGCAGGTCATAGGTGAGGAAGGTCATGGCGAAGCGGCCGTTTTCCTGCACGCGGGAAAGGGCGGTATTGGAGCTGAACGTCTGCTTGCTGGAGAGGAATATCTGCAGCACGCCGCCGATCAGCAGGAGTCCCAGCAGCATGGCGATCATCAGCTCGACCAGGGACAGGCCCGACTGCGTTGAGTGGCGAGCGAGTTTCATAGGCGCGTCCGGTACTCGAAGGTTTCCGCGGGGGTGCTGGTATCGCTTGTCGCCTTGATGCGGGCCCGGTTGTCGTTCCAGCGTACGGCAATGGTGAAGACGTTGGCGTTCAAAGTGACCTTGCCGGTGCCGTCGGGTAGTGACTCCGCGAGCCGATTGAGCCACTCGGCCTGGTCCTTTGCTGCGCGGGTACCGGTCACGCCGTTGCTGGAGGAGGAGGCCGGGAAATCGCTCATGCTGTAGTCGCCGGCCAGAGCCTTGTCGCGGTTGGCGCGCATGCGGTCGGCCATGTCGTTGGCAAGGATGCTGGCCTGGGAGCGGTAGTACGCGCCCTGGTTGGTCTGGATGCTGGTGGCCTGTAGTCCGGCCATGCCCAGTAGCCCTACCGCGAGAATCACCACCGCAATCAGAACTTCGAGCAGGGTCGCGCCCTGTTGTGCCGGTAGTCTGGTCACTGGCAGTCCGCCTTCTCGATCTTGGTCAAGCCGCTCAGCGCGACGGATATCGTGCGCTTCTGCTTGCCGCTGCAGCTCGATTGCGAAACCGAAAGGCTGGTGGCGGTACTGACCATCCCATTGCCCTGATAGGTGACGCCGCTGTTCGGGCCGACGATGGCGACATCGGAGGGGGCTTGCCAGACCTTGATGATGTCGCCGCCGCTTTGCCGGAGCAGCCATCCAGTGCTCCAGTCGGTGCCGTTCTCGCAGTCGTCGCCCGCTGCGTTGCGGCGGCAGACTGTCACCCGATTGTGCCGCATGACGGCTTCCGATCGAGCCAGTTGCAGGGCGGTCTGCAACTCGCCACTGGTCGTCGCGACCTGGCTGTCGCGAAGGGTGCTGGTGAAGGACGGTGCGGCGACGCTGATGAGGATGACCAGGACAACGATGGTCACCATCAGCTCGATCAGCGTAAATCCAGCCAATCCCTTGGGGCGCAACATGGCGCATTCCTCGCTTCTAAAGTCGCGGCAATGCTGCCGTCTGTCGTACGAAAAGTCCTACGCGGACGGATGACCGTTCGTTATAGCGCGATGTTCGGTCATGCCGTTGGTGCATATGTGACAGGCGTCGCGGCGCGAACGTGACGTGGGTCAGCGGGGACAGACCGGGTCCATCTCTGCGGATTCCTGGCGAATTCTTCCTGCCCTGTTGATCACGATCCGGGAGGCGGACAGCGTGCTGGCGCAGAGTAGGAAGTGCCCGGAGTGGAAGGCGCCACTGGGCTGGATGCTGTAGCCGCCGGGTGTGTAGTGGACGTAGCGGCGCGACGTGCTGTCCGGAGTGACGGTGATGTGCGCGAGGGCGGCGTGGGCCGACAGCAATTGCTCGGTGGGTTCGCGAACGCCGTTGTTATTGCTGTCGACGAACAGTGTCCAGCCCCGGGCCCAGTTGCCGTCGAGTGCCGCGATGCTGATCGGTTGCCCGCTCAGCACGGCAGTCGTGCGCGCCTGATTCAGGGCGCTGTGCAACTCCTGCGTGGCAACCTGCAGGCGGTGCTCTTCGAGCAGGCGACCGAAGCCCGGCACTGCGAGGGAGAGGGCGACGGCGAGGACGGCCAGAACCACCAGCAGTTCGATGAGGCCTAGGCCGTTATGTTTGCGCATGTTCCGTCCCTGGTTTGTGGTTCCCGTCAGGGATTATCGGAGCTGCCAGTTTTGTAGTGCCTGATGCCGTCGTAGGGCGTTTCCGGGGTGTCTGTAGTTGTCGCCCGTCACCCGGTCGATCCCGTTGCCCGGTATAGTGCTCGACTGGCGATTTCCTTTGGTTTTTCGTAAGTGATGTGGGGCGTTGTATGCCGGATGTGATCGTGGTGGGCGGCGGGGTCGTCGGGTTGTTGTCGGCCTGGACCCTGGGACAGGCCGGGGCCGAGGTGCTCCTGCTGGAACGGGGCGAGACCGGGCGTGAGGCCTCCTGGGCCGGCGGCGGGATCGTTTCGCCACTCTATCCCTGGCGCTACAGCCGCGCGGTGGCCAATCTGGCGCACTGGTCGCAGGACTTCTATCCGGGTCTGGGGCAGCGGCTGCTGGCTGACACCGGCGTAGACCCGGAAGTCCATGTGACCGGCCTGTACTGGCTGGATCTGGATGACCAGGACGAAGCGCTGGCCTGGGCCCGTGCCCAGGGGCGTCCGCTGTCCGAGGTGGACATCTGCGCCGTGCACGACGCCGTTCCCGTGCTGGGTCAGGGTTTCAGCCGGGCGGTGTACATGTCTGGTGTCGCCAATGTGCGAAATCCGCGCCTGGCCAGGTCGCTGCGTGAGGCGCTGGTGCGTATGCCAAACGTTTCCGTGCGCGAGCAGGTCGAGGTGACTGGGTTCCTGTGGACGGGGGCGCGGGTACAGGGCGTCAGCACCGCTCAGGGCGATTTCGTCGCGGACTCGGTGGTATTGGCGGCGGGGGCCTGGAGTGGTCAGCTATTGGCGAAACTGGGATTGGAATTGCCGGTTGAGCCGGTCAAAGGCCAGATGATCCTCTACCGCTGCGCCCCCGACTTCCTCTCCAGCATGGTGCTTGCAAAGGGACGCTACGCGATTCCCCGGCGCGACGGCCATATCTTGGTGGGCAGCACCCTGGAGCATGCCGGCTTCGACAAGACGCCCTCTGATGAAGCGCTGGCGAGTCTGCGAGCGTCCGCCGAGGAGCTGATTCCCGCGCTGGCGGAGCAGGAGCCGGTCAAGCATTGGGCGGGGCTGCGTCCAGGGTCGCCACAGGGCATTCCGTTCATCGGCGAGGTGCCGGGGCATGGCGGCTTGTGGCTGAACACCGGGCATTACCGCAACGGTCTGGTGCTGGCGCCGGCGTCCTGCCAGTTGCTGGCAGACCTGATGCAGCAGCGTCAGCCGATCATCGAAGCGGCACCCTACGCGCCGGAAGGGCGCCTGGTGCCGACACCCATCGTCTGAGGCCGATAGGGGATCAATCGATCCCCAGCTTCTTCAGTCGATAGCGCATTGATCGGAACGTAAGCCCGAGTCGCTGCGCCGCCGCAGTGCGGTTCCAGCGGGTCTCTTCGAGGGCCTGCATGATCAGCTTGCGCTCGATGTCTTCCAGGTAGTCCTCGAGGTTGTCGATCTGCGCGAGGCTGGCCTCTGCGCTTCCGTCGCCGCTGCTGGCGGTTTCGGCCAGGCGCAGGTCCTGCGCCTGGATCACATCGTTCTCGCACAGGGTGTAGGCGCGCTCGAGCATGTTCTCCAGCTCGCGCACGTTGCCGGGGAAACGGTAGCTCTTGAGCTTCTCCACAGCGTCGGGGCTGACGGCCGCCACGGGCAGTCCTGCATCGCCGGCCAGGCGCTGGAGCACGCGGTCGGTGAGCAGTGGTATGTCGTCGCGGCGCTCTCGCAGCGGCGGAACGCGCAATTCGATGACGTTGAGGCGGTAGTACAGGTCCTGGCGGAAGCGACCGGCGGCTACTTCAGCCGCGAGGTCCTTGTGGGTCGCGCAGAGTACGCGCACGTCCACCGAGTTTTCCTGCTGGCCGCCGACGGCGCGCACGGCCTTTTCCTGGATTGCGCGCAGCAGCTTGACCTGCATGGGCAACGGCAGGTCGGCAACCTCGTCGAGGAACAGGGTGCCACCGTTGGCGGCCTGGAACAGGCCCTGCTTGTCTTCCACCGCGCCAGTGAAGCTGCCTTTCTTGTGGCCGAAGAACTCGCTTTCCATCAGCTCCGACGGAATTGCACCGCAGTTCACCGGAACGAAGGCGATGTTCGAGCGTGGGCCCTGCTCATGGATCAACCGGGCCACCAGTTCCTTGCCGCTGCCGGATTCACCGCTGATGTAGACCGGCGCCTGGCTGCGCGCCAGTTTGGCAATCTGATTGCGCATCTGCCGCATGGGAGGCGAGTCGCCCAGTAGACGGTTGTCCACCGGGGCCTCCTCGGCATCGGGGAAGCGCAGACGCAGCGCCGTGCTGACCAGCTCGCGCAGGCGTCCCAGGTCGACCGGCTTGGTGAGGAAGTCGAAGGCGCCGGCCTTGAGTGCCTGCACGGCGGTGTCCAGGCTGCCGAAGGCGGTGATCATCGCCACGGGTGTCTGCGGATGGCGCTGCTGGATGTACTGCACCAGATCCAGGCCGGTGCCGTCGGGCAGGCGCATGTCGGTGAGGCAGAAGTCGAACGGCTCGCGGGCCAGGAACTCGCGCGCTTCCTTGACGTTGCGGGCGCTTCGGGTATCCAGCTTCATGCGGCCAAGGGTGATCTCCAGCAGCTCGCGAATATCGGGTTCGTCATCGACGATCAGGGCTTTTTGACGACTCATGGTCTTTGCGTGTTCTTAGCTTTGTTTGCGTGGGTGGGCGAAGGTTATACGGAAGCAACTGCCGCCTTCGTCACGCGATTTATAGTCCAGGCGCGCCTGGTTGCTTTCACAGAGTTCCCGGGAGATGTACAGCCCAAGCCCCGTGCCCTTGCTTTCGGTGGTGAAGAACGGCTCGAACAGCTTGGCCCGTTGTTCCGCCGCAATGCCCGGGCCATCGTCCAGGACCTCAAGGACCGGCAGGTCAGTTTCGCTGTCGCGGAACAGTTGCAGCCACACCTGGCCGATGTCGTTCTTCTTGGCGCTGTACCGTAACCCATTCTGGACCAGGTTGGTCAGCACCTGGGTCAGCTGGTGCGGGTCGATGCGCGTCTGCACGGTGCCAGGCCCCGTTTCGACATGCAGCTGCTGTCCTGCGCGCAACCCTTCGCGGTGTTCGCCGGCGAATCGGTGCAGCCAGTATTTCAGGTCGAGCAGCTGTGGTTCGGCCTGGCGTCGACGGGACAATTGCAGCACGTTCTCGATCACCAGGTTCATCCGGCGCGACTGGTCCTGGATGATCTGCGTCAGCCGCCGGTCCGGCGGGTCGAGTTCTTCGGACTCCAGGAGCAGTTGCGCGGCGTGGCTGATGGCGCCCAGGGGGTTGCGGATTTCGTGGGCGATGCCGGCAGTCAGGCGGCCGAGGGCGGCCAGCTTGAGCTGTTGCGCCTGTTGTGCGATCTGAGAGATGTCCTCGAGGAAAATCAGGGTGTGCTGTTCATTGCCGCGACTCAGGGGAATGAAGGCCGGCTGCACGCTGGGGGCGGTGTCGTGGGGTTGCAGGCTTGTCGGGCGCAGGGCGGGGTTCTGCTGCCACTGCTGCAGGCTGCTGAGCAGGTCCGGATTGTGCTCGACCAGTGGGCGCCCGGTCAGCGTCTGACTGCCAAGCATGGCAGTAGCGCTCTGGTTGGCCAGCAGCACGTGTTGCTGATCGTCCAGCACCAAAATGCCCGTGCGCATGCGCTGGA
Organism: Pseudomonas sp. SCB32; assembly: GCF_009189165.1. Taxonomy (NCBI): domain Bacteria; kingdom Pseudomonadati; phylum Pseudomonadota; class Gammaproteobacteria; order Pseudomonadales; family Pseudomonadaceae; genus Pseudomonas; species Pseudomonas sp. SCB32. The sequence goes on from NZ_CP045118.1 coordinate 1,010,407, forward strand.
GAATCAGGGCGTTGAGCTCTTCGAGGTTGGCCACCGTGGTGGCCCGTTGTTCCGCGAGGTTCTCGATGACCTGCTGGCGGCGCGCCAGCGCCTGGATCAGCAGGGCCGAGGCGAAGCACAGGGCGCCCAGGCCACCGGCCTGTACGTAATGGTTGAAGGCGACCGCCTGGGTAAGGCTGATATAGAAGGTCAGGTAGATCAGCCCGATGGACGCCAGGGCTGCGATCAGCAGGCCGATCCGGCCGCGCAACAGGATATTGGCGATGGCGACGGCGATCACCATCAGCGTGCCAATACCGCTCGGGATGCCGCCAGCTGTGTAGAACAGCCCGCTGAGCATCAGTACGTCCAGTGCCGCCAGTATGAACAGGGGCATCAACTGGCGGGGCGTTGGCATCAGCACGGCGATCAGGATGTTCACTACCAGGTAGGCCCAGCAGCCGATGTGGAACAGCTCGCTATGGGCTGGAGTGAGAACTTCGCCGTCAAGGTTGCTGGAAATCAGCAGTACCAGTACCAGGCCGATGGTCAGGCGATACAGGTGATACAGGCGCAGGACGCGCCGTCCCGGCCCGGTGAGCGAAATGCCCTCAGCGGCCACGGTCGGCGCGGTCCTGCTCGAGATGAGCGCGGCTGCAGTACCAGTTGCTTTCGTCCTGCAGGGCATTGCTGCGCGGAACATGTACCCCGCACTGGGCGCAGCGGACCATCGGCACGGTCTGCTCCTCGCGCGGCTCCGGCGGATTGGAGCGGGCAGGGCGGGTGGCCTTGCGCCAAAGCCACCAACCGAGCGCGAACAGTACGATCCAGAACAGCAGACGGGTCATGGCGTTCCCTTATTCCATTGAGAACCGCAGTGTATCCAAGGCGTGGGTTGGCGCACAGAGACGTGGTCCGCGCCGGTAGATGATCGCCCATGAAAAAGGGAGGCCGAAGCCTCCCTTGCTCAGCGCATCTTCGTCACTCAGTCGAAGATGCCAAAAGTCATGTAGCTGAACCAGGAGCGATTGCTGCTGCCGCTGTTACCTTCGGCCCCGTGCTGCTCTTCCTGCACGTCAGTCTGGTTCTCGGGCTTGAGTTCGGCCGGGATCTGCTGCTCGGCGTCTTCGTACTGCTTGATCACGTCCTTGCTCGCCTGGGTTTCCATCTGCGGCGGGGCGTCGTTGGTTTCGATCAGGCCCAGGGTCGCCTTGGCCAGCCAGGAGCGGTTGTCGGCCTCGTCTTCACGCGGGACGAACTGACCGTCTTTCAGGCTCGGGTTGTCCGGGTAGTTCAGCTTCAGGGTCTGCAGGCTGGAGTCCGCCAGGTCGTTCATGCCCAGACGTTGGTAGGCTTCGACCATGATCGCCAGACCATCGCCGACGGCCGGGGTTTCCTGGAAGTTTTCCACCACGTAGCGGCCGCGGTTGGCGGCGGCGACATAGGCCTGGCGCTTGAGGTAGTAGTGGCCGACGTGCACTTCATAGGCGGCCAGCAGGTTGCGCAGGTAGATCATGCGCGCCTTGGCGTCCGGCGAGTAGCGGCTGTTCGGGTAGCGGCTGACCAGTTGGGCGAACTCGTTGAAGGAGTCGCGGGCGGCGCCCGGGTCGCGCTTGGTCATGTCCAGCGGCAGGAAGCGCGCCAGCAGGCCACGGTCCTGGTCGAAGGACGCCAGGCCCTTCAGGTAGTAGGCGTAGTCGACGTTCGGGTGCTGCGGGTGCAGGCGGATGAAGCGCTCGGCGGCGGAACGCGCGGCTTCGGGCTCCATGTTCTTGTAGTTGGCGTAGATCAGTTCCAACTGGGCCTGTTCCGCATAACGACCGAACGGATAGCGGGACTCCAGCGCCTTCAGCTTGGCCACGGCGTTGGTGTAGCTCTTGTTGTTCAGATCGTCCTGTGCCTGCTGGTACAGCTGGCTTTCGCTCAGGTTCTCATCCACCTTATCGCCCTTGGAGGAGCAGGCGGTGACGAAGGCGAGGGTGGCGATCAGCAGCAGGTGTTTCACTTGCATGGCGGCTTGCGTCCCTGGACGGTCGGCTGTCGCGGCGGCAACCGTCTGTTATGATTGGCGCCCCAGGGGAATACCCCTGGGACAAAGGCCCAGTATTTAACCACAGCGCGCAGCTGAACCAAAAGGCCGCGCGCCCTTCGTGTCCCGTCATGTCCGATATCATCCAACTCGCGGCAGAAGTGCCGTTCGACCTCGGTGGTCAGCGTCTCGACCAGGTCGCCGCCCAGCTCTTCTCCGATCACTCCCGCTCGCGTCTGGCCGGCTGGATCAAGGACGGCCGCCTGACGGTCGACGGCGCCGTGCTGCGCCCACGCGACACCGTGCACGCCGGCTCCCGCCTGGCGCTGCAGGTGGAGCTGGAAGCCCAGGGCGAATGGAAGGCCCAGGACATCGAGCTGGACATCGTCTATGAAGATGACCACATCCTGGTCATCGACAAGCCGACCGGCCTGGTAGTTCACCCTGCCGCCGGCCATCAGGACGGCACCCTGCTCAACGCGTTGCTGCACCATGTGCCGCACCTGGCCAACGTGCCGCGCGCGGGCATCGTGCACCGCCTGGACAAGGACACCACTGGTCTGATGGTGGTGGCCAAGACCCTTGAGGCCCACACCAATCTGGTGGCGCAGCTGCAGGCCCGTACCGTCAGTCGGATCTATGAAGCCATCGTCACCGGCGTGATCGTTTCCGGCGGCACCGTCGATGCACCGATCGGCCGTCACGGCGTGCAGCGGCAGAAGATGGCCGTGGTGGATGCCGGCAAGGTTGCCATCAGCCATTACCGTGTCCTTGACCGCTTCCGCGCCCATACCCATGTGCGGGTGAAGCTGGAGACCGGCCGTACCCATCAGATTCGTGTCCACATGACGCATATCGGTCACCCGCTGGTGGGCGATCCGACCTACGGCGGGCGTTTCCGCATTCCGCCGGGCGCGAGTCCGACCCTGATCGAGTCCCTGCGCGACTTCCCCCGCCAGGCCCTGCACGCGCGCTTCCTGGAGCTGGACCACCCGGCCACCAACGTGCGCATGAAGTGGGAATCGCCGCTACCGGATGACTTCACCTGGCTGCTGAGCCTGCTGCGCCAGGATAACGAGTCCTTCGTATGAGCCCTTGGCTGACGCCTGACTGGCCGGCTCCGGCGAATGTCCGCGCCTGCGTGAGCACGCGTGCCGGTGGTGTCAGCGTGGAACCTTTCGACAGCTTCAACCTGGGCGACCATGTCGGCGATGAGCCGGCGGCGGTCGCCGAGAACCGCCGTCGCCTGACGACGGAGTTGGGCTGCCAACCGGCCTGGTTGAGCCAGGTGCACGGGATCGACGTGGTCGAGGCGGATCCGTCCGTCGTTGCCACTGCGGATGCCAGTTGGAGCTCGATGCCGGGAATCGCTTGCACCGTAATGACGGCGGATTGCCTGCCCGCACTGTTCTGCGACCGCGCCGGTACGCGTGTAGCCGCCGCCCATGCCGGCTGGCGCGGTCTGGCCAACGGCGTGCTGGAAACGACGGTCGACGCTTTAGGCGTTGCGCCGGACGAATTGCTGGTCTGGCTGGGCCCGTCCATCGGCCCGCAAGCCTTCGAAGTCGGCCCGGAAGTGCGCGAGGCCTTCCTCGCGGACCACGCCGCATCCGCACGCGCCTTCGTGCCCAGTGCCAATGCTGGCAAGTTCATGGCCGATATCTATGAGCTGGCGCGTATCCGCCTGGCAGCGAAGGGCGTGAGTGCGGTCTACGGTGGGGATTTCTGCACCTTCACCGACACCGAGCGCTTCTATTCCTACCGCCGCAGCTCCCGCACCGGCCGCCTGGCCAGCCTGATCTGGCTCGCCTGACCTGCTTTTCGTAGGAGCGAGCTTGCTCGCGAACCCATCGCGCTCCTACAGGCGGTGCGGAGCCCAAATACTGCCTTCCTAAGCTGTTTCCGTCGGCACCAACTGACCGGTGTCATGGCCAAATGGCTTGAACCGACCAAAATCGTCCTTATCTATCTGGCATCCCGGCGAGCTTTGTCGTGACCAGGAGCACTCATCGCTCCGGCTCGCTATAGAAAGGAAGGACGACCCCCATGCGAATAGACCGTTTGACCAGCAAGCTTCAGCTTGCCCTCTCCGATGCCCAGTCCCTGGCCGTTGGACATGACCACCCGGCCATCGAGCCGGTGCACCTGATTTCCGCCCTGCTGGAGCAGCAGGGCGGTTCCATCAAGCCCCTGCTGATGCAGGTCGGCTTCGATATTCCGGCTCTGCGCAGCGCCCTCAATAAAGAGATGGACTCGCTGCCGAAGATCCAGAGTCCCACCGGCGATGTGAACCTGTCGCAGGATCTGGCGCGTCTGCTTAACCAAGCCGACCGCCTTGCCCAGCAGAAGGGCGACCAGTTCATCTCCAGCGAACTGGTACTGCTGGCTGCCATGGACGACAGCAATAAGCTTGGCAAGCTGCTGGGCAGCCAGGGTGTGACCAAGAAAGCCTTGGAAAACGCCGTGGCCAACCTGCGCGGCGGCGAGGCGGTCAATGACCCGAACGCCGAGGAGTCGCGCCAGGCGCTGGACAAGTACACCGTCGACATGACCAAGCGCGCCGAAGACGGCAAGCTCGACCCGGTGATCGGCCGTGACGACGAAATCCGCCGGACCATCCAGGTCCTGCAGCGCCGCACCAAGAACAACCCCGTGCTGATCGGCGAGCCCGGCGTGGGCAAGACCGCCATCGTCGAGGGCCTGGCCCAGCGCATCGTCAACGGCGAAGTGCCGGACGGCCTGAAGGACAAGCGCCTGCTGGCGCTGGACATGGGCGCGCTGATCGCCGGCGCCAAGTTCCGCGGTGAATTCGAGGAGCGTCTGAAGTCGGTGCTCAACGAGCTCTCCAAGCAGGAAGGCCGGATCATCCTGTTCATCGACGAACTGCACACCATGGTCGGTGCCGGCAAGGCCGAGGGCGCCATGGATGCCGGCAACATGCTCAAGCCTGCCCTGGCCCGTGGCGAACTGCACTGCGTGGGCGCCACGACCCTGGATGAGTACCGCCAGTACATCGAAAAGGACGCCGCCCTGGAGCGTCGCTTCCAGAAAGTCCTGGTGGATGAGCCGAGCGAGGAAGACACCATCGCCATCCTGCGTGGCTTGAAAGAGCGCTACGAGGTGCACCACGGCGTCACCATCACCGACAGCGCGATCATCGCCGCGGCCAAGCTCAGCCATCGCTATATCACCGACCGCCAGCTGCCGGACAAGGCCATCGACCTGATCGACGAGGCTGCCAGTCGCATTCGCATGGAAATCGACTCCAAGCCGGAGGAGCTCGATCGTCTGGATCGTCGCCTGATCCAGCTGAAGATCGAGCGCGAGGCGCTGAAGAAGGAAGACGACGAGGCCACCAAGAAACGCCTCGCCAAGCTCGAAGAAGACATCGCCAAGCTCGAGCGTGAGTACGCCGATCTGGAAGAAATCTGGAAATCGGAGAAAGCCGAAGTCCAGGGTTCCGCCCAGATCCAGCAGAAGATCGAGCAGGCCAAGCAGGAAATGGAAGCGGCCCGGCGCAAGGGCGACCTGGAAACCATGGCGCGCATCCAGTACCAGACCATCCCGGACCTGGAACGCAGCCTGCAGATGGTCGACCAGCACGGCCAGACCGAGAAGCAGCTGCTGCGCAACAAGGTGACCGAGGAAGAAATCGCCGAAGTCGTCGCCAAATGGACCGGCATACCGGTGTCCAAGATGCTTGAAGGCGAGCGCGAGAAGCTGCTGCGTATGGAGGAAGAGCTGCACCGCCGCGTGATCGGCCAGAGCGAAGCCGTGGTGGCTGTGGCCAACGCCGTGCGCCGTTCCCGCGCCGGCCTGGCTGACCCGAATCGCCCCAGCGGCTCCTTCCTCTTCCTCGGCCCGACCGGGGTAGGCAAGACCGAGCTGTGCAAGGCCCTTGCCGAGTTCCTCTTCGACACCGAGGAGGCGCTGGTGCGTATCGACATGTCCGAGTTCATGGAGAAGCACTCCGTGGCTCGTCTGATCGGCGCGCCTCCGGGCTATGTCGGCTATGAAGAGGGCGGCTACCTGACCGAAGCGGTGCGCCGCAAACCGTACTCCGTGGTGCTGATGGACGAGGTGGAGAAGGCTCACCCGGACGTCTTCAACGTCTTGCTGCAGGTGTTGGAAGACGGCCGCCTGACCGACAGCCACGGGCGTACCGTGGACTTCCGCAACACCGTGATCGTGATGACCTCGAACCTCGGTTCGGCGCAGATCCAGGAGCTGGTCGGCGACCGCGAAGCCCAGCGAGCGGCGGTCATGGATGCGGTGAACACGCACTTCCGTCCGGAGTTCATCAACCGGATCGACGAAGTGGTGGTGTTCGAACCCTTGGCCCGCGAGCAGATCGCCGGCATCGCCCAGATCCAGATGGGCCGCCTGCGCAAACGTCTGGCCGAGCGCGAGCTGAGCCTGGAGCTGAGCGCCGATGCGATGGACAAGCTGATCGCGGTCGGTTTCGACCCGGTGTACGGCGCCCGTCCACTCAAGCGTGCGATCCAGCGCTGGATCGAGAACCCGCTGGCGCAACTGATCCTGGCCGGCAAGTTCCTGCCAGGCACGAAGATCCACGCCAAGGTGGAGGGCGACGAGATCGTCTTCTCCTGATCTGGAGAACCATGAAAAAGCCCCGCACTGCGGGGCTTTTTCATATCAGGCCTCAGCGGTTCTCTCGGGCCTCTTCCAGCAGGCTTAGCAGGCGCTCCAGTGACTGGGCCTGATCCTCGGCGAGGTCGATGATATGGAAACCCGCCCAACCCAGTTGACCATCGGCGCCGCCACGGCTCCAGAGGCAGTCGGCGCCCAGCTGGATCTCGCCGATTCCATCCAGGGGCGGCTGTGGGATCAGGCGGCAGTCCCAGACCGAGTCGACATTCGGTACGTCCACGCCGCAGAGCATGAAACCTTCGCTGGACAAATCGGCGAGGCGTCCGAGGCTGCGCCCGGAGTGGCGGTCGAGGACCTCCACGGTCAGCCCGGTCTGGTGCCGATTGTGTTGGCGACGTTCACTCATCGAGTGCTCCTCAGTTCTGTTCCGGGGTGCGCCCGGTGATGCGTTTCAAGATTCGGTAAACCGTACTCAGTGCGCGATCCATCAGCGGGATGGTGTGTTCCGTAGGTGCCAGACGGACCTTGCCTTCCTCCATATCCCGCGCCAACTGCACTAACGGTTTGACGGCGACGCGCTGGCCGGTGTGATCGACGAACATATAGTTGCGGGTGGTCGGGCTGAACCACGACAGTTTGAGTCGGCGCGGCGGCGTGACGTCGTGGAATTCGAACCAGGTGCCGAATTCCACCTGCGCCAATTCCTTGATCAGCCCACGGGTGTGCTCGGACAGGGGCTCGCCGGTGTTGCGGTCAAGGTTGTGGCCTTCCGCGCCGAGCATGACCCCCAGTGGGCTTTCGGGAAGGTCCTGCTTGAACTGGGCCGCGACCTGCGGCTGCTGGGCCTGGATCGCGTGCTGGCAGGCGACCAGATCCTGTAGCAGGCGGCGGATACCGTCCTCGTGGTAACCGCCCAGCAGTTCCAGGCCCTTGCGCAGCTCGTCCAGCAGGCCGAGGCGCAGCGCCTGGAGATGCTCGCGTCCTGCTTCATCCAGCGGGGTGACGCTCCAGGCCAGTTGCTCGCCGACTTCGCAGGCGCGCTTCCACTCGTCGCTGTGTTCTCCGGCCCGCAGTGAAATGAAGGTCAGCGCATCGCTCCAGCTCAGTTCGAGGAAGTTGCGCACCAGTGGCGGCAAGTCGCGGCCGCCGGTAATGGTGGCAATGGCCGCGACCGCCTGCTCGCGGGCGGCCAGCAGGCGGTCGCGGCCGCGTGCCGCTTCCATGGCGCGGCGTTCGCGCAGCTCCACCTTCTGGCGCAGGTTGGCGACAAACTCATTGAACTCGCCGAACAGCGCGTCGAACAGATCGAGGTCGCCGACGAAGTCCTGGATCACCCGCTCCACGACCCAGTGCATCTTTGCCAGCAGGCTGCGCTCTTCATCCTCGCCGCCGTAGATCACCCCGGCCTGGGCCATGGCGTTGAGCAGCTTGCGCGCCGGATGGTTATGTTGGGTGAACAGTTGTTTGTCCTGCAGGGCGACCTTGAGATAGGGCGTGTGCAGGTGGGAAAGGGTGGTCTTGCAGCTGTCGGGCAGGTTTTCATCATCAAGGATGAAGTCGAAGACCATGCCCACCAGGTCGATGACATCGGCTTCCTGGTCGGTCAGGCGGGTATTGCCGGGTTGCACGGCCCCAGCTTCCAGCTCGCGCTGCAGGTCGGCCTTCAGGGCTTCCACCGGCTGTGGCTGACGCAGGCGCTGGGCCAGTTCGTGGGCCGACTCGCGCTGCAGGCGGTTCAGTGCTTCCAGCAGCTCGCTGGCGCTGTAGGTGGTGGTGGAGGCCTCGGCGGAAGGGCCGAAGCTGACGATACTGTGACTGTTGCCGAACAGCGTGGCCTTGTTGCCCCGTCGCCGGTACTCGGCCAGCAGGACCGCCAGTCCACCGAACAGTGCGCTGCGATCGCTCGGTGGGATATCCGGCAGGTCACTGATGTTGTAGTGGTGTGGCTGCAAGGGTGGGGCACTGTCGGGCGCAGTGCTGCCCGGCTCGGGTGCGGCAGGGCGCGGCGCCGGGGCGGGCCGTTTTTCGGGCGCATGGTACTTGAGGTTCGGCAGGATGCCGGCGTCGATCAGGCGCTGGTTGAGCTGATCGTAGAGCGGCGCCAGATGGTGCATCACCTGCTGGTCGAACAGCACATAAAGGATGGTTTTGACGCGCAGGGGGAAGGCAGCCTGCGCCAGGGTCTCGCTATAAGCGCGGGCGATGACCTGGGGGCCGAAGGGATTGCGGTCTTCACCGATCCTGCTGCCGTTGTTGAGCAGCGCCATGCGCTGACCGAGGGCGAACAGCGACTGGACGCACTGCGCCTTCACCTGGTTCACCATATTGATGATGAGCAGGGTCTCTTCATATTCGTCGTGCTCGATTAGCGTCAGCCGATCCGCGTCCAGTTCGTCATAAGGGTTGTCGGCTGGCAAGGTGCCTTCGAGGAAGTCGCTCAATCCCTGGGCGATACGCTGGTGGTAATAGCGCTCCAGTGCGGGGCGTTCCCGGCGGATCTGCCGCATGGCGTCGAAGAACAGCGCCTGGACCTGATTGTTCTCGGCCTTCTCGGCACATTCGAACAGCGTGTCGTCAACCTGGGCAAAGACATTGCCGAGCAACTCGGCCAGGCGGTTCATCGCCATTTGCCTGCAGGCTTGCATCAGCTCGCCGAACCGCGGCTGGATGATGCGGTTGGCGATGGAGGAGGGTGGTGGGATGTCCTTGGTGCTCATGCTCTTCCTGTTCCTGACCGGCCCGTTACACCCGTGGTGATCACACCTGCTATTCATGCAGATATAGCAACCCGCCTGCTCCCATGCAAAGCGGAGAAAAACTTTTTGGATCAGAGTGTTGACAGACGTTTCGATATACGTAAAATGGCGCGCCTCTGATACGGGAATCCGGTGAAGCCGGAAGATAGTAGAAGAGATTGGAAGGCTCGTCGTTCCGCGATAGCTCAGTCGGTAGAGCAAATGACTGTTAATCATTGGGTCCCTGGTTCGAGTCCAGGTCGCGGAGCCAACTTTCAAACGGGGTATAGCGCAGTCCGGTAGCGCGCTTGCTTTGGGAGCAAGATGTCGGGAGTTCGAATCCCCCTACCCCGACCAACATTTGGGTCGTTAGCTCAGTCGGTAGAGCAGTTGGCTTTTAACCAATTGGTCGTAGGTTCGAATCCTACACGACCCACCATATTCAAGGCATCTGTATCGGCAGATGCTGGAAGCGGAGTAAAAGCCGCTTCACACGAAAAGCCCACCTTCATAGGTGGGCTTTTTCGTTTCTGCTCACAGCAGTCATTTCTCGCCGTCACGTCAGTGCCCGCGTGAGCTCTTGGCTACCCAGGCGCTCCACCCGGCAGGGTGCTCAGACAGAAGGGATGGCTTTGTGCGGAAGTGCACAGGGTTGATCCTTCGCTTGCCATTGCGCTTGTCGCTGCTGCTCCAGGTCGATCCTTGCGACATTATTGCGAGTTCGCATCGACTTGGAATCCCATCGTTTCGGGCCTGATTTCACAGGTGTCTGATATGGCTGATCAGAATATCCGGCGGTCTCGTCAGAGTGTTCTGATCTTTTCGCTCGTAGCAGAAAATTAAGCTTCTCACCTCGAAAACGTGTCCCTCCCGAGGTGGGTTTTAAATGGCAATTGAAAATATCGGTCTTGTCGCCGTGACCGAAAGCGCAGCCAAGAAGGTTGCACTCAAAGCAGGCGGAAAAATCAAGGCACACTCAGGTACCAAGTACCTTCTCCAGGTCGAAAACAGCGACGTTGCGCCGGAAAACGTAACCGTCAAGCGTGTTGGCAAGGATCTGCAGATCAGTTTCGAAGGTAGTGAAGAGCCTGATCTGACCATCACTGACTTCTTTGAAGAGGGTATGGACAGCCAGCTCTACGGCGTTGCCGAAGACGGCCAGCTGTATGCCTACGTCCGCACGGACGGCGAAGGTTTCGGCGGCCCGCTGCTGCTGGCCGACGGTGAGTCGGCTCCCATTGCGCTGGGCGGTGATGCCCTGGCGGACGGCGCCGCTTATCTGGCGTCCACCTTCGATGACGCAGCAGGCTTCGTTCTCTGGCCGTGGCTGCTCGGCCTGGCCGGTGTAGGTGCCGCTGCCGCGGCAATCATCCACCACAACCGCGACGGTGGCGGTCACCACGACACCCCGACCAGCCCCGCACCGACCAACATCAAGGCCATCGACGATGTCGGCCCGATCCAGGGCGAACTGCACAACGGCGACATCACCGACGATTCGCATCCGGAGATTTCCGGTAACGGCGTCCCCGGCGCGATCATCCATATCTTCGACAACGGCCAGGAAATCGGCTCCACCACCGTGGCAGCGGATGGCACCTGGTCGTTCACGCCCGATCTCGCCGACGGCGCGCACAACATCGACATCACCCAGGAAGTTCCTGGCCAGAAGCCCAGCGCCCCGGTCAATGTGGTCGACATCGTCGTCGACACCACGGCTCCCGCCGCGCCGACCGCTGAAATCGAAGGCGCCAAGACCGACGGCGAGCATACCTACAGCAACGACGACACGCCGACCATCCATGGCAACGGCGAGCCGGGCGACACCATCATCATCGTCTTCCCCACTGGCGAGAGCGTGACCACCGTCGTGGCCGAGGATGGCACCTGGGTAGCTCCGCAGCCGACCCAGCCGCTGCCCGAGGGTAACAACGACATCAAGGTGATCGAGCAGGACCCGGCCGGTAACCAGACCGAGATCATCGTTCCGGTGATCATCGACACCATCGCCCCGGCGGCTCCCGAGGTGCACCTGGACCCGGATTCCGACACCGGCATCAAGGGCGACGACATCACCAGCGACACCAAGCCGACCATTGACGGCAAGACCGAGCCGGGCGCCGATGTGACCGTCATCTTCCCCAATGGTGAAGAGATCCACACCAAGGCCGATGACAATGGTGACTGGTCCGTCACTCCGACCCAGCCGCTGCCAGAAGGCAACAACGACATCACCGTGATTGCCACCGACCCGGCAGGCAACCAGAGCGAGCCGACCGTGATTTCCGTGGTGATCGACACCACCGCGCCGGCCGTGCCGGAAGCGCACCTGGACCCGGAATCCGATTCCGGCATCAAGGGTGACAACATCACCAACGACACCACCCCGACCATCGACGGCAAGACCGAGCCGGGCGCCGAGGTGACCGTCACCTTCCCGACCGGTGAGGTCGTCACCACCACCGCCGATGCCAATGGTGACTGGTCCGTGACCCCGACCCAGCCGCTGCCCGAAGGCAACAACGACATCACCGTGGTCGCCACCGACCCGGCCGGCAACGCCAGCGAGCCGACCGTCATTGCCGTGGTGATCGATACCCAGGCTCCGGATGCACCGGATGCCTGGCTTGACCCTGCGTCCGATTCGGGCACCAAGGGCGACAACATCACCAACGAGACCAAGCCGACCATCGACGGCACCACCGAGCCGGGCGCGGACGTCACCGTCACCTTCCCCACTGGCGAAGTGATCCACACCCAGGCCGATGACGAAGGCAACTGGCACGTCACTCCGACCCAGGAGCTGCCCGAAGGCAAGAACGACATCACCGTCATCGCCACCGACCCGGCCGGCAACGCCAGCGAGCCGACCGTCATTTCCGTGGAGATCGATACCACCGCTCCGGACGCCTCCCAGCTGGCCATCACCGGCGTGCTGGACGACGTAGGTCTGGTCACCGGCAACATCGAGAACGGCGGCACCACCGACGATTCGCATCCGACCATCAGTGGCACCGGTACTGCCGGTGACGTCATCACCGTCTACACCCAGGACAGCACCGGCCATCACCCGATCGGCAGCACTGTCGTGGGCGAAGATGGCAACTGGTCGCTGACCCCGGAACTGCCGCTGAACTCCGGCCTGAACGAGCTGACCGCCGTCGAGACCGACGTAGCCGGCAACTCCACCACCAGCCAGCCGTACGACATCACCCTGGACATGTCCGCGCCGACCGCGCCGACCATCGAAAGCGTGTATGACGACGTAGGGCCGTACCAGGGCTTCCTGCAGAAGGGCGACGTCACCGACGACAACAAGCCCACCTTCAACGGCAGCGCCGAGGCCGGCAGCACCGTCAAGCTGTATGACGGCAACAACGTCCTGATCGGTAGCGCCACCGCCGACGCCAACGGCCACTGGAGCATCACGCCGGAAGCCGCCCTGGCCGATGGCCCGCACGAAGTCTATGCCACCGCCACCAACAGCGTGGGTGTGCTCAGCGAGCCGACCGGCCTGTGGCCGTTCAGCATCGACACCAGCGCTCCGTCCAACGTCACCGACCTGGTCGTGACCGACGACGTCGGCGCCGTGACCGGTCCGCTGCACGATGGCGACACCACCGATGACAACCGTCCGGACTTCAGCGGCGATGCCGAGCCGGGCAGCAAGGTCATCATCTACGACAACGGCGAGAAGATTGGCGAAGCCGACGTAGGCGACGACGGCAAGTGGGCATTCACCCCGACCGAACCGCTGGCCGACGGCGAGCACGCCTTCACCACCGAAGTGCTCGACGAAGCCGGCAACAGCAGCGGTCAGAACGACCCGCTGCACGTGATCGTGGACACCCGTGACGTAGTCGTCTCCATCACCCACGTGATCGACGACGTGGGCAGCATCACCGGCGACATCGCGCCCCATGGCGTGACCGATGACGTACGCCCGGAAATCCAGGGAACCGGCAAGTCCGGCAGCACCATCACCGTCTACGACGGCGAGGTAGAGCTGGGTACCACCATCGTGGACGCCAAGGGCAACTGGAGCTTCACCCCTGCCAGCGATCTGGCCGAGGGTGCCCATGAAATTCGCGCCACCGCCACCGACAAGTCCGGCAACGTCAGCGACCCGGCGAAGTTCGACTTCAGCATCGACACCACCGCGCCGAACAAGCCGAGCATCGACCAGGTCTACGACGACGTGGGCACCATCCAGGGCCCGATCGCGAACGGCGGCGTCACCGACGATTCGACCCCGACCATTTCCGGCAAGGCCGAAGCGGGTTCGATCGTGACCGTCTACGACAACGGCGAGAAGCTCGGCAGCGTCACCGCCGACAAGGACGGCGACTGGAGCTACACCCCGACCACCCCGCTGAGCGAAGGCGCCCACGAGTTCACCGTCGACGCCACCGACAAGGCCGGCAACACCAGTCCGAAGTCCGACCCGTTCGACATCGTCACCGACTACACCGCTCCGGACATGCCGAGCATCACCGGCGTGATCGACAACGTCGGCGAAGTAACCGGCAACATCCCCAATGGCGGCAAGACCGACGACTCCCGTCCGGTCATCCATGGCGAAGGCACTGCCGGCGACACCATCACCGTCTACGCCAACGACCCCATCGCCGGCAACCATCCGATCGGCAGCACCGTCGTGGCTGAAGATGGCACCTGGTCGCTGACCCCGGAAACCCCGCTGAACGTCGGTCTGAACGACCTGACCGCAGTGGAAACCGATGCGGCCGGCAACTCCACCCAGCCGAGCGAACCCTACAGCTTCGACTTCGACCCGAAAGAACCGGGCGTGCCCGTCATCGTCAGCGTACTCGACGACGTCGGCCCGTACACCGGCTTCCTGCAGAAGGGCGACATCACCGATGACAACAAGCCGACCATCAACGGCACCGCCGAGGCTGGCAGCACCGTCAAGCTGTATGACGGCAACAACGTCCTGATCGGCAGCGCCACTGCTGATGCCGACGGCAACTGGAGCATCACCCCGGAAGCCGCGCTGGCCGACGGCAAGCATGAGGTCTATGCCACCGCGACCAACGACGTTGGCGTGGTCAGCCCGCAGACCGGCAAGTGGGACTTCATCGTCGACACCAGCGCCCCGGACAATGTCACCAACCTGGTCGTCACTGACGACGTGGGCGCCGTGACCGGCCCGCTGCACGACGGCGATACCACCGACGACAACCGTCCGACCTTCAGCGGCGATGCCGAGCCCAATGGCAAGGTCATCATCTATGACAACGGCAACAAGATCGGCGAAGCCGACGTCGATGCCGACGGCAAGTGGGAATTCACCCCGACTACCCCGCTCAAGGATGGCGACCACGCCTTCACCACCGAAGTGCTGGACGAGGCTGGCAACAGCAGTGGCCAGAACGATCCGCTGCACGTGATCGTCGACACCAGCGCCTTGGGCGTGGTGATCACCCACGTGATCGATGACGTGGGCAGCGTCACCGGCGACATCGCGCCCAACGGCGTGACCGACGACAAGCGTCCGGAAATCCAGGGCACCTCCAAGCCGGGCAGCATCGTCAAGCTCTACGACGGCAGCGTCGAACTGGGCAGCGTCACCGCCGATGCCAAGGGCAACTGGAGCTTCACCCCTGGCAGCGATCTGGCCGAAGGCCCGCACAACATCGCCGCCATTGCCACCGACAAGGCTGGCAACGTCAGCGACCCGGCGAAGTTCCACTTCACCGTGGACACCACCGCACCGGACAAGCCGAGCATCGACTCGGTCTATGACGACGTGGGCAGCATCCAGGGCCCGATCGAGAACGGCGGCGTGACCGACGACTCGACTCCGACCATCTCCGGTAAAGCCGAAGCCGGTTCCACCGTGGTCGTTTACGACAACGGCCAGAAACTGGGTTCCGTGGTCGCCGATGCCGACGGCAAGTGGAGCTATACCCCCACTACGCCGATCAGCGAAGGCCAGCACGACTTCACCGTCGATGCCACCGACAAGGCTGGCAATACCAGTCCGAAGTCCGACGTCTTCACCATCATCACCGACTACACCGCACCGGATGCCGACAAGCTGGCCATCACCGGCGTGGAAGACCATGTCGGCACCATCACCGGCAACATCGATAACGGCGGCACCACCGACGACCCGCGTCCGGTGATCCACGGTACCGGCACCGCTGGCGACATCGTCACCGTCTACACCCAGGACAGCACCGGCAACCACAAGATCGGCAGCGCCGTCGTGGACGCCGATGGCAACTGGTCGATGAAACCTGAACTGCCGCTGGTCTCGGGCCTGAATGACCTGACCGCGGTGGAAACCGACCCGGCCGGCAACTCCACCAAGCCCAGCGACACCTACAGCATCACCTTCGACGCCACCGCGCCCCAGGCACCGGTCATCGTCAGCGTGTATGACGACGTAGGCCCGTACCAGGGCTTCCTGCAGAAGGGCGATGTCACCGACGACAACAAACCGACCATCGCGGGTACCGCGCAGGCTGGCAGCGTCGTTCGCCTGTACGACAACAACGACGTCCTGATCGGCAGCACCACCGCCGACGCCAAGGGCAACTGGAGCATCACCCCGGCAACCGCCCTGGCCGACGGCAAGCACGAGGTCTACGCCACCGCCACCAACGCCGTGGGCGTAGTCAGCGACCCGACCGGCAAGTGGGACTTCACCGTCGACACCGGCAAACCGTCCAACGTGACCGACCTGGTCGTCACCGACAACGTCGGCGACGTAACCGGCCCGCTGCACGAAGGCGACACCACCGACGACAACAAGCCCACTTTCAGCGGCGATGCCGAGCCCAATGGCAAGGTCATCATCTATGACAACGGCGCGAAGATCGGCGAAGCCGACGTCGACGCCGACGGCAAGTGGGAATTCACCCCGACCACTCCGCTGGCCGATGGCGACCACGCCTTCACCACCGAAGTGCTGGACCAGGCTGGCAACAGCAGCGGCCAGGGCGACAAGCTGGACGTGATCGTCGACACCTCCAAGGTGGGCGTACAGATCATCCACGTGATCGATGACGTGGGCAGCATCACCGGCGACATCGCGCCCAATGGTGTGACTGACGACAAGCGTCCGGAAATCCAGGGCACTTCCAAGCCGGGCAGCATCGTCAAGATCTACGACGGCAGCGTCGAACTTGGCAGCACCACCGTGGACTCCAAGGGCAACTGGACCTTCACGCCCAAGGCCGACCTGGCCGACGGTGCCCACAGCATCCAGGCCATCGCCACCGACAAGGCTGGCCAGGTGAGCGACCCGGCGAAGTTCGACTTCACCGTCGATACCACCGCGCCAAGCAAGCCGAGCATCGATTCGGTCTATGACGACGTGGGCAGCATTCAGGGCCCGGTCGAGAACGGCGGCGTGACCGACGACTCCACCCCGACTCTGTCGGGCAAGGCTGAAGCCGGCTCCACCGTGGTCATCTACGATAACGGCGACAAACTGGGCAGCACCACTGCCGACAAGGATGGCAAGTGGAGCTACACCCCGACCACGCCGATCAGCGAAGGCGAACACAAGTTCACCGTCGATGCGACCGACAAGGCCGGCAACGTCAGTCCGAAGTCCGATCCGTTCACCATCATCACCGACTACACGGGGCCGAATGACGGTTCCACGAAGCTGACCATCGACAATGTGACCAGCGACAACGCCATCAGCTCGGTCGAGTCGAAGGGCAACGTGACGATCAGTGGCAAGGTGACCGGTGATTTCACCGCGGGCGACAAGGTGACCTTCGTGCTCGACGGTACCACCTACAGCGCCGATGTGAAGGCAGACGGGACCTGGGGCGTGGACGTCCCTGGCAGCAAGCTGGTGGATGACGCAGCGCATGAGATCGATGCGACCCTGGTGGCGCACGATGCGGCGGGTAACGCGGGCACCATCACGGCTTCGCATCCGTACCTGGTGCAGCTCAACAGTGTTTCCATCACCAGCATGAGCAAGGACACCGCGATCGACCTCGCGCACGCCTCTGACTTCATCACGGCCGATGGTTCGGCTGGGCGTGGCGTATATGGCACGGTCGAGCAGACCTTGGCGACTGGGCAGAAGGTTCAGGTGTCCTTCGACAAGGGCGTAACCTGGGTCGACGCCGTCACGACCGGCACCAACTGGGTGGCGGTGGATGCTGGTGCGCATACTGCGGACTGGACCATCCAGGCACGTGTCGTCGCCAATGGCGTGGCACAGACCGATGTCGCCAGCAAGGATGTGAGCTTCCTGGGTAGCGCGGGTAATGCACCGACCATTACCGGGATCCCGGATGCAGTCGGCGTTTACACCACCGCCAAGGCGGCCGATGGCAGTGACGTGGACGTTTCCCTGACTGGCACCAATGCCAAGGTGGGCGACACCCTGCACATCGTCTGGGGCGACACCACCTATGACCAGGTGCTGACCGCCGCCGACATCAGTGCGGGTAAGTTGACCGTCACTGTTCCGGCGGAGCAGACCAAGGTCCAGGGCGGCCAATGGGACTTCGCGGTCACCGCGCAGATCGTGACTCCGGAAGGGCAGATCAGCAAGCCGAGCGAAGCCTTCCAGGTTCACAGTGAGGGCTGGACCACGCTGGCGATCGATGACCTGCAGCGCAACGTGGCCCAGATGGGCAGTGAGCCGGTCTATCAGGGGGGTGGAATTACCATCACTTCCAACTCCAACAGTCTTGCCCATTTTGCCGGAGATGCTACCGGTAACGTAGGATTGCGGATCTCCAACCCGGCAACCAACTATGCCCAGATCAACTTCACCCAGCCGGTGGACAGCTTCTCCATCAATATCGGTGGGCTGCAGAACACTCAAGGCGGTTCCCGCGTCATTGTGTATGACGTGGACGGCAAGGTCCTGTCCGACAGGATGGTGCTGGCAGATGGAACCGGTGGCGTCGCCTCCTCGGCGAACTACAGCTATTCGGCGCCGGTGGGAGTGGATATCGGTCAGGTGAAGATATACGGCGACGGTGTCGATTCGTATGGGGAGCCTGGCGGTGGTATTACCATCGATACCCTGAAATTCCATCAGGTCCACCACGCCCCAGGCTACAACGACAGCTTCACCGACGAAGTGGGCAATACCACCACGGGCGCCGGCTACCACAGCGACGAAGGGCACTTCACCCTGACCTCGCAAGGTACCGTCACCATCAAGAGTGCGCCGGAGCACAACCTGGACGGGCCTTACCTGTATATCGGTAGCGGAGCGAGTGCGATCAACAGTTCGGCGGCGATCTTTACCTTCGACCAGCCGGTGCAATCCATCGCCTATAACCTGTGGGGACTTGAGACCCAGGAAGTGATTCCTGGCAACTATTCGAAGCTGGAGGTATACGACACCAACGGTGCGCTGATCTTCAGCCGAAATGTCACCAACAACGGTGGTGGTACCTACAACTACGAGCAGATCTCCTATACCGCACCGGAAGGCATCAACATAGGCAAGGCAGTCGTCTACCAGGGTGCCCACGGCACCATGCTGGACAACTTCACTAGCATACTGGCACCGAGCGCTCCGTCTGGTCAGAAGCTAATTGACCATAACTGGGAAACCTTCTTCGACGAGGCCAGTGTGACCAAGGCCGTGTCCTGGAAAGCGCAGGTCTTCACCAACGGCGCGTTCACAGGCGACTCGTCGTTGGCCGGTTACCACAGTACCAGCGGTGATTTCACCATCAGTGGTTCGGCAACCAAGACAGCGGGGGGCGGCAATCAGTGGGTGAACGCCAACAACGGCTCCATGTTTGTAGATAACAACAAGACAGCGGTTGTGACCTTCGATTCGGCGCGCTCGAAAGTGGAGATCGGAGCCACCGGTATCGAAAAGGGGAACACCGCGTATGTCAAAGTCTTTGATGTGGCTGGCAGTCTGCTGGATACGATCACGCTGACCAACCCCAACGGTCAGTCCGACGTCCAGTGGACTTGGTATGAGACAGATGGGAACAGCATCGGCCGTATCGAGATCACGGGTGAGAGTGGTGGTACGCATATCACCAGCATCTCCTCTGCGGTGACTCAGGTGACGGCGGAACACGACGTCATCTCGATGGTGGTCGACCCGGTTGCCTACTTCGCCCAGGACTCGGCGCACATCTTCGGCAGCTCCGGCATGGATACGCTGAAGCTGACCGGCGCGAATCAGGTCCTGGACCTGACCAAGCTCACCGGCGACAACGGCGAAGCCAAGATCAGCAGCATCGAGAAGTTCGACATCACCGGCACCGGCGACAACACGTTGAAGATCTCCCTCAACGACGTGCTGCACCTGGGCGAAACCGACATGTTCCAGAAGGACGGCAAGGTTCAGGTGATGGTCGACGGCGATGCTGGCGACAAGGTGCAACTGGCCAACCTGCACGACCACGGCACCGCGCCGGGGACCTGGCAGGCCGCCGGTACCACCAGCATCGGTGGCGCAACCTACCAGGTGTACAGCTACAGCAACCTGGATGCCGAAGTCCTGATCAAGCAGGCCGTGACCGCCTCCATCGTCTAACGCAGCCCCTGGAAAGGGAGGCGGGATACCCATCCCGCCTCCCGCTCCGGACCTATTTGCTTGCTCTGCCTCAAGCGGCGGAGCCAACCAGAGAATCATCCCAATGAAATCGATCATCTCCGCAAAAGGCGCTGCTCAAGCCAAGCGCCAATGGCCCCTGGCCATCGCGGCCCTGGCCGTACTGACCAGCCTCCACGCACCGCTGAGCCTGGCCGCCGCCGGCGACCGCGACATCTACGCCGAGACCTACCAGAAGGTGGAGTCCGTCGTTCCGCAGCAGGCGCAGATCGTCATGTTCCGTGGCAAGGACAACGGCAAGGACGCGGCCCACGTCTACATCGACAGCCAGCTGCAAAGCGCCCTGATGCCCGGTGGCTACACCGTGTTCTGCACCCCGGCGGGCGAGCACTCGCTGGAGACCTACATCGGCGATGCGCCGCTGTACACCGGCAAGCGTAATCCGCAGAGCTACGCCAAGCTCGACGGTGGCCAGACCTACATCCTGGAAGCTTCGCTGACCGGCAGCACCCCGATCGTGCACACCGGCGAGGATGCCGAGCAGAGCCTGCAAGGCATGCGCCGCCAGATCCACGTGATCAGCCGCTCCAGCTCCGTGGTGCCCTGCCAGACCGAGACCAAGCTGAGCCTGCGCAGCGACGTACTGTTCAAGTTCGGCAAGAGTGGCTACAACGACCTGACTGGCGAAGGCCATGCCCAGCTGCGTCAGGTCGTGGCGGACATCAAGAGCAAGAACGAGAACGTCACCGGTATCGAGGTCATCGGCCATGCCGACCCGATCGGCAAGGCTGCGGTCAACCAGCGTCTGTCGCAGGCTCGCGCCGAAACCGTGCGCAAGGTCCTGCTGGAGAACGGTATCCAGAGCCAGCTGGTGCACGCCAGCGGCCGCGGCAGCGCCGAGCCGGTGGTGCAGTGCGACCGTACGCGCAATGCCGCGAACATCGCCTGTAACGCACCGAACCGTCGCGTAGAACTGGTCATCCAGGGCCAGCAGAACGACCAGTAAGGCTCCCTGCTTTTCCTGTAACGCCCACCTCTTTTGCCAGGGCCGCGCTTATGTCGCGTGGTCCTGGCGATTCTTTTTTCGCCTCCCGTTGCTACCTTCCCGTTGCCGTGCAATGCGGCTAATCCGGTGAAGGAAAGGTACGTCAAGCCAATCAGGCTTTTCTGATGCCGCGCGGAATGGTGCATTTCTAACATGCGCACAGCTTCTCCCTTTGCCCATGAAGGTGTGCCCATGAATCCCTCTTCAACGCCCACGGCCTCTGTCGTCGATCTGGGCGTGTCCTCCGAAAGTGACAGCCTGTTGGCGGGTGTGCGCTGGTTGTGCGCTCATTTCGAGCGACCGGCGACCCTGGAGTCCCTGTATGCCGGCCTGCCGCGTGACCAGCGCCTGAAGCCGAGCCTGGTGGTGCGCATGCTCGAACAGGCCGGTATCGGCGCCGGCTGGGTCAAGCGTCGCCCGGCCGAGCTGTCGTCCTACCTGTTCCCCTTGATGTTGCTGTTCCGCAATGGCGAGGCGCGCATCCTGGTTGCCCGCCGTGGCGAGTCGTTCGAACTGCTAGTGCCGGAAGCGGGCGGCGGCACCATCACCATGAGCGCGGAGGAACTGCAGGAAAACTACCTGGGCTACGCGCTGCTGGCGCGCCCCAAGGCGACACCCGATGCGCGCACCGAAGTCCCGCGGGAGGAGGGCAAGGGCCACTGGCTGTTCTCCACCCTCTGGAACTACCGCCGCTTCTACTACAGCGCGGCGCTGGCGACCTTCCTGATCAACATCCTGGCGCTGGCCAGCACCTTCTTCATCATGAACGTGTACGACCGGGTCGTGCCGAACCAGGCCTACGTCACCCTCTGGTCACTGGCCGCCGGGGTGGTGATGGCGATCGGTTTCGAGTTCACCTCGCGGCAGGTGCGCGCGTACCTGATCGACTCCGCCGGCAAGAAGGCCGACCTGATCCTGGGGGCGAAGCTGTTCCGTCAGTTGATGGAGGTCCGGCTGGAGTACAAGCCGCCGTCAGCGGGCTCCTTCGCCAACCAGTTCCGCGAGTTCGAGTCAGTGCGGGACTTCATCACCTCGGCCTCGCTGGCGACGCTTTCCGACCTGCCATTCTGCCTGCTGTTCGTCTTCGTGCTGTTCATCATCGGCGGCCCGCTGGCGTTGGTGCCCCTGGGCTCGATGATCGTACTGATCGGGGTGTGCGCCTATATCCAGCTCCCGCTGTCGCGCTACATGAAGCAGAACCTTCGCGAAGCCTCGCAGAAGCACGGTCTGCTGATCGAGGCCATCGAAGGCGTCGAGACCCTCAAGGCAACCCACGCCGAAGGCAGCATGCAGCGCCGCTGGGAAGACTTCAGCGCACAACTGGCCGCCTCGGGCATCAAGACCAAGGCGCTGTCGAACATGGCCGCCAACTCGGTCTCGCTGATCACCCAGCTGACCACGGTGGTGCTGGTGCTGTGGGGCGTGTACCGGATTGGTGACGGCGACATGACCCAGGGCGCCCTGGTCGGCATGGTGCTGCTCTCCGGTCGGGCGCTGGCCCCGCTGGCCAGTGCGGTTGGCCTCGCCGTGCGCTACCAGCAGGCAAAGACCGCGCTGGCCTCGTTGAACCAGCTGATGGAAATCCCCACGGTCCGCGACAGCAACCGTCGTTACCTGGAAGCGCCGAAGAACGCGACCCTGTCGCTGCGCAAGCTGAAGTTCTCCTACCCGGCGCCGCCGATGCAGCCGCGCCCGACCGTGCTGAACAACGTCAGCCTGGGCATCAAGCACGGCGAGCGCGTGGCCATCGTCGGCAGTATCGGCAGCGGCAAGTCCACCTTGCTGCGCCTGATGGCGCGCCTGTACCAGCCGGTGGAAGGCCAGGTGCTGATCAACGGCATCGACGCCGAGCAGATCGACCCGGCGGACTGGAACGCCATCGTCGGTTACGTCGGCCAGGATGCCCGGCTGTTCTTCGGCTCGCTGCGCGAGAACCTGGTCATCGGCAATCCGTCGGCAACCGGTGAAGAGATCCTCCGCGTGGTGCAACTGACCGGCCTGGACTCGGTGGTGGCTGGTCACCCGCTGGGCTTCGATCGACCGGTGGGCGAGATGGGGCAGGCGCTGTCCGGCGGGCAGCGGCAACTGGTCGCCCTGGCGCGATCGCTGCTGCTCAACCCGCAGGTATTGCTGCTCGACGAGCCCACCAGCGGCATGGATATGCAGACCGAACGCCTGTTCCTGCAGCGCCTGGAAGCAGCCACCCAGGGCCGCACCGTGGTGATCGTCACCCACCGCTTCTCGGTGCTGGAGCAGATCGATCGCCTGATCGTCGTGGACTCCGGCCAGATCGTCGCCGACGGCCCGAAGGACGAAGTGCTGCGCGCCCTGCAGGCCAACAACTCCCCCGCGCCGAGCAAGGCGCCGGCCACTACCCGGTGAGCAGATCATGACTGATACCCCCAATACGCAAGCGACGGTTCCCGCCGTCGTCGAACCCTCGACGGCGCTGGCGACCAAGGTCACGCCCTATGCGAAGGAAGTGGCGCGTCTGCGCGACAACGATATCGCCTACGTCTCGGACCTGCAGGCCGCGCTGATCGCCCAGAAGACCACGGCGAGCACGGTGGTGCTGCTGCTGATTGCGGCGGTGTTCACCGGCCTCATCGTCTGGGCCTACTTCGCCCGGGTGGAAGAGATCACCAAGGGTGAGGGCAAGGTGATTCCCTCCAGCCGTGAGCAGGTCATCCAGAGCCTGGAAGGCGGCATCCTCGAACAGATGAACGTCAAGGAAGGCGACGTGGTGGAGGCTGGCCAGGTCCTGCTGAAGATCGACCCGACCCGCGCCAATGCGAGCTACCGCGAAGCGCAATCCAAGTCGCTTGCGCTCAAGGGCCAACTGGCTCGCCTGCGTTCGGAAGCCTACGGCCAGCCGCTGGTGTTCCCGGATGACGTAAAAGCCGTGCCGTCGATCGTCAGTGCCGAGACCGAAGCCTACAACGCTCGCAAGCATGCGCTGGACGAAGGCATCGCCACGCTGCAGAAGAGCCTGTCGCTGGCCCATGGTGAGCTGACCGTCTCCGAGCGGCTGGCCAAGCAGGGCCTGATCTCGGACGTCGAGATCCTGCGCATGCGCCGCCAGGCCAACGACTTCAACCTGCAGATCAGCGAGCGCCGAAACAAGTACCGCTCCGATGCCAACGCCGATCTGACCCGCGTCGAGAGCGAGCTCGCCCAGTCGGTGGAGAACGCTGCGGGCCGCGAAGACGTGATGAAGCGCACCACGCTCACGGCGCCGCTCAAGGGCATCGTGAAGAACGTTCGCGTTACCACCATCGGCGGTGTGATCCAGCAGGGCCAGGACATCATGGAGATCGTCCCGCTGGAAGATCGCCTGCTGGTGGAAGCCAAGATCCGCCCGGCCGACGTGGCCTTCCTGCGTCCCGGCCTGCCCGCCACCGTGAAGATTTCAGCCTACGACTTCGCCATCTACGGCGGCCTGACCGGCAAGGTCGAGCTCATCAGTCCCGACACCATCAAGGACGACGAGCTGGCCCGCCAGGGGCGCCCGGATACCTCCTTCTACCGCGTGCTGATCCGCACCGACGAGGCCGAGCTGACCAAGGGCGACAAGCACTTCCCGATCATTCCCGGCATGACCGCCACCGCGGAGATTCGTACCGGGGAGAAAACCATCCTGGATTACTTACTCAAGCCCGCGCTGAAAGCGCGTGAGGCCTTCCGCGAGAGATGATGAAAATGAAAAACCTCAAACTGACTCCCAACAATCTTCGTAAACGGTTCGGCTTCGGCCGCTCGGCGCTCGCCGCCGCCGTGGCCACGCTGGCGACCCTGTCGGGTGCCAACGTCGCATCGGCGGATGAATATGCCGGGGCGCTGAGCTTCTACTCCTCATCCAAGGAGCGAGCCCAGGTCGCTGCCGGTGCTGCACCGGCGCTGCCCACCGCGGCACCCGCCGCAATGCCTGCCGTTGCTGCGGTTGAGGCTCTGGTGGCAAAGCCTGTCGCTGCTCCGGCTGTTGATCTCGCCAAGTCGGTAACTGTTGCCGTCACCGAAGCCAAACCGACCAAAGCGCCCGAGGTGCGTCCAGCGGTCACGAAGCCCGCGCTGGACCTGAGCCTGCCGAAGGGCATTGGCGCTGGTACGTCATTCGGCGCAGGCAGCGGTGTTTCCGCTTCCAGCCTGGGCACCTCGGAGGCTTCGCTGGCCTATCTGCGCCAGATGGTGGGCACCGCGTTGCAGATCAGTCCGGAAATGAAGCAGGCCGACGCCAACTGGCAGGCCGCCAAGGGTGATGTGGACCAGGCCAAGGGCGCACGCTGGCCGCAGGTGCAGGTCAGCGCTGCATCGAAAAGCTGGCAGAGCAAGAAGAGCAACGACTACGACAACAGCGGCAGCACGACAGTGCAGATGACCACGCCGATTTATGACTTCGGCGCGATCAGTCACACCATCGATAGTCGCAAGAACACCGCGAATGCCCAGCAGGAAGCGATGTCACAGTCCGAGGTGTCGGTTGCCTACAACACTGCCTCGGCGGTGGTCGAACTGGCCCACCAGCAACAGGCGCTGGATATCAGCGATCGCTATGTAACCCGGATGCGCGAACTGGTGGACATGCTGTCGAAGATCGCGCAGGTGGACCCGGGCCGTGCCAGTGAGGCGGTGCAGGCCCGCTCGCGCCTCCTGCAGGCGGAAACCGCTCGTGACACCGTACAGTCCAAGCTTCAGGAGGTGAAAACCACCTTGGCCAAGCTGGTGGGCGAAGACGTGACAGTACCGGCGAATGCGAAGTGGGACTGGGCGCCGATGCCCCTGGAGGAGGCGCTGGCACAATTGTCGGATACGCCTGCTATTCGTCAGGCGCGTTATGAGAAGGAAGCGGCTCTGGCCAATGCCGACTCGGTGAAGTCCTCGCGCATGCCGAAGCTGAACTGGGTTGTAGGGCGCAGCGCGGGCGGTAATATGCTCAACAACGACGTGCCCTGGTCGACCGGTCTTGCGGTCGAGTGGACGGCGTTCTCCGGCGGTTCGGCGTCGGCAGCACAGCGTGCGGCCTATTCGCGGGCCAGCGCAGCCGAGCAGAAGATGGAAGCGACTCGCCGCGAGTCGGAGTACTCCATCCGCAACCTCGCCCAGCAGCGTGACCTGTCGGCATCCCGAGTGAACGACTACAAGCAGCTGCTGACCGAGTCCGATCGGGTTCGCAAGATGTTCTATGACCAGTGGTATAACCTGGGCAAGCGTACCCTGCTGGATGTACTGATTGCAGAGAACGAGTACTACTCCCATCAGCTCGAGGCGTCGGATACATACTACAGCTCGGTCACTTCCGACCTGCGCATTCGCGCCCAGACCAGCGGCCTGATGGCCTGGCTGGCGCCGGGCAGTGAGTCGGCCACCCGCTGATCGCGTGCGGTCAGCGTAACGACCGTCCCCGCTTAACTTTCCCACTTCCTCCCGGCATGCCCGCTTCGGTGGTCATGGAGGGTCAGCTCGTCCCTATTGTGGGGTGGGCATGCCGAGGAGCGTCTGGATCGTCCAGTACGATCGTCACAACTTGAAGCAGTTTGACCCTTGCAAATGCTGTTGTGCGTCGATGTGTCGCAGGCTGCGCGCAGCGCTTCGAGGACTTTCGCAACGGTTCTTGATCGCCATCATGGCAAGGTCTTTGCCAAGTGCTTCACAGACTCTTTTCAAGCTTCCCGTGGCGGCGCTGAAAGCCGCGTTTTTCATGGATCTGACACAATTCCATGGCAGCCACGGGCAAGCCTTTGGCAGGCAGAAAATACCCCTTCGTACTTCGCGTGAATTGTTCGTTTTCTGATCAGTTAGGGCCGCGACTGTTTCTCAGGTTGAGAAAATATCTTGTTAAAAATGAAAGGCCGGGGCCTTGAAAGGCATTTCTGAAATGCTTTGTAATACCCGCCGTCCATTTCCTACCCCCAAATCGCTGAGTCGCACTGACGTAGATCAAGGCCAGTGCTCACCCTTCGGTGCAGCGGCATAACAACAGGGGGCTGCCATCGGTGGGCTCCTGTCATAAGACGAGTCGGGCAATCCGCTCGTGCATCCGGTGTGCGACGCGCGCGCTCTAGCGAGCCGCCAGTCCAGACACTACACGCTGAATAACACGGATCGAATCAGCTGACGAAATCGGTTTCGCATCGCGAAGACCGGGCGACCTCCCTTTGCCTGGAATCCGTGCGGCCGCGTTCGTGAATCCATGACAGCCCTGGCAGGCGGCTTGGAAAAGTCGCGGGTAACGAGTCGTCGAGCAGTGCATGGCGAGGACTCGTGGGCGGTGAAGCGATTTTCATCCACTAAGGCCGCAAGATGAAAAAAGAGCAGTACACAGGAATTTTGAAGAGACTTGCGTGGCTGCCGATGCTGATGCTCGGTGGTTGCAACATGGCGCTGTTCGACCCGAAAGGGCAGGTCGGCGCTGACGAGAAGTCCCTGATCATCACGGCAACCCTGCTGATGCTGATCGTGGTGGTGCCGGTCATCCTCATGACCCTCGGGTTCGCCTGGAAATACCGGGCATCGAACACCAAGGCCACCTACATGCCGGACTGGTCCCACTCGACCAGGATCGAGCTGGTGGTATGGCTGGTTCCCTGCCTGATCATCGCCGCACTCGGCTGGATCACCTGGGAGAGCACCCACAAGCTGGACCCGTATCGTCCGCTGGACTCCGAGGTCAAGCCGGTGACCATCCAGGCCATCTCGCTGGACTGGAAGTGGCTGTTCATCTACCCGGAACAGGGTATCGCCACCGTCAACGAAATCGCCTTCCCGAAAGACACCCCGGTGAACTTCCAGATCACCTCGGATTCGGTGATGAACTCCTTCTTCATTCCGCAGCTGGGTAGCCAGATCTACTCCATGGCCGGAATGATGACCAAGCTGCACCTGATCGCCAACGAAGAAGGCGTGTTCGACGGTATCTCCGCGAACTACAGCGGTGGCGGCTTCTCGGGCATGAAGTTCAAGGCCATCTCCACCTCCGAGCAGGGCTTCCAGGAGTGGGTCGCGAAGGTCAAGGCCTCGCAGCAGACCCTGAATCTGGATCAGTACCCGGAGCTGGTGAAGCCGACCGAGAACGTCCCGGCGACCTATTTCGCCACCGTCAGCCCCGAGCTGTTCTCCAGCGTGCTGAACAAGTGGGAACACGCCGGCCACCAGATGGCCAAGGCCCACAAGCTCGAAGAGCAGGCCAAAGGCGAGCACGGCGAAGCTGCCCATGACGAGACCGCCATGGCGGGCCACGACATGAGCAACATGCCGGGCATGCAAATGAATCCGAGCCAGGAGTAACCACAGATGTTCGGGAAACTGACACTGTCGGCCGTGCCGTATCACGAGCCGATCATCGTCATCACGCTGGCCATCGTCGCCCTGTTGGGCCTCGGTGTTTTCGGCGCGATCACCTACTACCGCAAGTGGACCTACCTGTGGACCGAATGGCTGACCTCCATCGACCACAAGAAGATCGGCGTGATGTACATCATCGTCGCCCTGGTCATGCTCCTGCGCGGCTTCGCCGACGCCATCATGATGCGCGGCCAGCTCGCGCTGGCTGAAGGCGCCAACCACGGCTACCTGCCGCCGGAACACTACGACCAGATCTTCACCGCTCACGGCGTGATCATGATCATCTTCATGGCCATGCCCTTCATGACCGGTCTGATGAACCTGGCCGTGCCGCTGCAGATCGGCGCGCGCGACGTGGCGTTCCCGTTCCTGAACTCCCTGAGCTTCTGGCTGCTGGTCGTCAGCGCCATGCTGGTGAACGTATCCCTGGGCCTGGGTGAATTCGCCCGTACCGGCTGGGTCGCTTACCCGCCGCTGTCCGAGCTGGCCTACAGTCCGGGCGTGGGTGTGGATTACTACATCTGGGCGCTACAGATATCGGGTATGGGTACCTTGCTCACGGGTATCAACTTCCTGGTAACCGTGTTCAAGATGCGTACCCCCGGCATGAAGCTGATGCAGATGCCGATCTTCACCTGGACCTGCACCTTCGCCAACATCCTGATCGTTGCGTCGTTCCCGATCCTGACCGCGGCCCTGGGCCT
Organism: Pseudomonas sp. SCB32; assembly: GCF_009189165.1. Lineage (NCBI taxonomy): Bacteria > Pseudomonadati > Pseudomonadota > Gammaproteobacteria > Pseudomonadales > Pseudomonadaceae > Pseudomonas > Pseudomonas sp. SCB32. The sequence goes on from NZ_CP045118.1 coordinate 1,039,382, forward strand.
GCTGTCGCTGGACCGTTACTTCGACATGCACTTCTTCACCAACGAGCTGGGCGGCAACGCCATGATGTACATCAACCTCTTCTGGGCCTGGGGCCATCCTGAGGTGTACATCCTGATCCTGCCGGCGTTCGGTATCTTCTCCGAAGTCACCGCGACCTTCGCCGGCAAGCGCATGTTCGGCTACACCTCGATGGTGTGGGCGAGCGCCGCGATCACCTTCCTCGGCTTCACCGTTTGGCTGCACCACTTCTTCACCATGGGTTCGGGCGGCGACGTCAACGGCTTCTTCGGCGTTGCGACCATGCTGATCTCGATCCCGACCGGGGTGAAGCTGTTCAACTGGCTGTTCACCATCTACCGTGGCCGCCTGCGCTTCAACACCCCGATCCTGTGGACCCTGGGCTTCATCGTCACCTTCACCATCGGTGGCATGACCGGCGTTCTGCTGGCCATTCCGGGTGCTGACTACCTGCTGCACAACAGCCTGTTCCTGATCGCTCACTTCCACAACACCATCATCGGTGGTGCGGTGTTCGGCTACCTGGCCGGCTTCGTCTTCTGGTTCCCGAAAGCCTTCGGCTTCACCCTGGACGAGAAGTGGGGCAAGCGTTCCTTCTGGTGCTGGCTGGTCGGCTTCTACATGGCCTTCATGCCGCTGTACATCCTCGGCTTCATGGGCATGACCCGTCGCCTGAACCACTACGACAACCCGATGTGGAAGCCGTACCTGGTGGTGGCGTTCTTCGGCGCCGTGCTGATCTTCCTGGGCATCGCCTGCCAGCTGATCCAACTGCTGGTGTCGATCAAGAACCGCAAGCAGCTGGCCGACGTGACCGGCGACCCGTGGGGCGGCCGTACCCTGGAGTGGTCCACTTCCTCGCCGCCGCCGTACTACAACTTCGCCGAGCTGCCGCACGTCCACGACATCGACGCGTTCCACGACATGAAGCAGACCGGTACCGCGTACCGCAAGCTGCCGGCGTACAACCCGATCCACATGCCGAAGAACACCGCTGCGGGCTTCTCCATCGCCGTGTTCGCCTTCCTCTTCGGCTTCGCTGCCATCTGGCACATCTGGTGGCTGGTGGGTGTCGGCTTCGTCGGCATGATCGCTTCGGTCATCGTGCGCAGCTACGTCACCGACCTGGACTACTACGTCCAGCCGGATGAGATCGAGCGCATCGAAAACGCCAACTTCCAGAAACTCGCCACTGCGCAGGTATAAACCATGTCGACGGCAGTACTGAATCAACACCTGGTCGATACGCACGAAGCGGCGCACGACCATGACCACGCCCACGACAGCGGCGGCATGACGGTCTTCGGCTTCTGGCTGTACCTGATGACCGACTGCATCCTGTTCGCGAGCGTCTTCGCCACCTACGCCGTGCTGGTCAACCACACGGCCGGTGGCCCGAGCGGCAAAGACATCTTCGAACTGCCCTACGTGGCCGTCGAAACCGCGATCCTGCTGATCTCCTCCTGCACCTACGGCTTGGCCATGCTGGCCGCGCACAAGGGAGCCAAGGGCAAGGCCATCGCCTGGCTGGGCGTGACCTTCCTCTGCGGCGCCGCGTTCATCGGCATGGAACTCAATGAGTTCCATCACCTGATCGTCGAAGGCTTCGGCCCGAGCCGCAGCGCCTTCCTGTCGTCCTTCTTCACCCTGGTCGGCATGCACGGCCTGCACGTAAGTGCCGGCCTGCTGTGGATGCTGGTGCTGATGGCGCAGATCGGCACCCGTGGCCTGACCGCGCAGAACAACACCCGCATGATGTGCCTGAGCCTGTTCTGGCACTTCCTGGACATCGTCTGGATCTGCGTATTCACCGTCGTCTACCTGATGGGGGCTCTGTAATGACCGCTGCTGCACATCATCACGACTCCCACGGTGCCGGCCACGACAACCACGGCGCCGGTCACGGCAGCCTGGGTTCGTACGCCATCGGCTTCGTGCTCTCGGTGATCCTGACCGCGATCCCGTTCTACATGGTCATCGACGGTGGCTTCTCGCGCCACGCGACCCTGCTGACCATGGTGATCCTGGGTCTGGTTCAGGTCGTGGTGCACCTGATCTGCTTCCTGCACATGAACTTCAGCTCCGAAGGCCGCTGGAACGTCATGGCGTTCATCTTCACCGCCATCATCATCCTGCTGGTGGTCGGTCTGTCGCTGTGGATCATCTACACCGCAGACACCCTGATGATGCCGATGCCCTGAGGGCCGATGCCGTGAAACTCAAGCGTTATCTCCTGGTGGCCAAGCCGGGCATCATCTTCGGCAACCTGATCGCGGTGGCGGGGGGATACTTCCTCGCCGCTCGCGGCAGCGTTGACCCGATGCTGCTGCTGGCCACCGTGATCGGCCTGTCCCTGGTCGTTGCCAGCGGTTGTGTGTTCAACAACTGCATCGACCGTGACATCGATCGCTTCATGGAGCGTACCCGTGGCCGTGTCACCGTGACCGGGCAGATCTCGCTCACGGCGGCCCTGGCCCATGGCCTGGTGCTGGGCGTGGCGGGCTTCGGCCTGCTGGCGTGGAAGACCAACCTGCAGGCGACTCTGCTCGCTGCGTTCGGCTTCTTCGTCTATGTCGTGCTCTACAGCCTCTGGCTCAAGCGCAGCTCGGTCTACGGCACGCTGGTCGGCAGCCTCTCCGGAGCCATGCCGCCGGTGGTGGGCTACTGCGCCGCCAGTGGTCACTTCGACATGGGCGCGGCGGTGCTGCTGCTGATCTTCTGCCTCTGGCAGATGCCGCACAGCTACGCCATCGCGATCTTCCGCCTCAATGACTACCGTGCCGCCGGGATTCCCGTGCTGCCGGTGGAGCGGGGCATCGAAGCGACCAAGAAACAGATCCTCTACTACGTGCTGGCCTTTGGTCTTGCGACCCTGCTGCTGACCCTGACCGGCTTCGCCGGCTACGGTTACCTGGTGGTGGCGCTGGCCGTCAGCGCCTGGTGGCTGTTCATCGCGGTGAAAGGCTTCAGTGCCGAAGACGACCGCCGCTGGGCCCGCCAGTTGTTCGCCTTCTCGATCATCGCGATCAGCGTGCTGAGCCTGATGATGTCCATCGACTTCCAGGCCATCCCGGCCCAGTCGATGCTGGCGGCGCTGTAAGGCTGCTCGGCTGCAACGAAAAAGCCGCCCTTCGGGGCGGCTTTTTTGTGGGCGGAGCATTTACCGGTGCGTGCCATATCTCGTGAACGGCTGCTCTTCGTAGGATGGTGTAGAGCGCAGCGAAACCCATGCTGTTGGCACAGGGATCGATGGGTTTCGCAAGCTCTACCCATCCTACGGGCATTAGTGCAGCTTCAATCGCGGCTCGGTACTGCGCCCGATGCGGTCCGCGATCATCAGCAGCGCCGTGCGGAACGGTCCGTACAGCGCCATCTGGTGCATGCGGTACAGCGACACGTAGAACATCCGCGCGAGCCAGCCTTCGAGCTTCACACTACCCATCAGGTTACCCATCAGGTTGCCTACCGCGCTGAAGCGCGACAGCGAGATCAGCGAGCCGTAGTCGGTGTAGCGATACTCCGGCAGCGGCTTGCCCTCCAGGCGCGCCACCAGTCCCTTGGCCAGCAGCGAAGCCTGCTGGTGCGCGGCCTGGGCGCGCGGTGGCACGGTGCGTTCGCTTCCATCGCCCATGGGGCAGGCGGCGCAATCACCGAAGGCGAAGACGTTGTCGTCGCGGGTGGTCTGCAGGGTAGGGCGGACCACAAGCTGGTTGATGCGGTTGGTCTCCAGGCCGTCGATCTCCTTGAGCAGGCTCGGTGCGCGGATGCCCGCCGCCCACACCTTCAGGCTCGCCGGAATGAACTCGCCCACCGCCGTGCGCAGGCCTTCAGCGGTGACTTCCTGCACCGCCGAACCGGTGAGCACGCGCACGCCGAGTTTCTCCAGCGTCTGGTGCACCGGGCGGCTGATGCGCTCGGGCAGCGCCGGCAGCACGCGCGGGCCGGCCTCGATCAGGGTGATGCGCATGTTCTGCGGCTGGATGCCGGTCAGGCCATAAGCCGCCAGTTCCTGCGCGGCGTGGTGCAGCTCGGCGGACAGCTCCACCCCGGTGGCGCCGGCGCCGACGATGGCGACGCTGATCTGGTCGTCCTTGTCCTGCCCGGCGTGGGCACGCAGGTAATGGGTCAGCAGCAGCTTGTGGAAGCGCTCGGCCTGCTCGCGGGTATCCAGGAAGATGCAGTGATCCGCGGCGCCCTGGGTGCCGAAGTCATTGGTGGTGCTGCCGATGGACAGGACCAGGCTGTCGTACTCAAGGCTGCGCGCCGGAACCAGTTCCGCGCCCTGCTCGTCGAGCGTGGCGGCGAGCTGGATGCGCTTGCCGGCGCGGTCCAGGCCATTGAGACGGCCGAGCTGGAATTCGAAGTGGTTCCATTTCGCCTGGGCGACGTAGTTCAGCTCATCTTCGGAAGAGTTGAGCGAGCCGGCGGCGACTTCGTGCAGCAGGGGTTTCCAGATGTGGGTGAGGTTGGCGTCGACGAGCGTAATGCGCGCCTTGCCCTTTTTACCCAGGGTGCGGCCGAGACGGGTCGCGAGCTCCAGCCCGCCGGCGCCGCCGCCGACGATCACGATACGATGGGACATGTTGCATTCTCATAGCTTAAGGAATCCTGTATCGGCCCGTGGCGGCACGGCGCTCACGCAAGGTAGGCCAGGAGGCGGCTCAGCAGGCCCAGGCCGATGACCACAGCGAGCAAGGCTCCCATCATCAGCCAGGGTTTGAACGGCGCGCGTTCGACCTGGTGGACGGGAGAGCTGAGGTACTGATCGACCTTCTGCTGGTCTTCGGGGCTCAAGCGACTGGGCATGGGCGGCCTCCGTTTGTAATGCCCTGCATTCTAGTAGGGCTCGGGCGGCCCCTCAATGCACAAAGGGGCCAGCGGCTCTCAAAGACCCACGCCCATATCGAACAGCACTGTGCGTCCAAGGCTGCCGCGCAGAAAGTCAGGCGCGTCGGTGTGGGCGAACAGCACCCGGGCGAAGGTAGGGGCGACGATCGAGAGGGAGCGCCAGCCCTGGCGCAGGTATTCCGTGGGGGGCGGAAAGGGGGTGTTGAAGTCCGCCGTCTCGCGCTTGAGGCTGACGAAGGCGAGCAGGTCCAGGTCGCGCACGTCGATGCCGCGCTCGCTGTAGTTGTGCGCCTTCTTGCGCAGCGTCGGCGCCAGGCGCGCCTGCAGGTCCGCACAGGGGATCCGTCGCGGGCGCTGCTCGCGGCGGATCAATTGGTTGATGCTCTGCGCCATGCGCCGGCGCAGCAGTTCCTCGCGCCATTCCTCGTTGAGCCGGCGGCCCTGGTCGAGCACGAAGAACACCTCGAAGCTGGCATCGCGAAACAGCACGTCCGGCGGTTGCTGTGCCGGCGCGATGAAGTCTTCCTGGCGATAGGGGACTTTCAGGGCCTGCAGCAGGCGCTGGCAGGCCCAGCACTCCCGCTCCCACTTGCGGCCGTTGGAGAGGAAGTCGTTGGCTTGTTCCGCCTGGCGGGTCAGCAGGCGCAGGTAGTCGGACTCATTCATGTCTTCAGCATAGTTGCTGTGCATCGCAGGGGCGTTGCCGAGTCGACGGGGCGGCGTCGGGAGGGACGCCCGGTGTAGACTGTCGCGAGCCATGACACCGAGGTCGCGATGCTGCTGCGCTCCGCCGTTCCCGACGATCACGCCGCCCTCCGCGCCCTGTGGGAGCGCACGCCGGGCATCCAGCTACGCCGTGATGACGACTACGAGCCTTTTGTGGCCTACCTGCGTCGCAACCCCGGCCTGAGCCTGGTACTGGAGAATGGAGGCCGGGTAATCGGCAGCCTGCTGGCCGGTCATGATGGACGCCGGGGCTATCTTCAGCATCTGGTGGTCGACGAAGCGTTCCGTGGGCGAGGACTGGCGCGGGCACTGCTCGAGGAGGCGCTGGCGCGCCTGGCCAGCGAGGGGATCGGCAAATCCCACGTCTTCGTGCTCAGGGACGCTCCTCGGGCCCTCGCATTCTGGGAGGCCCAGGAAGGCTGGGGGCGGCGCGAGGATCTACAGGTTTTCTCCGTGGGAGGTTGAGCGTGAAACGAATGCTGAGCGGACTGCTGTTCCTGCTGCTGGCGGGCTCCGTGGTGGCGCAGGACGCGACCGTGGTGGGCGGCTGGACATTGCTGGACCAGTTCGACAAACCCTACACGGTCAACGCCGAACTGCGAGTGGTGCTGATCGCCCGTGACATGGCCGGCAGCCAGCTGGTCAAGTCAGCACTCGAAGGCCGCCCCGCCGGCTACCTCGAAGCTCGGCACGTGGTGTTCGTCGCGGACATCAGCCGCATGCCCGCGCCGATATCGGCCATGTTTGCCGTACCCGCCATGCGCGACTACAGCTACCGCGTGTTGCTCGATCGCGACGCGCGAATCGCCAGCCGCTTCACCGCTCAGCCTGAAGTCGTGACCTGGCTGCAGGTGGAGCGGGGCAGGGTGGTCGACATCCGCCGTTTCGACAGTACCGACACGCTGCGCCAGGCGCTGGAGCGGGGCGCGCCGTGATTGCCGCACACCTGCTCTCCGAAGAAACCCTGGAGCTGGGCTGGGCAATCTATCTGCCCGTTCTGGCCTGGGCGGCCTGGCGCGCCCCCTGGCTGGAGCTGATCAGCGACTTCCGCCGCCAGCACCTGGTGTTCGGCACCATGCTCGGGCTGTTCCTGTTGTGGCTGGTGCGGCGGGATTTCGCCTCGGGCGTGTCCTTCCACTTCATCGGCATGACCGCCGTGACCTTGCTGCTGGACTGGCCGCTGGCGATCATCGTCGGCCTCGCGGCGCAGATCGGCCTGTGCGTGCTCGACCGCCAGGACTGGGCCGCCATCGGCATCAACGGCATCCTGCTGGTGCTGATCCCGGTGCTGATCACCGAGCTTGCGGCGATCTTCGTCGAGCGCCGGCAGCCGCGGAACCTGTTCGTCTACATCTTCTGCTCGGGGTTCTTTCCCGCCGCGCTGGCCGCCCTGTGCAGCCTGATGCTCGGCCTGGGCCTGCTGTGGATGGATGGCCTGTTCCCGATGCCGCCGTGGATAGAAGACTTCATCGGCTACCTCTGGCTGATCATGTTCCCGGAAGCCTTCATCAACGGCACCATCGTCACCGGGCTGGTGGTGTTCTATCCGGACTGGCTGGAAACCTTCAATCGCACGCGTTACCTGCAGGCGCCCTGGAAGGACGACGATGAGTCGCGCTGATGTTCGGCCATCGACTAGGCGCATCGCCTCCGGCGATTGATCCAGGTCAGTTCGGAAAAGTCCTGCGATCGGGGAAGCTTGGCCCCCCATTCGCGAGGAGATTGCCGATGAGCATTCATAGCTGGGCAGAGCAGCGTCTTCAGGAGCTGCTGATCGAGGCGGAGGCAGCGGGGCAGGACCCGCAACTGGTGGTACGTGCGCTGCTCAGCGCAGTGGTGCGGGCCAATGCGCAGGTCCGCACCGAGGAAGACCTGGGGCACGAACTGCATTTCCTCGCCGATAACCTGGATGAGGAAAAGGACTACTCCTTCATGCGTCCCTGAACGAAAAGGCCCGCTGATGCGGGCCTTTTCTTTTCTGTAGGAGCGAGCCTGCTCGCGAACCGCCCGATCGCAGGTATCGCCAGTAAAAGCGTTCGCGAGCAAGCTCGCTCCTACACTGGACGGCTATACCGAGCAGAAAAAGAAGCCGCCCATTGGGGCGGTTTCTTTGTCTGCTTCAATGTCCGCGCGGCTTTTCCAGGTCACCGGAAAACAGCTCGTCTTCCAGGTTGTCACCGGGGATGGCGTGTTCTTCCGCCGCCCAGGCACCCAGGTCGATCAGCTTGCAGCGGTGCGAGCAGAAGGGGCGGAATTCGCTTTTCGCGCTCCACTCCACGGGGGCACCGCAGGTGGGGCATTCCACGGTCATAGGTTGGCTCATGGTTGTCCTCCACGCAGGCCGAGATAGAACTGATGCAGGCGCTCGACCTGCTGGTGCAGGTGCGCGAGGTCGCCATCGTTGAGCAGCACGTCGTCCGCGTGCTTGAGTCGGTCTTCGCGCACGGCCTGAGCCTTGAGGATCGCGCGGACCTGTTCTTCGGACACCTTGTCCCGACGCATGGTGCGTTCCAGTTGCAGGTGTTCCGGGGTATCCACCACCAGCAGGCGCTGCGTCATGCGGCGCTGCCCGGACTCCACCAGCAGTGGCGAGACCAGGATGGCGTAGACCGATTCGGCGCGTGCCAGATTGGCGGCGATTTCTTCACCGATCAGCGGGTGCAGCAGTTGCTCCAGCCAGCGGCGCTCTGCTTCCGAGGCGAAAATGCGCTCGCGCAGGGCGGCGCGGTTGAGCTGGCCATCCGGCAGCAGCACGGCATCGCCGAAGCGGTCGACGATCTTGGCCAGGGCGGGGCGGCCGGGTTCGACCACCCAGCGCGCGGCATGATCGGCGTCCACCATGTGTACGCCCAGCGCGGCAAAGTGTTCGGCGGCGGCACTCTTGCCGCTGCCGATTCCGCCGGTCAGGCCCAGAATCCAGGGTTTCATGGCTCTCCTTCTTGCCGGCCCAGCGACCGTCAGAGCGCGCCGAACGAACTCGGCGCGAGGGAAGGCTAGTGGAAACCGGCGAACTGCAGATAGGTCGCGGTTATTTGACCACCCCAGAGCAGCGCAATCCAGCCGGCGATGGCGAGATAGGGGCCGAAGGGGATCGGCGTACTGGTCTGGGCGTTGCGCAGGCGCAAGGTGATGATGCCCAGCACCGCGCCTACCAGCGACGACAGCAGGATGGTCAGCGGCAGCACCTGCCAGCCACCCCAGGCGCCCAGCATGGCCAGTAGCTTGAAGTCGCCGTAGCCCATGCCTTCCTTGCCGGTGAGCAGCTTGAACAGCCAGTACACCGACCACAGGCTCAGGTAGCCGAACACCGCGCCCCAGAGCGCGTCACCCAGGTGGGTGAACAATCCGAAGTAGTTGACGATCAGCCCCAGCCAGAGCAGGGGCAGGACCAGCGCGTCGGGCAGCAACTGGTGATCGACGTCGATCATGCTCATCGCCAGCAGGCCCCAGCCGAGCAGCAGCATGGCGCCGGCTTGCCAGCCGAAACCGTAGTGCCAGGCGATGAAGGCCGAGAGGGCGCCGCACGCCAGCTCGACCAGCGGATAGCGCTTGCTGATCGGAGCCTTGCACGAAGAGCACTTGCCGCCCAGTGCCAGGTAGCTCACGACCGGGATGTTTTCCCAGGCCTTGATCTCATGGCCGCAGTGCGGGCACTGGGAGTTCGGCAGGATCAGGTTATAGGTGGGCAGCGGCTCGCCTTCCGGCAGATCCAGCGCCACGCGTGCCTCGCGCTGCCAGTCGCGTTCCATCATCCGCGGCAGGCGATGGATCACCACGTTGAGGAAGCTGCCGACCAGAAGCCCGAGTGCGAGCGCGCATAAAACAAAGGCCAGCGGGGTGCTGGCCAGGAGGTCGAAGACGGACATGTGGGTTATACGACGTTGCCCAGTTGGAAGATCGGCAGGTACATGGCGATGATCAGGCCGCCGACCAATACGCCGAGCACGGCCATGATCATCGGCTCCATCAGCGTGGTGAGGTTATCGACGGCGTTGTCGACTTCTTCCTCGTAGAAGCTCGCGACCTTGTCGAGCATGGCATCCAGCGAACCGGACTCCTCGCCGATGGCTGCCATCTGAATGGCCATGCTCGGGAATACTCCCGTAGTGCGCATGGAGAAGTTCAATTGGGTACCGGAGGAGACATCCTGCTTGATCTTGTTGACCGCATTGCGGAAGACCACGTTGCCGGTCGCGCCGGATACCGAGTCCAGGGCTTCCACCAGCGGAACACCCGCGGCGAACGTCGTGGATAGCGTTCGGGCGTAACGGGCTACGGCGGACTTGTAGATGATGTCGCCAACGACCGGCACCTTCAAAACAGAGCGATCGACCGAATCCCGGAACTTCTCCGAGCGTCGATGGGCTTCACGCAGGGTGAAGGCGATGGCGAACAGGACGATGAGGACGATGAACCACCATTGCTGCAGCACTTCCGAGGCGGAAATGACCATGCGGGTAAATGCAGGTAGTTCCGCGCCGAAGTTGGCAAACACCGCCTGGAACTGCGGCACCACTTTGATCAGCAGAATGGCCGAAACGATAATGGCCACCAGCACGACCGCGATGGGGTAGGTCATGGCTTTCTTGATCTTGCCCTTGAGCGACTCGGTCTTTTCCTTGTAGGTCGCTACGCGGTCAAGCAAGGTTTCCAGGGCGCCCGACTGTTCGCCCGCATCGACCAGGTTGCAGTACAGGTCGTCGAAGTACAGCGGCTTCTTGCGCAGGGAGTTTGCCAGGCTGTTACCGGCGGCAACTTCCTGTTTGATCTCATCCACCAGCTTGCGCATGTTCGGATTATCAAAGCCCTCGCCAATGATGTCGAAAGACTGCAGCAAGGGGACACCCGAGCCCATCATGGTCGCCATCTGCCGCGTGAACAGGGCGATATCGATCGGCTTGATCCGCTTGCCCCTACCCAGCAGCGAGATGCCTTTCTTGCGGACCTTGGTGGGGTTGATGCCCTGCTTGCGCAGTTGGGCCTTGACCAACGCGGTGTTGGTCCCCGAGAGCTCCCCTTTGATCTTCCCGCCCTTTCGGTCAGTGCCTTCCCAGGTGAAGATACTGGTCCGTAATGTTTTTTCCGCCATGGATTAATCCTTGGTCACGCGGTTGATTTCCTCGAGGCTGGTAATGCCCTGCATAGCCTTCAGCAGGCCCGAGGTGCGCAGATCGTTGAAGCCTTCTTTGCGGGCTTGTTCGGCGATCTGAATGGAATTGCCTTCTTCCATGATAATCCGCTGTAGCGCCGGCGTGATTTTAACCACTTCATAAATACCTACACGCCCCTTGTAACCGTTCTTGCAGTTTTCGCAGCCAACGGGCGCGTAGAGCTTGAACGTACCGATCCGGTCTTCCGGGAAACCCTCGTGGCGAAGCGTTTCATGTGGGACGTCATGCTCTTTCCGGCAGCTGGGGCAAAGCTTGCGTGCCAGACGCTGGGCAATGATCAGGTTGGTGGAGGTGGCGAGGTTGAAGGAGGCAACCCCCATGTTCAGCAGGCGGGTCAGGGTTTCCGCGGCGCTGTTGGTGTGCAGGGTGGACATCACCATGTGCCCGGTCTGGGCCGCCTTGATGGCGATTTCCGCCGTTTCCAGGTCGCGGATCTCGCCCACCATGATCACGTCCGGGTCCTGACGCAGGAAGGCGCGCAGGGCCTGGGCAAAGTCCAGGCCTTGCTTCGGGTTGACGTTGACCTGGTTGATGCCTTCCAGGTTGATCTCCACCGGGTCTTCCGCGGTGGAGATGTTGATGTCAGGGGTGTTGAGGATGTTCAGGCCGGTATACAGCGATACCGTCTTGCCCGAGCCGGTGGGGCCGGTCACCAGGATCATGCCTTGCGGCTGCTTCAGTGCATTGAGATAGAGCTGTTTCTGCGCCTCCTCGTAGCCGAGGGCGTCGATCCCCATCTGCGCGCTGGCCGAGTCGAGGATACGCATCACGATCTTTTCCCCCCACAGCGTGGGCAGGGTATTGACGCGGAAGTCGATGGACTTGGTCTTGGATACGCGCATCTTGATGCGGCCGTCCTGCGGCTTGCGACGCTCGGAAATATCCAGGCCCGCCATTACCTTGAGGCGCGCGGAGATGCGGCTGACCAGTTGGACCGGCGGCTTGGCCACTTCCTGAAGCATGCCGTCGGTACGGAAGCGGACGCGGTAGATCTTCTCGTAGGGTTCGAAGTGCAGGTCTGACGAGCCGCCCCTGATGGCATCCAGCAGCATCTTGTTGACGAAGCGGACAACGGGGGCGTCATCGGCGTCGCCACCGATGGGATCATCCTTGCGTTCGGTGTTGCCGTTCTCGACGTCCAGGCCCTCCAGATCGACATCGGCCAGGTCGTCCAGCCCGCCGGTGGCGCTTTCGAAGAGCTTCTCGATGGCATCGCCGAGTTTGTCGTCCTCGACCAGGATGGCCTCGGTGGTCAGGCCGGTGCTGAACTGGACGTCGGTAATCGCCTGGTGGTTGGTCGGGTCCGAGAGGCCGACGAAGAGCTTGTTGCCGCGCCGCCAAAGGGGAAGGACGCGGTGCTGGCGAACCAGTTTCTCGCTGACCAGGTCCTTGGGAAAGCTCTCCCGGTCCAGGCTGCTCAGGTCGCAGAAGGCGACGCCAAATTGATCGGCCGCCAGCTCCGTCAGGGGCCGGCTTTTCACCAGTTTGTTCTGTACGAGGTAAGTCACCAGCGACAGCTTGTTGCGCTGGGCCTGTTGCTGCGCCTGCTGGGCGCTCTTCTCGTCGAGCAGTTGAGATTGCACCAGTTGCCGGGCAAGGCCGGACAGGACGACTTGATCGTTCATGGAGAATGGCCGGAGGAATAATTGAAAGCCTTATAACGCAGTTGTGTGGAGGTGCCAAATAAGGCCTGCACCACTGTCGAAATTTGTCACTTCCTGCGTAATTTCGCTTCCTGTTGTCTGAAGTTGCTTATTAAAGCTTGAGTTTTGGCTGTAAGCGACCTGGCATGGATGCTGCTTACTCAGGAATTAGGTCCAAGGACCGCATCCCAAACCTGGAGAGAAATTATGAAAGCTCAAAAAGGCTTTACCCTGATCGAATTGATGATCGTGGTAGCGATCATCGGTATCCTGGCCGCCATCGCCCTGCCGGCTTATCAGAACTACACCGCGAAGGCTCGTTTCTCTGAAGTGATCCTGGCGGCCTCGGCTTGCCGTACCACTGTTACCGAAGCCGTTCAAACCATGAACGTCACCACCACCGGCACCCTGAACCAATGGGGCTGTGAGCAGAACGTTGCTGGTGCTGCAAACGCTGCGCCGACCAAATATGTCCTCAGTGTGACCACTGACCAAAGCGGTATGGTAACCGTAATGACCACTTCTGGTGCCTTCGGCAACACCGCTCTGGATGGCAAGTCGATTACCCTGACTCCGTACTCCGACCTGGCTCTGACTAAGCCCATCGATGTCTCGGCTGCCAACAAAGACCAGGGCAAAGTCATCGCAGGCTGGAAGTGCGCTCCGCTGGCGGCTGACGCTGCTGCACTGGCTCCGTACCTGCCGGGCTCCTGCAAAGGCTAACGTTTGAGGTTGCAGGGGCGAGGTGATAGTCTTCGCCCCGCCGCCGGTGTAGCTCAGTCGGTAGAGCAGCTCATTCGTAATGAGAAGGTCGGGGGTTCGATTCCTCTTACCGGCACCAGAAAAATAAAGGCCCGCAGCGATGCGGGCCTTTTTCTTTTTTGGAGCGGGCTAACACGGGGCTAACGTCAGCGCAGGAATTCGCAGGGCTTAATAGCCAGGCTCCCATGACAGACCATCACAACGGTCCGTTGTGTTGACCCTAGCCCCATCCTCTTGTACTAAGACAGCTCGTTGAACGACCCCACGTCTGGTGATGATGCGCCCCGTCTGGTATCTGCCTCTGAGTGAGGAGCTTGGCAAAGCTTTAGTCAGCGGAGTGTCGCTAGACTCGGAACAACCATGCCGCTACGAAATGGCGGCGATTCTCTACCTGCTCCAGGTCCCGAAGCTGACGGAACGACCGCAGTCTCCGTTGGAGATGGAGCGCATTTTTGCCAGGCTGTTAGCGCACCCATCTGATCTTTTAGCCTCAGTGCTAGCCGAGTCCTACAACCGAGATGCTTTCGCCGCTGGTCTGTTGGCTGCATCCTCCTTAGGCATCGGCCTTATCGATCAGAAAGCGGTGACGCTGCGCCAGTACGTCCATGGTGATGGATCGTGGAATTTCGACTTCGCCAGGACCTATGCTCGAGCCTCTAGCACCGTCAATCGTGACCACCTTCGGTCTGATGGGCAGACTGTCCGATTGAGTGATCCGCAATACCGATTAGTCGAAACTATCCGCGCGAACCCTGGAGATTCCATCGAGACTCAGGCGTATGCCGGGGCGGGAAAGACGTTCGTTCTGAGGGAAGTAGTCAGCATCCTTCACGACAGACGATGCCTGTTTCTGGCTGACGTTGAGAGCAAGCTTTGGCCGGTCAAAAAACAATTCTCTCACCAGATCCATGCACTGACCTTTGCCAAGCTCTCAAGCCTCATCCTGGCTCGTGGCAATCCGCGGCTGGAGGAGAAGATCAGGCTGGCCGCCAACCGCCGCTTCTCGGACGAAAGCGTGGCGGAGCGGCTGAATATTTCTTCCGTGGGCAATTTAAGTGGTCCGCAGATCGTTCGCGCGCTGTGTCCGGCGATCAATAAGTTCTGTCTGTCGAATGACACGGAAATTTCCGCCCAGCATCTGCCAAACGCGCTGCAGGCGTCACTCTCCTTGGCACAGCAGCAAGTGCTGGTGGCGCTTGCCAAGCAGCTCTGGTCGGTAATGATTGATCTCGATCGCCAGGACTTGGCCATCCGTGTAACCGGTTGGCACCGGCTGAAGCAGATTGCCCTAATGGGCCTCAATATCCCGGATTCGTATCAGGTGGTGGTGATCGACGAGGGGCATGACTTGATCAGTCCGCTCGTTGAAATACTCGATCGCTCGCCGCAGGTAGTTATTACCTTGGGGGATCAGTTCCAGAACCTTCAAGGCCGCTATGTTTCCCATGCGGCCAAGATCCGACACCGCGAGATGACGCTATCGCTTCGTGCCGGTCCACAGCTCGTTAACTACCTGAATCCTCTAATTGACGCTTTCCCAGGGGCGCGGGTCGAACCTTTTATCGGTAATGCCGAGAAGGAAACGGTGATTGCTGAGTACCGGGCAGAGCAGTTTCCGCCGGAGCCTTCAGCCATTCTTGTGGCAGATGAATGGGGTGTATTTGACTGGCTAATCCGGAATCGGTACCAGGGCAAGGGCGCAGCGGTGGCCTACAGCGTGGATCTGGGGACTTTTCTGGAGGATTGCCTCGGTCTCTATAGCGGGCTGGCGATGCCGCAGCATTTCAAGCTGGCAGGGTTCCGATCTTGGAGTGAGCTGCGCACCAGAATGGCATGGAACCATGCCTTCTTGCGGGTCGAGGACTGGTTGGAGAAGGTCGGCACCAAGTTTGGGGTATCAGGCCTATACAACGGCGCTGAGCTCGACGAGCTCGGTCGAGGCACGCCGAGTCGGCACCTGATAGTCACGGTTGCCTCCTCGAAGAACTTTGAGCTTCCCAGGGTGGCGATATCCGAGGACATTTATTACTTCGATAACTTGCGGAGCAAACAAGAGATGTCGCAAAAATTGGCGTTGCTCTACACCGCGATTACTCGTTGCTCCGGAAAAATCTTCTTCCCCGCCACCCATCACGAGTGGATGAACTGCATTCTGCTCGCTAGGCACTGAAGGCTAAATGGCGTTGCCGATCCCTTTGCCCAGAGAGCTGGGGCAAACGTCTGGAGCTGCTAAGTAAGATCTGAGGCCTGCTCGCGAGCGCATCACGGCGAATCTTGATGCTTTCGCTGTTCACATAATAGCAACAGCGAGCCCCCTGGCGACGAGGATCGACTCCAAGCGTCGCCTTTACACCGTAATGTTTGATGTAGGCACCAGTCGCAAGACGCTTGAAAATTTCACCAGTGCCAGCCATTCCCGAAGCGAGCAGATGGAAATTGATAGTTAAGAGGTTTGGAACCCCTTTACACAATTGGACCTCAACGTTCAAGCTCTCAGAGACCCGGCGAGTGGGCCGGGTTTTCACTTATGGCTATACCGGCTCAAATTCGGGATGGTCCTCGTCAATCTTTTCATCGGCAGCACCTACCATCTGGTCGACCCAATGCCTGCAATGGGCATCTATTGCGTTACAAATTTCGAAAAGCGGGCTAGTACCCAGCACTCCTGGATCGTTTTTTTCGTAGATGTACCGCCATTCAACGAATACTTTGTCGTACCGCTGCAAGCCTTCCGCGATATCGCCCCCATAGCCTTCTGCCCTTGCGAAGCTCTTGATGGATTCCTTTGTATCGCCTGGCAGCTTTTCGTATAACTTACTGAGATAGTGACCTTGACCTCCGGGCTTAATAACAAGACTCTCGTCTCGTCCCATTGAGACAACCTCGCCGTCTTTCTCATCCAGAATGTAAGTCATAGTCGCATTGAGCGACTTAAGGAAAATTTCGGTTGCCAGGCAGATGTTTATCATACCCGGAACGAATAGGTTGTTCTGTTTAGAGTCAATCAGATTTCTTCCAGCTTCACCAAATGCTAGTCCTTGGTTGTATATTGCACCTAGGCAGTGGAAAGTGATCACGCGCTTATATACTGACGTCACTATCTAATCCTTTTATCTGGTCAGAGGGGCTTGGCGGCTGCCCAATTTTCCCACCGGTATTCATAATTACTGGAGCGCATATCTGTGCTCCAACAGCGTTGTGGCGCAAGCATGATGGCATGTCGTGACATGTCTGAGGGGGGGGAACGACGCAGAAAATTACGAATGGCGTCGCACGGTGGGTAATTGCACTCCACTTGCCACCCATTTGCATTCGACTTGACCAGTCGTTTGACTCGCCCCTAGCTCCATCGACACTCCTGAGCGTCCGTATTCTGGCCGTTCTCTGCCGGTCGTGACTGGCAGAAGTCGACCAGAATACGGACGTTCAGGAGCGCCTACTTCAGAGTCATCCCAGCTGCCCTCGTTTTTCGACGAGAAGGTCGACCAGCGCCCATACCTTCGCCGGCATCTGGGAGCGCGTGGGGACGTACGTGTCGGGCATGGCCAGATCATGGAGGCCATGAGGTGGCTGGTACTCCACGACACAGGCCTAGTCGACGGCCAGACCATGATGGATTTCCGCGCCTCCGATAGCGACCAGCAGGGCCATATCGCGAACTGCTCGAGCACCGAACTGGAGCACCCCACTACTAAGTGTAAGTGGAAGCTGACTCTCCACCGCAAATGCTAGGCTTGCCGACAGTTTCCGAGGTTGAAGGCAGTGTAGGTGGCGAATGCGCGTATCAGTTGATCTCGTTGTCAAAGGAACTAAGTACTACATGGCCCAAGGGCTCTTCGATAGGGGCTCTCTCACTCATGGTTTGCCGATTCGGCTAGAGCACCAAGCCAGCAATCCTCACGATAAGAATGCGGTTGCGGTGAAAGTGAAGAGCTCGGGCGCAATGCTCGGGCATATTTCAAGGGAGCTGTCTAGCAAGTATTCTTTGCTCCTCAGGGGTGGGAATATTCTTGAGGCTAGTATTTATGAGGCCAATAAGTCAGGCTTTTACTTAAACATCACTATTAGGGTTGTTTATGAGGAGTCTAAAGAGAGTCTGGAGGAGAAGCATCAGTCTCGTCTTTGGAAGTCGCTCAGTGCTATGCCATCAAAGCCAGGGGTCTATGCGATCCGGAATATTGCCTCAGGAAGGCAGTACATCGGCTCTTCGATCAACATCAAGGATCGAGGTCGTGAGCACTTTAGAGACCTTTCTCAAGGGCATCATGATAACCATGCTCTTCAGTCGGATTTTTCTAAGTTCAGCAGCGATAATTTTGAGATAAGAGTTCTAGACCTGGTGTCATCCTCGTCACCGTCCTCATCCTTGGCTGCGTCGGAGGCCAGCAGGATAAGCCAGTTGCTGAATTCAAGGGCTGCGCTGTACAACCTGACCGAGGATGGACAGGGGGTCTCGTTCCACACGCGCGGCTACAAAGAATCTGAGGCGATATCAGATAAACGCGAAAGACGGATTGCCGAAGCGGAGCAGCAGCGTAAGGAGAATGACGCTTCCGTGCGGAAGAATGTCGTAATTGCAGACTATGACGCGAAACTTGCCTTGCTGATCCCTGAGTCCAATTTTTGGATGTATTTTTGCCTCGCCGTAATTCCAAATTTTCTAATCTTGATGCTGTTATTTTCAGCCGCTGGCTTTATGGTTCCAGTCGTTTTTTCGGCAGTCATTTCCTATGTTTCAGCGAATTTAATGGTAGGTCGAGATCAGAAGAAGGTAAGGAATTCCAATGAGTATCAGCGACTGATTAAGCAGCGAGACGAAAAATTAAAAGAAATTAATGAGGAGTGCCGACCCTAGTGTGAGATGGTGTTGCGCTTAAGACTTAAGAGCTTCGTCAGCTCATCCAGCGAGATGGTTCAGATCGCGCTGCATTACGTGGACCTCCCCCCAGCAGCAAGAGCCTCGAGGACTACAAGAAGGCCCAGGAGTTGCTGCTGAATATCCGGCATTACGTGCGCTACGTCGACTCCACGAAGTTCGTGACCGACCTGACCAGAGGCGACATGTGCTTGGCGATCTGCTGGCGCAGTGACGTAGCGAGGGCAGCTATCGGCCAAAAGCAGACAGCTGTCCTAAATTTGGAGCATCAGGAGGGCAGCCCCTACTGGGTTACTTCGAATGATCCCAGAATTGGTGGTTCATGTTGGTTTCAATTTCCCGGATGGATTTAACCAACTCCTTTGCTTTTTCCCTAGGAATGGTGCCTTTGTTAGCTGCCAACTGAATTTCTTTGATCTGGGCTTTCCGGTCTTCGAAGCGCTTGCGATTAAGCTTGAGCCCTTCAATCATGAGTTTGGAGACGACACTCATCAATTTGTGGTACTTGAAGCAGAACTCAATCGCGGGTCTGACTTGCTCAGTGACGTCTTCCCACTGAGGATGATTGTCAGCCAGTTCATCAAATTTTCCTGGACTCAATACGCTGTCATTCGGGATGCCGATCCCCGTAACACCTGTATGCAGAAACACCTTCCGGGCCAATTCAGAGCAGTAGGCTGCGGCTTTCATTGGCTTTTTGGAAGGCAGGATTTTGTAGGGCTGCGCCAGATAGAACGCACATGCCTGGTAAATTCTATCGAGGTGTTCCGAACCAAGTTTCTTACACCGAATTACCCGCCAATCAGGTTTCACATCGCTCAAGACATCTGACACCAGCCTATTGGAAACACCCAGGCCAGGCATAGCATCGACGCAGACGAAGTCTGCATGAACCAGAGCGACGTGACTTGATCTTGCGTCCTTATAGCCAAGTTTTTGCCCCTTGGTGATAATTTTCGCGCCGGTCGTGTTTCCGGTGCTCAGAATTACATCCCCAGCTTTAAGCAGGTTGTTTACGTGGCTCAGTTCGTCGTTGAAAGGATTGTCCTGGCCTCTCACCATGGCCCGATAGATCTCCAACTGGTCGGCTGGAATCCCTTCATAACGAGCGCCGAGATCTATCATTGCATCAGACTGCCCGCGAACTTGAGCAAGTAGCTGTTGGCTCTTCTCCTCGGATGACATAGCCGCAAAAATACCCGCTGCGGCATTGTGCCGAGCGTTCTGTAGAATTTGATCCAGATCCATGTGGGGCACTCTTTCAGTAAAAGGGCATCTAGGCGCCGTGCTAGTTGAGAATGCTGTAATGGGGGCACGATCCTGTGACTGCAAGATCTTTTTGACCGGAGAAAAGGGGACAGAGGCAACCGTCTGCTATTGGCCGGTAGCTGCTCTCCGCCAACGTCCGCTACCACCCCATCTCGTGAATGACCGCTCCGATTGGGGCTGGCCAGGCTCCGTTTCAGAGCAGCGCTCAATGACTTAGCCGCATCTACCGTCTGTTGCTGGACGCCTCGGGTTATGCTGAAGCAGTTTTCTTGGTATCAGTTGGCGTCAACTACCTAATCCATTCGTATGGCTCCAAAAATGTCCAAGAAGCCGAATCCATCAACCTCTGTAGCTCCTGCAACTGCGCCGGCGGAGGGCGAACGTCGAGCACTCCGTGGATACATTGGCCAGTACGAGCGGGCGGGCGCTGCCATTTATGCTGCGCTCGAGCGCGACGAGCTGCTCTGGATCGGCGTCGCAGACCGCAACGCGGGTATTGCCGACGACTTGGTGCTCGGTTTCGATGGGTTGGTGGTCGGCCACCAGTTCAAGACGTCCCAGTTCCCAGGCACTTTCACTGTTGAGACGCTGTTTACTGGTGCCAATGGCCTCTTGAGGCCCCTGGTTCATGCTTGGCAGTGCCTGCGCAAGGACAACCCGGGAAGCCGGGTCGAGATTCGCCTGGTTGTTAATGACTTTCCGTCGATTACTGACAAGCCAGGCGATGGCACGCCGCCCCACAGCGCGGCATTTCTTGAAGAACTCCAACAGCATCCAAATCGGCCGCTAGCGGATTGGTACACGCAGGAATGGAGTCGACTGATCAACCACCTGCGCCGTGAAGCCGGCCTGGGCGATGACGACTTCGAACAGTTCTTGCACAGCCTCCGTGTGGTGTGCGGAGCTGCGGCCAACTTCATCCAGTCGCACAAGTTGAACGCCGAGCAGGCGCGGCAGGCATCCGAGATTGCAAGCGTACTGCCCAAGCTGGTCGCCGATGCCCGCGACAAAGACAGGTGGACGCGTGAAGAGCTGCTTAGTGAGCTTGGCTGGCGCGATCCTGCCAAGACGCTGCTCATCCACCGGTTCCCGGTCGGCGCCTATGTCCAGCGCAACCGCGACACTGAGGTCAAGCTGCTAGCCGCGCTGCATGCCGCCGACCAGGGCTATGTTTCACTCATAGGACCGCCTGGCTCCGGGAAGTCCACTCTCCTGCAGATTGCGCTGGCCACTGAAGCAAATGTCCGGCTCGTTCGCTACTTGGCGTACGTGCCGGGCGCTGCTCAAGGCGTGGGTCGCGGGGAGGCCGACAACTTCCTGATCGACGTCGGCACGCAGCTGCGCAACAGCGGTTTGGTTGGACTTCGTCTTCGCGATGACTCGCTGCATGAGCGCCGCGAACAGTTCGGAGTCCTGGTGCGGCAGGCTGGTGAACGCTTCGACCGCGACGGGATCCGAACAATCATAGTCGTCGACGGGCTCGACCATGTGCCTCGCGAAGAGCGGCCGACCAATTCGCTTCTGGGCGAGCTGCCTCTTCCCGCGGCCATCCCCAACGGGGTTGTGTTCGTGCTCGGCACACAGCGGCTGGATCTCGCGAATCTGAAGCCCGCCGTAAGAGAGCAAGCGGAGAAGAGCGAGCGACAGGTTCTCATGGGGCCGCTCGGCCGCGAGGAGGTCGCCCGGATGGCGGATGCGCTTGGCCTGCCTGCCGAGATTCCGAGGTTGGATCTAAGCAATCTCACGCATGGCCACCCGCTGGCAACGCGTTACTTGATTCAGGCGCTGTTGCAAGCGGACGAAGCCGGCCGTAAGCACCTTCTCAGCGGCGGGATGCCGTTCGACGGCGATATTGAGACCGTGTACACCGCTGCTTGGCGCGAGATCGCAAGCGATGTCGATGCCATGGACGTGCTGGGCTTCATCGCTCGGGCTGAGGCACCCATGGACCTGCGGCTGCTGGCCACGATGGTCAAGGAGTCCGCGATTGAACGCGCCCTGATCGTTGCACGGCACCTGCTCCGCAGTTCATCCCAGGGGTGGAGCGTCTTCCACAACAGCTTTAGGCTGTTCGTCATCGCTCAACCGCGAACCCGCCTCGGAAGCGTCGACGCCGAATACTCGCAGCGCGTGTACCGTGACCTCGCCCAGTTGGCGAAGAACGCGCCGCCCGAATCGGCGCAGCACTGGCTTGAGCTGCGCTACCGCGCCCGTGCCGGCGACGGTGCCGATGTACTTGCACTGGCGATGCCCGCTCGCTTCAGGCAGCAACTGGCTGACGGGTGTTCTATCGCCGAGATCCACGCCGATATCCGCCTGGCTCTGCTGGCAGTGCGTGGAACGCACGACGCGACCGCCTTCGCACGGCTGCTGCTGTGTCGTGACGAAGTGGGGCGGCGGGAAACTGCCCTTGAGTACGCCAATCAGCTTCCGCTGGCGATGCTGGCGGTTGGGGACATTGATGCAGCCCTGGCCTTCGTGCAGTACTTCCCCAGCCAGGGCTACGAGGTCGTCGACGCCCTGTTAGCGCGAGGGGACTTCCAGCGGGCGAAGGAACTGTTTGAAAGCCTCGAGCCACTGTCGCAGCTCCATACGTCCAAGTTCCAGGACCACGGGCACGACCACAACATAACGGAATTCGAGAAGTGGGCAAGGCGCGCCGTCCACTTCCGAGACACCGAGCAGATCCAGATAGCGATTGACCACCTCGCCGCAGAGGGGCTACGCCAGCCCGAAAAGGTGGATCCGCAAACTGTCGCCGCGCTGCAACTGCATCTGAGGAGGGAAGCCGCAGAGGCGATGCTGCTTCAGAAGGTTGGCGCCGATCCACAAGACCTCTGCAGCAAGCTCGGGGTAGCCAACGAAGGCAGGCCTACGGTGATGGTTCACGCAGGTCTTGTGGCCAGTCGGCGTGGCGACGTTGCGCAAGCGCTTGCCCTGTTTGATGCTGCCGCCGCCCTTCCTGGCTTCGTAGAGGTACCCAACGGCTACCGACGCCGGATGGCACTAATTTCATTCGAAGCTGACCGTCGTGACCTAGCCGAGGCCCTGTTCGACAAGTTGGTCGCACCGATGATCTCTATGTGCGACGACGAGACGGACCTGGCTGGGCTGGGTAATCTGGTAGGCGCGGTGATGCATCACGCGAGGCTTTGCACGCTGCTCAATAAGCCGCTGCCAAGCCCGACACCATCGAAGCACACCTTCCTTCATCCGTTCCAGCAGCACGCCTCGACGATAGGCGTGCTTCTAGGTCGCGCCACCATCGACATCGCGTCCTTGCCGGCTGGCATCATCCAGGACGAAGCTCGTATTGCCCTTGGGTACGTCCTACGTCTGACTTCAAAAGGCGGCAGCGAGTCATATCGCATTCAGCAGGCCTTCAAAGCGGTCCCCATTCTCGCGCAAGCGCTGCTGAGGCTCGGTGCCATACGCGGCGAGACTGAGTACCGCGCGGTACTTCGGGAAATTGACGCAGCCATCGCCTCATCGACACTGGGGGGCACTGCGTACCTGCGACGCAGATTGGCCGTCGATGCGTATCGCGTTGACGGTGACCGGGTGGCGGCCGTCGATCGACTCAACGCACTCGTGGCGGAGCTTCAGGAGAGCACGCCGAGCGAGCAGATCGACGGGTTGGCGGATCTGGCAATTGCGTTGGCTGCGGTCGGGGACTTAGCGCGGGCGAAACAGTTGCTGGCGACGGTTCCCGAGCAATGCCTTGGCTATGCGTTGGCCCCCAAGAAAGACCCGCAGTACGCAATCTGGCAAGACATCCTGGTCCTTGCGAGCGCCGCTGACCCGGAGACCCGTGTCAAGCGAGTCTCGACCTTGATGCGCCAGGTCGGTGGCATGACCGAAACGGAAGGGTCGTCGGCCGCGCATCGTTTGACGATGTCGCTAATCGAGGAAGCGACGCAGGTCGGACCTCGCTTCGGCTTCGAGGTGTCAAAGACACTGGCGGATTGGCATCTGATTGGCTGGCCGAACCGCGTCGACCTGCTCATGACGGGGATGGTCCGGCGAAGCCCTGAACTCGTAGTGGCTTGCGCGACGGTCTGGTGCGGTCTGTGTCTGCCGTTCTACATGGAACCGCACTACCGGGCCCCGTACCACGTCGGCGACTTCATCGACGTCGCCGCCGACGCCGCAGGACCCAGAGAGATTGAACCGCTCACGCGGATGCTTTTGGGGGCGATCGAGGTAACCAGCAGGGCACACGAGAGGGTCGGACTGCTCCAGCGCCTTCACACCGCTGCCGGAAGACATGGGTTTTCATCGGCCGAGCTCGATGCCGCCGTAGCCCGGTGGGCGTCAGAAGCGCCGGAACCTCGACACTCGTATACGCCAAGCAAGTACGACTCGGAGACTACTCTCGAGCAGCTTGAGCGCGCGTTTGAAGCGGATGGCGACGAACTGAACTACAACGCCCCGTACCGTTTCAGAGATTTGGCCGAGACGGCCCCGCTTCATTTGGTGCGGAGGATGTTTGAGCGCTGGCAGGTCTTGCAGGATGACGCGCGCTGCCGCTTCCTGGTGGTTAGAAAGTTGGCTGCGGCTGGGGAGGTCGAGTACGCCAAGAAGCTGATGCAAGGCTACGAGTCAAGCAAGGAGCCCTGGAGCTCCTGGAGCCAGTGGATGGGTGGCGGCAAGTTCTTTTACTTTGAGGCGAAGAAGCTCTTGCAGGGCCCATCCACATGCCCTGCTGCCTTCGAGAACATCGTCGATTCAGTGACGGCGGGCCAGGAGAGCACCCAGTCGCTACTGACAGAGCTAGATTCGATACTGCCGGTAATTAGCGCGACGCCGGATTGGCCAGCCATCTGGTCTCTGCTTGAGGAGCAGATGACCTGCACTCGCGAGTTCCAACTGGGGCGGCCCTTCCAGCCGAGCGAGCTACCGCTCAGAGACACGGAACTTTTGGAGGATCTGCTGCACTTTGCCTATCGGCTGCCCGTTGCAGAAGTTCAGCGGCACGCGCGCAATTGCACGTTGAGCTTGGCAAGGCAAGCCGGACTCGGCCAAGCTTTGTTCAAGTCCCTTATGCGGCGACTTATGGCCGGCGAGTTAGATGCCCCCTTGCAGGCGCTCGGAACGCTGCTGGCTGCTGACAGTGCGGACCTCGCACCCGAGTTGGGCAGCGCCGTGGCTGCGTTGGTCAGTCACCGTGACATAGCGGTGGCAGAGTCAGCCGCGCTCTTGTCGCATTGGTGGGGGCTGGCTGTCCCCTTGGACGCGATGCCACTTCCGCTCTTCTATCGCCTCGAACTCGAGCACCCGCCAGAGGGCGACCAGGCATTCACGGACGAGAGGACTGGTGCAATGCGCGTCGAGTCGCCGCTTGGCTGGACCGAGATGTTGCGCTCGACGGCACGTCACATTGCGAAGGCGGCAGGCATTGAGGAGATGACAGTTCGCCGACGCGCGGCGATGTTCATCCAGGATTGGGGTGGACTTGAGGCATTCGGGCTCTCTGGCGTCAAGAGGCTTGAGGCTCAGCTTCGCGTCCTCGACATGCAGATCACTTACCTGAAGCCCCACGCCTACATTGCCATTGCCGCCCTTCGCCACGTCGCGGGAGAACTGCGGCTGGCCGGCAAGCTGAAAGGCCGCGACAGGACGACGCTGTTGGAGCGTTTGGGTTGCCCGCTTCCGCCTCGGCCGCTGAGGCTCCCGCGAGTGCGTCCCGAATGGATTCGCATGCCGCTGCTTGACCGAAGTGCGGGTTGGTCCGAGCGAGAGCGGAAGTGGATTGACGAAGTCGGCGGTGACGTTGCCCCCTTCCCAGCAGACCGCCACGGCCTAGTCGTGGCCGAAGTATCCCGCTTCAAGATCCTCAAGCCACGGCTGTCGGAGCACCGCCTCTACCGCTTTAGAGCACCCTCGACAGAGATTGACAGTGAAGACTTCGACGACTGCTATGCCAGGCTGCCCATCGCTGTTTGGCTAGGCCAGTATGTCGCACTTGACAATGATCTGGCGCCAACGCTGGTAAGGCGAGTAGTTTGCTCCGTGGACATGGGCTTTGACGCAGCGGCCTATTCGTTCGCTTTGTGCCCGAACTGGGTGAAGCGGCTTCGCTGGAGCGCGCATGACGAGGAGCCCAGCGTCTTCCTCGACCCGAGCGGCGCTGTGGTCGCAAGGCTCTACTGGTGGCGTGATGCCGGCCCGGTTGATATCGATGCGGAGTCTCTATGGGGCGAGGGTTGCTACCTCCTTCTCACGTCCGTAGGCATCGAACAGGTCACCACTGCCCGTGGGAAGCCGGACCTGGACATCAGCGTGTTCGCAAGCAGGCAAATCAAGCAACCGAGCAGCTACGGGCAGTCTCTCTTGAAGACGGCGAAGAACGGCTACTCAATCTAAGCCATTCAGATTCAGCGGCGATGTCAAGCGAGAGGGGCCGTGCTGGCACGAGCTGGCTGTCCCGGAGGGCTGCTTCCCGCCGGTGGCTAGCGTTCGTAGCACCCTAACCATCGATCGCTCCCGCTGCGAAGCAGCCATCGGACTTTCCAAATCGAACTTCTGCTTTGGGTCGGTTGCTGCCTTGGATGTGCGACAGCTACCGACCCATAGAGGACATTTCAACGAGACGGGACAATCCAACCTGCATGAGACGCTTTTTCCGGTTCACTCAAGCTTTTTAGCTAACCTCTCACAACCCCGGTTGGGGGATTGAGTGAATGGCTAAGTGCATCTATACCGTAGCGATGGCATGAAGCCAGACGTCAAGTTGCTGCTCTACGTAGTCTTGAGACAACCGCTCCTGTTCTAGTCGACCAACTCCGTGTCGACCAGAGCGCAGCTCCTCAAAAAGGGACCGCTCAGTAAGAGTCAGGCCATAGTCCGGTAGCTCGGCTGGTCGCTCTTCGCACACCCCGCGCTCAACATGGGCGATCAGCGTGTCGCGATCCATCATCACGGCCTCAACATGGGGCTGCCTCAACCGTGCATCGGCGAGGAATTTCAGCCCCCATGTATCGAGATCCCCCCAGTAACCTACCTTTTTGTCCTTCAGCCACTCGGCTTGTAGCCAGGCGGTATTTGCGCCTCCTCCGAACACTGCAATGGTGCCTGGTAGCTCAGGAAGTCCGTAGCCAGCCTGGAGGTTCTCGATCACCAGCACACTCCGAGCGGGCAACGGATAGGTCATCAGTTGCTCAAAGGACAGCCGAACGAGATCAAGCCCAGCAAGGCGACCTTTCACGTCAGGGCAAAGTGGTTTCACGTGAAGCCAGTTGGATGGTGTGGCGCGGCAGCCTAACCAAGCCTCTAACCCGCCATGAGCGGAAACCTCTTGGTCGTGCATCGAATCCAACAGAGCGGCAATTAGACTCTGGTTCAGCTCCACGAACTTCGTATCCACCCTCTGTAGTGGCAGGGCCCGCAAGTATCGACGCTGGCCCATTCCACACTGGAGTTGCGGCAGCAGGCACGCCAGCAAATGGATGTCAGTCATGGAGAGCTTCTCCAGCTCTCCAAGCTGCTTGATGAGGGTAGTGAACAGAGCTTTATCCAACGAGAGCAACGGCTCCATTCGCTCCGCCCAGCCTCTGCTTCGTTCAACAGCCTCAGCCCCCAGCGCAGCGATGAGGGCTTGCGTTGATTCGATCTCCAACCTTATCGGGACTTCGCATTCACCCAGTTGCCGAAATCGCTTCGTCACCCATGCCACTTGATGTGGCCACGGCCATTTCCGCCAGGCCGCGATATAGCCATGGAAATGGTCAAGATCCTCAAGCGCCTGGCTACCGGTTGGCGGCTTCAGCAAGCAAGGAATGGGGAAAGGTCGCGTACCCAAGAGTCGCTCCCGCAGCCGGCCTGTATGGTCCCACTCCAGTCGGCGCAGCTCCTCAACAACGTCATCTGGAAGCCGTCCCCAATCCCTCACAGTGCTGGCTCCACTTCGATCCCCAGTGAACTGGCTGCCTTTTGCAGCCCCTGCTGTTCATGACGCGCCAGCTGCTCGTCAATTTCCTCCCAGGTGACCTCACAGAGCCGACTCTCATGCTTGTCCTGGTCACGCTCTGCGATCAACAGCGAGCGCGCCGATTCACGTGCAAGGTTGAGGTTCTTGTATGGAGTGATCAGATTCACGTGGATCTTCAATTCCCGGAAGACTTTGAGCACCCGGCGACTCACCGCCTCGGCGGTATTGGAGAACGCCTCATCCAGGAACACGGTGCAGTACAGCGGACGGTCGCTGCCGTCGGGCGTCAGCACGTAAGCCAAGCTGGCGGCTACTATCGTGCCGGCAAACGACTCCTTTTCCCCGCCTGACTTACCGCTGGAAGACTCCAGCACATCGCGTACCTTTTTGCTGCCTTTCTCTACTTCCTCGGCGAAGAAGGACAGCTGGTAGCGCGAATCCAACAGTCGCAGACTCTCTAGATTGCCCGAGGTTGCAGGATTGGTGGCTTTCTCCAGTTTCTCGATCAGCTCCTTCAGCTCGACAAAGCGAGCCTCATGATCGTCACTTCCAGCTCGCGCCAGCACGCGCATCAACTGGGCATTGAATGCTTTCACGTGTTCGAAGATTTCTGGCCGACTTCCCAGACGAAGGTAGGTTCCCTGCCGAAACTCCGTGCGCTCCAGAACATCGTTGATCGTTTCGATTCGGTCCTGGATGTCCTCACGTTCGGCCTGGATGGTTTGGCTGATTCGAGCAAGCGACTGTGTTGCGTTGCGGTTCAAGCGCTCTCGGAAACGCTCGACCAGGTCTGGCAATCCTTCCTGCTCCAAATGGGCCAAGTGATCGACGTACTCTTCTAGGGCATCAACTCCGACGAGCCAATCATTGGCGATGAGCGGCCATTTTGTTTTGAACTCGGAGACAATCCCGCTAGCCTTGTTCGATGCTCGAAACTCTCGGTTGTGGGCCCCCTTACGGGCCTCTTCCAGCGCTGATCGATGGCGATTTTCGAGTTCTGAAACCATCTCCAAATCGTCAAGGTCTAGCTGTCCCACACGCTTAGAAAGCAACTCCCTGACCTCATCCACCAAACCGGTCCGGGCGGCATCTAACGCCAGCTCCAGTTGTTGGTTCGCCTTGAGCTTGTCGCTCTCCAGCCCCCCGACTTTTTTGCTGACCAGTTCTTTCTTGCCTTGTACTTCCTTCAGCTCAGCACCTGCCTGCTCCCACCGAGCCTTCGCCACTCCCAATTCACTATCAGGCCGCTCCAGCGCCTCTAGATCCGCCCTCAGCGATTGCATCCGATCTTGCGCTGACTGGACATCAATTGCCGCCCAGGTGAGCTGGGCGATGCGCTCCCACACCCGAGTGTGCTTCTCGAGGTCGTCCATGGCCGTGCGCGCATCTGCTGTAAGCTGGGCCAACTTCTTGACCTCTGCCTCCAACTCGACACGATCCTTCCTTAACGCCGCTAGACGCCCCTTGTTACTGAATCCCAAACACCAGAAACGTGGGTTATCAATGCGCTGCTGGTCCTTCTTCTCAAATCGCCCTTTATCCAGGTGCACCAGGCCCTGGATGGTCATCGAGAAGTCGATCTGGTCCAGTATTTCAGTCGATGCCACGCAGTGCAGGTCGAAGCGTGAGAGGTGCTTTTTCAGCCAATCACGATAGGGGTGCGGCTTCCAATCCAGCATTTTTAGAAAGCCATCCGGTAGGAACTCAGCAACCTGCGGATGCTGGTTCAGCCGAACAACCTGCACCCTGACATGGAGACCCGTGTGGCGAGTGTTCAGCCACTTGGTCACCAGGCGATATCGCTCATCAGGCACCAGCAGTGTGGTGCGATGCCCTCCCAGCGCCCGTTCAATGGCGCCTTGCCAAGGTCGATGCGCCTCCAGGACATCGATCAGCTCGCCAACGAAAACAACCTCCGCAGGATCAAGCGATAAGCTCTCTACCAGTTGGTCGCGGAGCTTCTGATAGGAAGGTTCAATGTTGGAGTCCGGTCGCGACTCCATGTCTTCGATTTCACCTACCAGCTCCTTGAGCTGTGTTTGCTCACGGGAGAGGTTCGCTGCCGACGAAGCGAACTGATCCTGGCGCGCTTGACGTAACGCCGGCATATCCGCCAGTTCCGTTTGCGCTCTCACCTGGTTTTGCTTGAATACGTCGAGCGACAGCGTGTCTGGCAGACTAAGGTCTCGTACATCCATCTGATACAGGCGCGCATCGCGTACGCTGTCGTGATGCACCTGCGTTGCCGCTTTCAAGTCCTTCCGCAGCCCCTCCAGTCGCTCACCACCTTGCGACTGGTAGGCATGGAACAACGCCTGTACCCGTTCCGTTGCTTGCTCCTCCAAAGCTCCAAGGCGGGTCATTTCCTCTGCCAACTGAAGCAGTTCCGCCTCGTATTGCTTCAGGCGCATTTGCCACAGTCGAGAGCACTGCTCGCCAAAGTAGACCGGCAGGCCGGCTAGCTCAGCTGAGATCCGCCGCATCTCCTCCCTGGCCTGATTCAGCGCTTGGCTGGTCTCTGGCAACTCAATCAGGGCATCCCGCTGTCGCCGAGCATCATCGAGTTCGCTATGGACGCTGACCAAGTCATCGAATTCACTGACCGCAAGCCGGGCATGCTCCTTGACCTGACTGGGCTCCAGGACCAGATCTCGAATCAAGCTGGTGAGGTCATCAATCTTCTTCAAACCCAGCGCCCGGGAGAGCAGGGCAGGAGCGTTACGGTTCTCCATGCGCAGGAGTCGCACATAGGTCTCTTGATACTCGGTAAACGAATCGAATGCCTCGACCAGCGGGTCCTCTTTGAGGTGCTGTTTCAGCACACGGGCATTGCCCTCACCGAAGAGATGCAACAGCTCATCCAAGCCCACATCGCGCTTACCCACCACAAAAAGGCGTTTGAGGTCGTTGAGCGAGTTGCTGGCCTGGGTAATCCAGAACAGGGCCGCCAAGGTGATCTTCGAACCATCGTCCGCTTGGTACAGCGCCCGAAGCCCCGTTGCGGTCGCCCCTGAGCGTTTCAGCAGGGTAGCCGTCTCGCTGCCATCATGGGCCTTGCCATAGTTTCCTCGCACATAGGACATCAAGGTGCGATCCGTACGGTCCCCTTGAGCAGCCGCGATGTTGAACGACGCCTTGCTGGAGGGCAGCAGAAGCGCCATCAACCCATCAATGAGTGTCGACTTACCGGCACCGTTGTCACCGGTAATGAGGGTGCCCTCGGGGTCAATCTTCGCGGAATGCAGGCCATGGAAGGAGCCCCAGTTGTATACCGACAGCTCGGCTAGACGGATCTGACCGGTGCTGAACAACTCACTCAGACTTACCTCGCTTGCCTCAAGCATCCTGCACCTCTTCGCCCGTTTTGACGTCCGCATCACCGGCTAGGCGTTCGTACTCTTTCAGCAGACGTTCAAGAAAATCGGCATTGACGACATAGCGGATCACCGAGGTGATCTCAAACCGCTCGTCATCCCCGCGGACCGCACTGATGAGACGCTTATCTTTCAACAAGGCAAGCGATCCGTTGAGCGTCCTCCGCTCGGAGCGGGAGCTGTAGGTCAGCGGCAAAAAGGGTGTCATCAATGCCTCGATCCGCTCGATATCAATGATGATCTTCTGTTCGCCCGCTGTTTCTCGCTCCTGGTAGTACTTGCGCAGCACCAGCAAAAGCAGCGTGTCATAGAGGCTGAGCGTGCGCTTGTTGATCAGGCGTGACGCTTCGTCGGCCTCCTCGTCCTGCTCTGCCACCTCCTGCTGGAGCAGGATGGCGATACCGGCCTTCATGTCCAACAACATGCGCATGAACATGTTGCCCAAGTGCTCTGCGATCAGGCCCTCGTGCCGGCACAGCGCTTCGAACGCCAGGCGTTTGCTATCGGCCATCACCACCCCTTGGCGGAGTAGCAGCACCAGGGCGCGCCTGGCTTCCAGTGGCATGCCGACCTCAGAATCCCCAACGACGGGCGGCTCAACGGGAGCATCCCCAAACGTCTCCACCTCTCCGCTGACTGACGGCGTGTCAGGCCGATTTGCTCGATACTGGTCGAACAGGGCTGGGGCCTGTTGGGAATGCTGCTCTTCCTCGTTCATAAGGCGAGTTCCTCCAAATCCGTTGGAAACTGCTCGGCGGACATCAGCAAAGAGGGAATGTTGGCCCGAATCCAATTGCCAGTCCGATCCACTACCACCAGACTTTCAGGGTGTTCCAACACCACAGCGCTGACTGCTTTGGCGATCCGCACGTGCGCCACCAGCTCTTCCAATCCTCCGGTGATGGGGCGGTGACTAACGATGCTCGCCACCGTCATCGGGCCGTGCTCAGTGAGCAACTGCTTCACATCCTGGGCCACTTCCAGCACCTTGACCGTGTTGAGGTGATCCAGCATGCCGAGACTGGCGACGTGACTATTGGTATTTGCGGCCACCTGCCGGGTATCCAGGCGTTCCTCAGGTAGTCGTAGGTGGATACTGGACGGAGAACGCACGCGCAGACTGCCCGTGGGGAGGTCCACAACTACCGGCTCGCGCAGACTCACCTCCTGGTCTTTGAAGTTCACCGCCAGCCGCTCCAGTTGGCGAAGCAGTCGCTCGACTGCACGGCGCTCTTGCTGAACGCCGCTTTCCACAAAAGCCCGCAGGCTCTCCTCGGTCCGGCGACGGACCTGGAATACCCGCTCACTTTCCTTGCCCAACTCGCGGACCAAATGGGATAGGTAACGCAATTCGTCTGACTTCAGATACTGGGATGCCGGACGTGCCAAGATCGAGCGTATTTGCTCACGGAATTCAGTGATTCGATTCTGATCACAGAGCAACTGATAGAAGCCGTCGAAGGCCTGTCCGGCATCGGTCTGGAGCAGTTCACCTTCATGCTCTATCAGCGCCTTCACCACCTCACCGCGCCCAGACTCCGACTCGATCATGCGGATCCGCATACGCTGATCGAGTTGGCGAATTTCGTCCTCCAGCCGGCGAAAGTCGCCCGTGAGCACTGACGTCAACTGATACAGTCCCCGGATGCGCTCACGCTGCTCCGGCGCGCTCAGCTCTGGCACCTCGCCCATCCGCAAGCGCTCAATCTCCAGATCGAGTTCCTGCCGGCGGGCCGTCAGCAGAGTGATTCGCTCTTCCGGGTTTGGGCTCAGGGCGACAGCCAAATCTCGTACGGCGTCTTGCACAATGCGCAGGTGGGAGGCCGTGGCATTACTGTCTCGCTGATCCAAGCTCTGGGCAAAGCGCAGTGCCAACTCGAAGGCATCGGTTCGGGTGAGTTTGTCATCAAGCTCACGCAACCAGCCCGCCTGGATCCATTGGCGCAGATAGGTGCCCGCGTTGTCGTGCAGGCCATAGACCTCCTGCCAGATCGGCAGCTCGGCCTCCAGCGCGACACGTGCTTTCCCAAACGGCACTTCGCTGTCTTGAGCGAATAGATCATTGATGAAGGCAAGAACGATGGACGCATTCTCAGCGCGTAGCAGACGCCAAGCTGCATGCTCGGAGAGCAATCGCCTAAAACGCGCCTGCTGCTCGTGCAAGCTCATCGACACCTCCTTGTGTATCGAATTACGTCAGGTGCTGGTCTTTGAGACGTCCCGGCTCTTTACACCATATCTCGAAACATGCTGGTTTTCAGCAGGTCAGATAGCCACACCATGGCTTAGCCTACCTATTAGATCTAGCACCATCCGTGCCTTTACTTCGGCCAGCAGCTAGTCGACCAGGGCCTCCACCCAACCGGTGAAAGGCATACCGCGACAACTCGGGAACCTGCGCCATCATCACGACGCTCCTGTTCATTGATGCGCCAATGGCATCGACAGCGCAGCGCCACGCGTGAAATTCGCCAGCGTTTCGCGCAATGAGCGAAGACCGCCCTGGGAATGAAAATTAAAGATCAGATGCTCCACATGGTGACTGCGCACCGCATTGCGACGCGTATATCGCACGATGCACTCGACATCGGCGTTGAGTAGCTCGCTATTTTCGTATCCAAGCGCCCTGTAGATCACGAGGCGTGAAGTAAGGGTTAGGATGCATTTATGCAAATCGTAAGTGGGGACCCGCGATGACCATTATGAAAGGAGTGCGCATCGTGTCCGCGCCATGCTGCGGAGCTCACTACGCAGTGCCGCGATATCTCACGATGAACTTTATGGCGCTCGAGTACTGGACGGATGGCTGGCGTGAGTGCTCTCTCATGCCAAATGGAGCGGGCCTGCGCCGCTGCACATGCGGGCAGTTCGTTCTTATGAAGGAGTTGGTTGAGATCGGATCTGCCGAGGCCAGTGATCTGCCTCGCATTGACAAAGTCCCCGACGAACTTCTGCCTGAGTGCATCGAACAAACGGATCGTGAGGATCTTGAGGTTGCCGCAAGGCTGGAGTATTGGCGCTGCCTCAATCACCCATACAGAGAGCGATATCGGCTGCATCGGGATGCGGAAGAGGATTCCACCAAAGCTGCATGGGAGGCGGCCAATCCCGATCGCAGGACCTGGCTGGACAAATTTCGCGGTCTGAAGGCACCCACCTATCGCAGACCACTAGGGAGCCCCTTCACGTACCCAGCGTTCGAAGTGACGAACGAGCAGCTTCAGAACATGAAGCGGCTTAGCGAGATATTGTTGGGGTGGGTCAAGGCGTCTCGGCGCGGATACATCCTGGAGCTTTCCGAGCTCTACCGAGAGCAAGGGCGTTTCGCTGAGGCCGAGCAGGTGATCGTAACTCTCAATAACAACGAAGTTGGCATAACTAGCCGACTTATCAGCGACCTGGTCAATGAAAAACAGCCCGCACCGATGCGCTACATGATGTGACTTGGAAATTGACGCGAGGTGGTAATGCTATCCGCTAAGAGCTGCCCCAGATCTAGCGCAATGGCTGCACGCTTGTTCAATCCAGCAGCTCGCGGCGGGCCTTGTCCTGCTCGCGCATCTCGCGAGCCAGGTCGCGCAAAAGCGGCCTGACTCCACCCTTCCAGGCATTACGCGCGGTCGCGGCCTTTCCTTCCGAGCTTCTAGGGCCGGTGCTCTGCTTCCACGGTTGCCACTTCCGTATCAATTCCGCCTGCCGCGCCCGTCGCTCGGGTGTCCAACCGTTCGCCATGCTCCACCTCCAATAGTTCGTTCTGCGCTTTTTGGGATTTTTGCGGGCGCGCGGTTTGCTTGGTCGTGCTGTTGTTGACCTGCACCTGGTTGCCGATATTGGCCTGCTGCACGAAGGCGACCTGCCGAGGTGCCTTCAGCTCGGCGAGTGTCTGCAGAGTGGCTCTGGCCTGATTCTGGGCCTTGAGCGCCAGGCGCATATAGGACTCCAAGCCATCGCGTTGCTGGGAGCGCAGCGCCCGGCCGGTGAGCTGGGCGAACAGGTTGTCCAGCGTGTGGGCCTGTGCCAGCAGCATGCCCTCAACGCGGGTCAGGTCGCCGCTATTGATTGCGGCGGTCTGCCGACGCAGCTCGTCTACGACCTCGGTGACATCCGTATTACCCATCATCTTGCTGTCCACCAGTACGGCGGCGCTGAGGCATTCCGGGGTCAAGGCCGCACGTGCCATGGCCTGGGAGGCCGTTTCGCTGTCGTGCAGGGATCTTTTGAGCTTGTCGCTCATGCGTTCGTCTCCAGGGAGGTGTCATTGTAGTGTTGGCGCAGGGCGCTGCCACTGGTGCAGTAACGGCCTACCGGGGCATGGCAGGCCCGGCAGGACATCAGGTGCTGATAAAATTGGTCGCGTGCCCTCAGCCAGTCAGTCGAATCCGTCGCGGCCGTGTGAACGGTGCGCTGTGGCTTGTCTTCCTTGCCCTCGGCATGAACCAAGTGCTGCGGCTCGATCCACTGCGGGCGATTGATCCATGCCGGACTTGTGCGGATGAGCTCGGCCACCAGAGTGGTATCCGTATCGGCCTGCTCAATCAGATCGTGCGGCTCCAGATGCCCGCCTTCCAGCAGTTCCGCCGGTTGGGTGCCCAGCAGGCGGACAACATGACGCAGCCAGGCGCTCGACGCTCGCGATGGAGCACGTGTCTCATCGAGAGTGCCTACCCGGGGCTTGGCGATCTCCTCCAGGGACTGCTTGCGTTCAATTCCAGGTGCGGGCACCTCGGCCAGCTCGAGCTTCCGGGTCACCGGGGCGGCGGTGGTTTCATTCGCGGCGCTCAGTTCGGTCAGCAGTTCGTCCTTGTGGACGACGATGAACTGGCAAATCTCCGGGGTGATCCGCTCAACCGGCGAGACGCGCAGCTTGCCGGCTTCGGCCTCGACCGTCAGACCGGCCCGGTGCAGATAGTTCAGGGCGGCCATAGGTTAGAACTCCAGGTAGCCGGCGGCGGCGTTTGCGGATGCCGGGGGGGGCGGATTTTGCGGATTCTGCGGAGCGCCGAGCGACTGCTGGGCCTCAATGTGCGGAAGATTTGCGGAAGTTTGCGGATGCTTTGCCGTGGCCGGGCAGGGAGCGGGGATGAGCAGCGCTCCTTCCGCAACTTTCCGCAGGTCTTCCTCAATTGCATAGCCGAACAGTTGCTGGGCTTCCGCAGAGTCCGCAGCTTCCGCACGAGGGTTGATCCTGAAGTGTTTCCCGTCATAGGTCAGCAGGTGATGATGGTTCACCAGTACGGCCAGCACCTTGTCGCGCACCTTGGCCGAGCGAACTGCTGCCGGTCCCGATTTGCCCAGGTCATTGACGTGGAACTCTTTCCACTTTGCTGCGCGCTTGGAGTCACGCAGCCAGTTCATCAGCTCGAATGCGCGCTTCATCTCAGGATTAACCGTGTCGGCGTCGGTGTAGCGCAGCCACTCATCCAGGGAGTAGCGCGCCAGCATGCAGGCTCGGCGCATGCAGTCGGCGTCGATCTTCTCGGCCCCTTCGAAGTAGCCCAGCACGGTGGCCAGGCGCAATGCCTGTTCGGCCCCTCGTGCGGCGAACGGTTTCAGGTTCGCGAATTTTCCGAGCGGCCCTCGCTCATTTTCGATCTCGTTGCGGAAGTCCACCCAAACCTGAATTGCCTCTTCGTCAGGCTCCAGAACGGGCGGCGTAACCTCGCCAGTGTCCGGCTTGATATGCTCCGGGTTGGCGGCGATCTCGTTGCAGCGCGACCAGAACGCTTGCATACGCGGGTCCGCGTAGGCGCTGCTGCGCAGCGACTCGACGCTGATGAAGCAGGTGCCGGCCAGGCTAGCCGGCGCTGCGAGCAAGAAACGCGGCAGGAAGCCCTGCCCAACCAGCAGCTGATTTTCCAGCGCCTCGGCCACGGCCACCCGCTGTGCCATCAGAAGAATAGTCAGGCGCCGGTTGTGGGCCACGCCGGAGCCTTCCAAGTTGCCACGCGAGCGGGTGCGCTCGAATTTCCCCGAGCTGAAGGCCGTCGTCAGGCCACCGAGAGTCGCGGCTACGGTGTCAGCCTTCAGCGAGTGACCTCCGAGCATCTGCCCGCCTTCGTCCGTATCCCAGCTTGCTGCCGGCTTGCCTCGGATGAAGTCGCCCACCAGAGGCTCGAAAGTCGCATCGCTGTATTGGGTCTTGGGATCGGGCGGCATCGGGTTAGCCGCCAGGAACTCCTCACGCGCCTTGCCCTTCAGGCCGACTGCCATTTCCTCAATTTCCGCACAGGCTTGGCGGTGCTGAGCGCGTGCCTCCTTCTCTGCCTCGTCAATCGTCTTGAAGGCCAAGTCACGTGCGCTCGACTTACCTTCCCCCGAATCGAACAGCGACAACATGAACAGCGAACAGGGTGCGCCACCCGACTTACCCTTGAAGTGCCAGGCATTGACGCGGGTCTGTGCCAGATGGGTGGCCGCGCCGATAACGCACTGCCCGGCGATGGCAGCGGGCACCATTGCATGTTCGGCAATCGCCTCGACCGCGCTACGCATTTCGTAGGTCAGGGCGCTCTGGGGGTAGGGCGTCGGCGGTGCAACGTCCGGCAGCAGCGGTTTGGGGGCCGGCCCGGTCGGGGTCTGGATCTCGGTCATCAGGGGGGCATTCATACCCGGCCCTCCCTCAACAGGATCAAATCGTTGAAGTCGGTCAGATGCAGCGGTGCATCCTCCGGCCAGGCCGGCAGGACATACCCGCAATCGAGCATCGCGGCTGCATGGATGGCTGCCAGCTTGCCGGCGTTGGGCTTGCCCTCGGACTCCTTGGCGCGGTCATCGTCGCCGCCGACAATCAGCACGGCATTGGGATAGCGGCGCTTCAGTTCCAATCCAACCGGCAGCAGGTTGCCGGCGCTCATCGCCGCGGCGACCGGCTTGCCGGTCTGCTCGTGGAGAGAGGCCGCCGTGGCGATGCCCTCGACGATGAACAGTTCAACACCGGCCTTGATACGCCCGAACGGACAGTAGCAGCCGTTGATCCGGCTTCCCGGCAAGAAACGCTTGTTGCCATTCGCCTCGATGCGCTGAAGGTTCACCACTTCGCCGTGCAAATAGATCGGAGCCAGAAGCACGTCGCCGAGTTGGCGCAGGTGGTGGGGCTCGATGCACTTGCGGGTCAAGTACGGGTGATCAGGATCAGCCGGGCCGGCGAGCGCCCAATCGTGACACGCACGGGCAGCGGCGCGATTCCATTCGGCCTGCCGCTCTGCATCGGCTTGTTGCTGTCGCTGCTCACGCAGGCGTGCTAGATGCTGGTGCTCGACCTCCTTGGCGAGCCGGTCACTCTTATAGTCGCTGCCGAAGGGCAGCCCCAGTTGCCCCGCAATCATGCGGGCGGCATCAATCTGCCGGCAGCCGCGCAAGTAGGCCAGCAGCGACACGAGGTCGCCGCCTTTGTCGCCGCTGGCGAAGTCGTGCCAGTTGCCGGAGTGCATATTGATGCTGAACGACCCCGGATTGCGGTCGCCACGTACCGGGTTGGTCGGCCAGAACTCTTTGCCCTTGCGGGTGCCGTCCGGCAGCCAGTCAGTGAGCAGGTGGTCAGCGGCCAGCAGAGCCTTATCGGCGATACGCTGGATATCGAGGTGCAGGTTACCTTGCGAGAGGTGGGGGATGGTCTTCTTCATTACGCGCGCACCTCGCCGGTATGGTTGGCGGTGCGGCGCGCGAGGAACTCGGCGAGGTCGCTCAGGCGGTACTTCACCAAGCGGCCAACCTTGAGGAACGGCAGGTTATAGCGGCCGGTCGAGCGCCAGACGGCGAGGGTGGTCGGCTTCACGTCGAGCACGTAGGCGGCCTGTTTGTCGTCGACGCTGACGGGCGGGCTATTCGGATCAAAGCCGAGTTGGGCGGCGATCTCGGCTTTGAGTGCCGCGATAGTGGCGGCGTGCGGGGTGGACATGGGTACGACTCCATCGAGTGTGATTCGGCGGAGTCATGCTCTGAAAAGGCGGGAACTAGAAATATTCCAATCGTTACGAGTATTGGATTTTCGTTACGATTGTCAGATTGGCGCTATCTCTGTGCTCCCGGTTTTTTTGCGTAGTCCGGGGCAACGGGTCTAATCCATCTCCTGACGACGTCAGGGCCGCTTGCCAATTTGCGGTCCTCAGCCTCTTGAAGGTCGCCGTAGACGATTTCTGCCATTTTTCCGATCTTGATTTTCTGATGGGGATCCTCGCGCCATTTCTCCGTGGCGATGCTTCTGGCTAGAGCCATTACATCCTTTTTCCTATTACGGACAGCGTCCGCTCGCTTCTCAGCAAGATGCTTCCGCCTCGCTTCCAGTACAGTCATTGCGACCTCGGTTGCGATCTTCTTGGCAATCTCGACGATGTAGTCCGGCTCAGTCTTATTTTCTTCCAGCACGCACTTCAGCTCATCCACATAGATAATGTGCTGGGCTGTGACTACAGCAAGGCTCTCGGGGGTATAGGTTTCGAGCAGCTCCTGTGCGAGTTGCTCTGTGAATCGGGCATATTCTTCAGCGGACTTGGCCCTCACGCCCGGACTCCATTGGCTTGGACGGGCCAATTCCTCCGTTTGCGTTTTTTTAGCCGCGATCAGGCCACGAAGACCGAGGCCCGGAGCAGATGGCTCCTTTTTGTCGTCACTCATTTCACTCATTTCCAGACGATCCCACTTATTGATGAGGTCGGCCTGCCACGCGGGTGGGAAATCCGCTGCTCGGTTGCCACCATAGGCTGGCCGGTAACTAGCTTGAGTTGGTGTTCTACTTCTTCACCTTGCTTTTCGCCGGCAGCTTTACCTCATCGACCGGTGGCTTGATGCCTGCCGCCTCCAGCATGGCTTGCGTTGCTGTCTCGACAGACTGGCGCACTGGGTCGAGGTCAAGTCGGGCATAGATTGCCGTTGATTGAAGGTTCTTGTGGTTTAGGCTCTTGCCGATGATGGCCATCGAGGCGCCAGTCTTGGCTTGCCAACTGCCGAGGGTGCGGCGCAGATCATGGATGCGCAGGTCGGTCATGTCATAGAGCGCCGGCTCGACTGTTAGCTTCTCTGCGATGGCTCTGTAGTGCTTCTCGGCGGCGGCCGGGGCCTCGGTAATCTGGTTGTCGGCCTGTTTGCGCTCCTCGGCTGTCAGATTGCCGAGGCTTTCCAAGTGTTCGAGAAGGCGGCGCAGGCTTGCGCGGAGCAGAATCGCTGCCCATGCCTTTTTAGGCTCGACCAAATGACCAGTCTTCCCTTCCCCGGGGAACACGAATTGCGAGGTTCCGGTGGAGCGCTTGCGGACACGGAGGGCGGCTACGGCCTCTGGCGGCAGGGTTACATTCTGCGGTGTTCCGTTCTTCGTCATGCCGATGCGCCAGATCCGGGCGTCGAGGTCGAGGTCCCGCCAGGCCATTTCCTGCACGTTGGAGCGCCGCGCGCCAGTCAATAGCGACAGTAGGAAAAAGTCGCTCAAGCTCGACTCGGCTATGGCTGCGAACAGGTATGGAAGTTCGGCAGCTTGTGCGAAGCGGTCGCGAGAAGGTGCGGGGTTTTTCTGAACGCGGCTCGCCGGGTTGGTGCCCTCGAACAGCTCAAGGTCTGTGGCGAAGTTGAATACAGAGGAGGCGACGGCCATCGCCTTATCGGCTTGCGCTGGACTTGTTTTGGTCGCCTTTGCATGAGCAGCTTTCATGTCTTGCTTGGTGATGTGTGACAGCTTCTTCGACTTGATCGATTCCAGGTGCAGGCGCAGAAGGTCGCGGTAGTCCCTTTTAGTCTTCTCGCCCAGCGCAGTGCCGTCGCGCTTTTTCTTCTTCTTGAGGAAATCCTCGAACATCTCGGCAAAGGTCGGTTCTTCTCGAATCGCTCGGCGAGCTGCTGCGGGGTTCGCGCCGGTGGCGAACTCGCCGAGGACTTTCTGAGCCTCGGTGCGTGCCTGCTCGACAGTCATTTCAGGGAAGGTTCCCAGTTTCACCCAAGCAATCGAGGCGCCTGCCCGCTTGATTACGTAGAAGGTGCGGGTGCCGGTTGCGGTGATCCGCATTGCCAGCTTTGGCACTTCGGTATCGTAGATGGCCAAACGCTTGCCGGCCTCGGGCAGGGGGAATGCCAGAAGAGCGGTTTTGGTGAATTTCAGCTTCGCCATGATCCTGCCTCGACTCCTTCCAATAAAAGCCGGGCTAACACCGGGCTAACATGGGCTAACAAATTTGGTCGAAATTCATGTTAGCCCGTAAAGCTAGGGTAGGCGTTAAGGTAGGGTTTTGTATAGGATTATTAAGGTAGGTAAATGAGAGGGTATCTGTATACCTTCCCATTCGTAATGAGAAGGTCGGGGGTTCGATTCCTCTTACCGGCACCAGCTTCAACAAAAAGCCCCGCTTTCGAGCGGGGCTTTTTGTTTGTCTGGACTTCAGTCTGCGGCGTGGCCGTGGGGGTTGTGGCTCTGCCAGTTCCAGGCGTCGCGGCAAATGTCTTCGACGTCGCGCGTGGCATGCCAGTGCAGTTCGTCAACGGCCAGGCTGGGGTCTGCGTGGGAGCTCGCCACATCGCCAGGTCGGCGCTCCAGGAATTGCCGGGCAGCTCATGGTCGCAGGCCTTTTCATAGGCGCCGATGATTTCCAGCACGCTGTAGCCGCGCCCGGTGCCGAGGTTGAAGGTCCTGGCGCCCTGGGCGCCGTCCAGCCAGCGCAATGCGCAGAGGTGGGCGTCGGCAAGGTCGCAGGCGTGCAGGTAGTCACGCACGCCGGTGCCGTCGGGCGTTGGGTAGTCGCTGCCGAATCTGCGGATGTAGGGTTGTCGGCCGGTCGCCACTTGCGAGACGTAGGGCATCAGGTTGTTGGGGATGCCGTTGGGGGGGCTCGCCGATCTGCCCGCTGGCGTGGGCTCCGACCAGGTTGAAGTAGCGCAGGATGGCGATCTCCCATTGCGGGTCGGCGTGGGCGATGTCGCGTAGCGCAATCTCGGCTATCAGTTTCGACTGGCCATAGGGGCTGGCCGGCGAGGTGGGTGCGTCCTCGCGGATCGGGCTTTGCGCGGCGAGTCCGTAAACCGTTGCGGAGGAGCTATAGATGAAGCGCTTTACGCCATGGCGCTGCATCACCTCGCAAAGCGGCAGGGTGCCGGCGAAGTTGTTCTGGTAGTAGGTGATCGGGTTGGCCACCGATTCGGCGACGGATTTCAGCCCGGCCAGGTGGATGGTCGCTTCGATCGCGTGCTCGCTGAAGAGTCGTCCAGCGTGGCTTCGCAGCGGATATCGCCTTCGACGAAAGGAATGGCCTGCCCGGTGAGCTGCTCGATCCGCCGCAGCGGAACGGTGGAGCTGTTGCTCAGGTTGTCCAGGATGACAGGGGTGAAGCCCTGTTTGATCAGCTCCATACAAATGTGGGAGCCGATGTAGCCGCAGCCCTCGGTCAACAGGATCTTTCTCTTCATGATCTCGCCAGTGCTTTCCTTGCGCCGAATCGGCCGTCCCTGAATTCTCTCAGAGGCGGCCGAGCCGGCCCTATGCAGGGCGGCGTGATCGAATTGGCAACTTGGTGTCGTGTTACAGGCTCAAGCGCATCGACAGGTCCAGGGCCTTGACGTCCTTGGTCAGGGTGCCGATGGAGATGTAGTCCACACCCGTCTCGGCGACGGTGCGCAGGGTCGCCTCGGTGATGCCGCCGGAGGCCTCCAGCTTTGCGCGGCCGGCGGTGAGGGCGACGGCGGTGCGCATGTCGTCCAGGCTCAGTTCATCGAGCATGATGATGTCGGCACCGGCATCCAGAGCCTGACGTAGTTCGGCGAGGTCTTCCACTTCGATTTCCACCGGCTTGCCCGGGGCGATGCGGTGGGCTTCGGCGATGGCCTGGGCAATGCCACCGCAGGCGGCGATGTGGTTTTCCTTGATCAGGAAGGCGTCGTACAAGCCGATGCGGTG
Organism: Pseudomonas sp. SCB32; assembly: GCF_009189165.1. NCBI lineage: Bacteria > Pseudomonadati > Pseudomonadota > Gammaproteobacteria > Pseudomonadales > Pseudomonadaceae > Pseudomonas > Pseudomonas sp. SCB32. The sequence continues at coordinate 1,081,869 of NZ_CP045118.1, forward strand.
GTTGTGGCAGCCGCCGCAGGTGATCGCGTACTTCTGCGCCAGGCGCAGGCCGGGCAGGGTCTTGCGGGTATCGAGCAGCTTCACGCCGGTACCGTCGACCAGGTCGGAATAGTGGCGGGCGCGGGTGGCGGTGCCGGACAGCAACTGGAGGAAGTTCAGCGCGCTGCGTTCGCCGGTGAGCAAGGCGCGGGCCGGGCCTTCGAGGGTGAACAGGGTCTGGTCGGCGCTGACTCGCTCGCCATCGCGGACCTGCCATTTCACCTCGACGCGCGGGTTGACCTGGCGGAAGACTTCATCGACCCAGGCGCTGCCCGCTACGGTGGCATTCTCGCGGGTAATGATGCGCGCGGCAGCGTCGCGCTCGGCGGGGATCAGCTGGGCGGTGATGTCGCCGCTGCCCACGTCTTCGGCCAAGGCGGCGCGCACGTTGGCCTGGATTTCCCCGGAAAGCTCGGCGAGGGTGAGGTTCGGCATGGAGGGCTCCTGTTCGCAGTGGCGGGATTATACGGGCGACGGGCCTGGGCGGGTATCGATTGGCGTCTGCGGCCAGCCGCTTGTCTGTCAGACAAGCGGCATCTGAAACGACGTGAAATTCTTCAAGAATGCGAGAAATGACTCTTGGTTGTTCAAGAACCTTCCCTATAATGATGCCGAATCTTTCTACTTTTTGACGCCACGAAATTGACGTTATGGATGACGCTTCGATGACTGTTGGTACCGCCAGCCAGCCCGGCCAGGGCTGACGGCAGGAGACTTGCGATGCAGAAGGACGCGAACGCGAACGTAGTGCCGCTGAACAAGTCGGCTGCTCCCGAGCCGTCGGCGAGTTCGCTTGCCGTTCGTCTGCCGGCGGCAGTGGTCAGCGTGCGCGACAAAGTGGCTGTCCAGTTGCGTCAGGCCATGCAGGCGCTGTTCGACAACGCCGACGACACCCTGTTCGAGATGGCCGATCGCGCCGGCAACAACGCCGAACAGAGCGCCTATTTCGAAGCCATGCGCGACCTGCGTCTCAAGCGCAAGAACATCGAGCGCGACTTCCTGCAGAAAGTCTTCGAACAATTCGCCAAGCTCGGTCAGTACGAAATCGGCCGCGCATCGCCGCTGGGCGCCGTTTCCTACGACAATCTCACCCTGGTCCAGAACGATGAGCTGGAAGAGTCCGTGGCGCTGGATGCCATGGTCGCCAAGGTGATGAGCCGTGACGGTATTGCCCTGGGGCACCTCACCACCCGTTTCAACAAGCTGGTCAGCAGGAAAGTCGAGGACAAGACCAACCCGCTGGGGCCGCGCCTGCTGTGCGAGGCGTTCCTCGAGGCATGCCAGGGGTTGGGGGTGGAGATCAAGGTCAAGCTGATCATCCTCAAGCTGTTCGACAAGTATGTGCTGGCCGAGGCCGAGCACCTGTATGCCGAAGCGAACCAGACGCTGATCGCCCTCGGCGTGCTTCCGGAATTGAAGAACGTACCGCTGCGTCGTCCGCCGCAGCGTACGGCGCCAAGCCAGGGAAGCGCCGCTGCCTCCGGCACCGGCTCGGTGGAGCAGGGCGGTGCGCAGTACCTGGACAGCGAGTCCCAGGCGGCCTTCTCCGCCCTGCAGGACCTGCTCTCACAGGTGCGTGGCAGAACCGTCGCGCCGACCCGCGCCGTACCTTCCGATGCGGTACCGATCACCAGCAGCGACCTGATGCGCCTGCTCTCCCACCTGCAGTCTCACCTGCCGGCGCAGACCATCGATGAGATCGATGTACGCCAGCACTTGGATCACCTGCTGACCCGCGTCAGCTCCAAGAGTGGCCGCTCTCGCGTGGTCGGCCAGGTCGACGAGGACGTCATCAATCTCGTCTCCATGCTCTTTGAATTCATCCTCGACGACCGCACCCTGCCGGACTCCCTGAAGGCCCTGATCGGCCGCATGCAGATTCCGATGCTCAAGGTCGCGGTGCTCGACAAGACCTTCTTCAGCCGCGGCAGCCACCCGGCGCGCCGCCTGCTCAACGAGATCGCCTCGGCGGCTCTGGGCTGGGGCGAGCAGACCGACGGCCAGCGCGACTACCTGTACCAGAAGATCGAGCAGGTGGTGATGCGCCTGCTGAACGACTTCGTCGACGATCCGGCGATCTTCTCCGAGTTGCTCGAGGAGTTCATCGTCTTCACCGGTGACGAGCGTCGCCGCAGCGATCTGCTCGAACAGCGCACCCGGGACGCCGAGGAGGGCCGCGCCCGTGCCGAGCTTGCGCGCCAGGACGTGGAGCAGGTTCTCAACGAACGCCTGCTGGGCCGCACGCTGCCTGAAGTGGTGGTGCGCCTGCTGCAGGAAGCCTGGAGCAAGGTGCTGCTGCTCACCTGCCTCAAGCACGGCACTGCGTCTAACGAGTGGAGCGCGGCGCTGGTTACCATGGACGATCTGATCTGGAGCGTGGAGCCCCACGACGACCCGGATTCACGTCTGCGCCTGCTGGATAAGGTTCCGCAGCTCCTCAAGTCGCTGCGCGAGGGCCTGACTTCTGCTGCCTTCGATCCGTTCTCCACCGGCGAATTCTTCAGTCGCCTGGAAGGGCTGCACGTGCAGGCCTTCCAGCGCTACAAGCAGGCCGAGGAGCAACGGACCGCGGCGCTGGACGACGACCTGCCGTTGCTCGATGAGCCGCTGGATGCGCCTGTGGCGGCCGCTCCCGCTCCCGCTGCGCCGGCGATGGTGGCCGTCGTGGCGGAAATCATCCTTGCTGCTCCCGAAGAGGCCCGGGTGGTGGAGCCCGAAGAAGTGCTTGCCGATGATGACGCGTCGCTGCGTCGGGTCGATGATCTGCGGGTTGGCAGCTGGGTCGAGATCCAGGAAGACGAAGAGCACAAGCTGCGCTGCAAGCTGGCGGCGGTGATCCGCCCGAGTTGCCGCTACATCTTCGTCAATCGCACCGGCATGAAAGTACTGGAGAAAACCCGTATGGGCCTGGCCCTGGAGTTCCGCCGCAACGCCGTGCGCCTGCTCGACGACGCCCTGCTGTTCGACCGCGCCCTGGAGTCGGTCATCGGCAACCTGCGCCGCCTGAAGAACGCATGACCGGACCGCGCCATCGCGGCGCGGTGCTCCCGCGAGTTCATTTCCCTGTGCGGCTGCTTTAGAGTGGGGTTCTGCCAAGGAGCCCCCATGCAGCTCGATCCTCTTACCGGCTGGTGCCAAGGCGCCCAGCATTGCCCCTCGCCGAACTTCAATGCCCGCCCGGACGGCGAGGTGGTGTCGTTGCTGGTGATCCACAACATCAGCCTGCCGCCGGGCCAGTTCGGTACCTGTAAGGTTCAGGAGTTCTTCCAGAACCGTCTCGACGCCGACGAGCATCCCTATTTCGCCGGCATCGCCGCCATGACCGTTTCCGCGCACTTCCTCATCGAGCGCGACGGTTCGCTGTTCCAGTTCGTGTCGTGTAATGAGCGCGCCTGGCACGCCGGCGTGTCACGCTTCGACGGGCGGGAGAATTGCAACGATTTTTCCATCGGCATCGAACTGGAGGGGACCGATTGCGATCCCTATAGCGATCGCCAGTACGAGGTGCTGGCGGAGCTGACACGGCAATTACAGGCGTGCTATCCGGCCATTACCCCGGCGCGCATCCAGGGGCACTGCGATATCGCCCCCGAGCGCAAGACCGACCCGGGTGAGGCGTTCGACTGGGCGCGCTATTTCGCCGCCATCGGAGCGAAGGAGTCGATATGAGTTTCCTGGTGCTGTTGCTGGTTCTGGTTGTCGAGAAACTCTCTTCCTGGCGCGCGCGCCTGCAGCGCGACAGCCTGTGGCTCGGCTGGTTGGATACCGTGGGCGGTGTGCCGTCGCTGGTGGCCAAACCCTGGCTCGGGCTGCTCACGGCGCTGTTGCCACCCTTGCTGCTGCTGGCGCTGCTGCTGACCTTGCTGGAGCCTGTCGCCTATGGGCTGCTGGCGCTGCCGGTGCACCTGCTGGTGGCGGTGTGGAGCCTGGGGCGTGGCGACATCCTGCGGGCCACCGGCCCGTTCCGTGATGCCTGGCGCCGCGAGGATGCCCAGGGTGCCTACCACGTTGCCGAGCGCGACCTTGGCGTGCAGGCCGACAACGACGACGAGCTGCTGGCGCAGGTACAGGGCACGCTGGTGTGGCAGGCCTATCAGGCGTTCTTCGCGGTGATCTTCTGGTACGCATTGCTGGGGCCGGTGGCCGCGCTGACCTATCGTTTGCTGGCCATCGCAGCGGAGCAGGGCAGGCAGCCGGAGTTGCGCGAGCGTGCCGTCCAGTTGCGTCATGCGTTCGACTGGCTGCCGGCGCGGGCGTTGGTGCTGAGCTTCGCCCTGGTGGGCAACTTCGTCGCCGTCAGCCGCAGCCTGCTGCATGACCTGCTGGCCTGGGATGTACCCGCCGCCCGGCTGCTGGCCCAGGCCGGCTACGTCGCCGAGGACTTCAATGAAGGTGGTCTGGGCGCCAAGGGTGTCGCCAGCCTGGATGCTCTCTGGCAGTTGCTGGTGCGCTCGGCGGTGCTTTGGTACGCGGCCTTCGCCGTCTGGACCCTGCTGTTGTAAGAGCCTGACACCGGACCCGCCGCCGTTGGTCCGGTGATGGCATTTTAACCTTAAGTTACAGAACTCCCCGCCGATATCAGGTACACAGAAGCCTGTGCGCGCCGTTCCGGTCTGTGATCTCCATCACGAGCCGTTCCGGCGAGCGCGCGTGCGGCGTGCGCCAGTCCAGGGGCGCACCTGCCATCCCCGACAAGCGACATAACAATAACGGGAACAGGAGACGTCTTTGTGAGGACTGTGCTCTATCCGGCCATCGCGCTGATGAACCGCCTGAGCTTCGGCATGAAGTTCAGCCTGATCAGCGTGCTGTTTTTCCTGCCGATGCTGATCACCAATTTCTATCTGGTGCGTGACTCCTATCGCCAGTTCGTCAGCACCCGCTCCGAACTTCAAAGCCTGCAGCTGATCGGCAATGGCCAGCAGATCCGCCGCAATGTCGAAGCCTACAACGATCTGCTGCAGATCAACGGCGTGCTCGGCCAGTCCAGCAAGGGCGGCGGCATCGACGGGCGCATCGCCCAGGTGCACAAGGACCTGCTGGCGCAGATCGGTGCGCTGCAGCCGGTCACCCAGGACGTCGATCAGGTCGCCGAATTCAACGCCAAGCGCGACGAGTTGCTCAGCTCCCTCAAGGGCGTGGAGAGCGAGGGCTCGCTGCAGAGCAAGGCGGCTACGGCGGCACGCCTGCTCAGCCAGGTGCAGGTGTTCAACAAGCTGCTGCTGTCCCAGGGCGGGCTGAGCCAGGACGACGCCCGTGACGTGCGCCAGCTCGCCGAACTGATTACCACCGTGACCCCGCACATTACCCAGACCCTCAGCGTGGGCCGTACCATCGGCTCCGGTGCGCTGGGCCAGGGCTTCCTCAATTCGTCCGCGAGCGACCGCTTCAATGACCTGCTGCAGGAGCTGGAAAAGCTCCACGCCGAGTACGGCCTGAAGTTGCAGGACGCCCTGGGCGGCAGTGCCGCCGCGCAGGCCGCGCTGGCCACCGACGCCGAGGCCAGCCGCGAAACCCTCAAGAGCCTGGGCAAGCTGTTCGAGGACAAGGTGGTGATGGCCGATACCCTCGACACCCCCTGGGCCAACTTCTATGACCAGGTCAGCCAGTCGATGGACAAGACCTACCGCCTCGACGACCAGGTGCTGGCCTTCATCGACCACGCGCTGCAGGAGCGCCTGGCCAGCAAGCAGCGGCAGATGGTGCTGCTGGTGCTGGCGCTGCTGGTGGTGTTCCTCGCCATCGGCTACCTGTACAGCGGCTTCTACGTCTCCACCCGCACCACCCTCAAGAGCCTGGGGCAGATGATGGAGCACGTCGCCTCCGGTGACATGACGGTCACCTTCCGCGCGCAGAGCCAGGACGAGCTCGGCGAGCTCGGGCAGGCCTTCAACCAGACGGTGGCGAGGATTCACGACCTCATCGAGCAGGTCGGCCGCACCGTCGCCGAGGTCGAGCGGCAGACCGTGCGGGTCGAGTCGGTATCCGCCGAGAGCAACCAGGCCGTGACCGGCCAGCGCAACCAGATCGAGCAGGTCGCCACGGCGATGAACCAGATGGCGGCCACTGCCCAGGAGGTGGCGCGCAGCGCCGCCGTGGCGGTGGGCAGCGCGCACAATGTCAACCAGGAAACCGCCAGCGGCCGCGCCCTGGTGGAGTCCCAGGTGGGCAGCATCCAGCGCCTGGCCGGCGAGATCGACGAGTCGGTGGCGGTGATCAACCAGTTGGCGGCCGACAGCGCCTCCATCAGCCGCGTGCTGGATGTGATCAAGGGCATCGCCGAACAGACCAACCTGCTTGCGCTCAACGCCGCCATCGAAGCGGCGCGGGCTGGCGAGCAGGGCCGCGGTTTCGCGGTGGTGGCCGACGAGGTGCGCACGCTGGCCAAGCGCACCCAGCAGTCCACCGAGGAAATCGAGCAGATGATCGCCCGCCTGCAGAACGGCGTGGGCGCGGCGGTGAAGGCGATGGGCAGCAGTCATCACACCGCCGATGGCACTGTGAGTCAGTCGGAGCAGGTGCAGCTGGCGCTGGAGAACATCCTCCAGGCGGTGGGCGCCATCGTCGACCAGAACCAGCAGATCGCCGCCGCCGCCGAGCAGCAGACGGCGGTCGCCCATGACATCGACCAGAACATCGTGCAGATCAACCAGGCCGGTGAGCGCACCGCCGAAGGCGCCAGCGAGACCGAGCGCGCCAGCCGCGAGCTGACCGGGCAGGTGGTCGAGCTCAAGCGCCTGATTGGCGCGTTCCGGGTCTGAGAAAGGGTTTTCATCAGCAGCCCGGTATCCGCGTGAGCGCAAGGACGCTTCCCCATCTCGCGGATACCGGGTTGTCGGTGAATTCAGGTTCATGATCGAGTGCTTGTGACCCTGTAGGAGCGAGCTTGCTCGCGAACAGATGTCCCCTATGACGCCATCGCCGGGTGGTTCGCGAGCAAGCTCGCTCCTACGAAGAGCACGAGAGCGAATCGCGCAGCTTCGCTGTTACCCGTTCAATCCCGAGTTTCCCGGAGGAGCGGGCCATGCCCGCGATCGCGCCCATGGGGCGCTCCTACAAGAGCAGCGGCTCAGGTCCAGCCGAACAACTCCATCGCGTTGCGCGTGCTGGCGCTCGCCAGTTCTTCCGGGCTGACGCCCTTGAGCTCCGCCAGCGCCGCGCAGATCTCCGGAAGGTGTTCGGGGCTGTTGCGCACGTAGGGATACATGGCCGGCGCCATGTCCGGCGAGTCGGTCTCCAGCACGATGGACTCCAGCGGAATCTCCGGTACCACCTTGCGCAGGCGGTTGGCCTGCGGCCAGGTTGGCGCACCGCCCAGCCCCAGGCGGAAACCCAGCTTGAGGTACTCGCGGGCTTCCTCGCGGCTGCCGGCGAAGGCATGGATGATGCCCTGGCGCTCGGACCTGAAGCGCTTGAGGGTAGCGATCACCGCCGCATGGGAGCGGCGCACGTGCAGCAGCACCGGCAGTTCGAAGTCGATGGCGGCGCGCAGCTGATCCTCGAAGATCGCCTGTTGGCCGTCACGGTCGAGGTCTTCCAGGTAGTAGTCCAGGCCGATTTCACCCACTGCGCAGAGCTTGGGATGACCCGCCAGGCGCTCCAGCCAGTCACGCAGCGCCGTCAGGTGCTCGGGCCGATGGCGCGCCAGGTAGATCGGGTGTAGCCCGATGGCGGCATACAGGTCGGGTTCTTGCTCGACCAGTGTCCAGACGTCCTCCCAGTTCTCGCGGGACACCCCTAGCAGCACCTGACGGATCACCCCGCGCTCGCGGCTGCGCTGTAGCACCGCCTGACGGTCGTCGGCGAAGTCCGGGCAGTCGAGGTGGTTGTGGGTGTCGATCAGCTGCATGGTCTTACTCCGTGCGCAGTTTCAGGGTGCGCGCGACGGGATGTACGCCGGGGGTGTAGCTGTTCTGTTCTATCGCGCTCAGCGCCAGGTCCAGGGCCCGCTCGGCGATCAATGCGTGCTGCTGGGAGATCGCATTGACCTTCAGCGGGACGAAGTCGAGCAGCTGGGTGTCGCCGAAGGTGGCGATGCGCAGCCCCGCGGGCCAGCCCTCGGGCCGGGCCTGGAGCACGTCGAAGACACCTTCGAGCAGGACGTAGGAGGTGGTGATCAGCGCATCGGGCAACTGGCCCTGAAGCGCCAGCAACTCTTCCATCAGCCGGCGGCCGCAGTCACGGCTGAATGTCTCGCCGTGCTCGACCAGGACCTGTCCCTTGAAGTCGCGCAGCGCGCTACGGAAGCCCGCCGCCCGCTCCTGGCTGATGATCAGTTCCGAGCGCGCGCCGAGCAGGGCGATGCTCCGTGGCGCCGGGTTCAGCAGGCTGGCGGTGAGGCGCTGGCAGGCCTCGCGGTCGTCGCTGACCACCGAGCAGAAGCGCTGTGGATCGAGCTGGCGGTCCACTGCGATCACCGGCACGCCGATGGCCAGCAGGCGGGCCAGGCTGTCGTCGTTGCCCGGCAGGCAGCTGGCGACGATCAGCGCATCGCAACGTCGCGCGCGGAACAGGTTGAGTACCTGGCGCTCGGTATCGGGCTCGTCGTCGGAGCTGGCGATCAGCAACTGGTAGCCACGGGCCCGGGCGCCCTGTTCGAGCAGCTTGGCCAGCTTGGCGTAGCTGGGATTTTCCAGGTCCGGGAGGACGAAGCCGAGGGTACGGGTCTGGCCGCGGCGCAGGCTGGCGGCCTGCTGGTCCGGGTGGTAGCCGTGCTCTTCGATCACCGCGCGCACGCGCTCCACCGTGGCGGCGCTGATGCGTCGCTGCACGGCCTTGCCGTTGATCACATAGCTGGCGGTGGTGACCGAAACACCGGCCAGGCGGGCGATATCACTGAGTTTCAACGCGATGGGCTGCCGACAATTGGGGGCTTCAAGGATCACGCATTATCGAGTAACGTTCCAGTCTCAATAGGTGAAACGATTCAGCATTCCATGTGGACATTGCCTGAAAGCCGCTCCGGCGGCCGAGAAATCCACAGGTTCTAAGCTGTTCACCATACAAGCGGAAGACCGCCCCACGACGCCGGAGCACAGCTGCGCCGGCGAGGAGATCGCGATGCTCGAACTGAACGCGCAGCAGGTTCGCATGGACCAGCGCGCCGCCGACAAGCAGGCCGCCCTGGCCTTGCTCGGCGCGGCCCTGGAGGACGACGGACTGGTCGCCGCCGGCTATCTCGCCGGTCTGCAGGCCCGCGAAGCGCAGGGCTCCACCTACCTTGGCCAGGGCATCGCGATACCCCACGGCACACCGGACACCCGCCACCTGGTACAGCGGACCGGTGTGCGCCTGATGCATTTCCCCGAGGGCGTCGCCTGGGGGGATGGGCAAGTGGTGCACCTGGCCATCGGCATCGCCGCCAAGTCAGACGAACACCTGCGCCTGCTGCAATTGCTGACCGTTGCCCTGGGGGATGGCGAGATGGGCGAGGCTTTGCGCCTGGCCGGGAGTCCTGAAGCTGTCCTGCAACTGCTGCGTGGCGCGCCACAGACGTTGCTGCTGGATACGCAACTGGTCGGCCTGGGCGTCGTCGCTGAGGACTTCGACGAGCTTACCGTGCTGGGCGCGCGCCGGCTGAAGAAGGCTGGCTGCGTCGAACCCGGCTTCGCCGCCGAGTTGCACGGCAGCGAGGCGCTGCCGCTGGGTGACGGGCTCTGGTGGCTGCACAGCGCCGAGCGCGTCTCGCGGCCGGGCCTGGCCTTCGTCACCCCGCAGCGCGAGCTGAATCATGCCGGGTTGCCGGTGCGCGGGCTGTTCTGCCTGGCCAGCCGGGGCGATACGCACCGGGCGATGTTCGAACGCCTGTGCGACCTGCTGGTGGACGGCCGCGCGGGTGAGCTGGCGCTGGCCACGACCAGCCGCCATGTGCTGGAGGCCCTGGGCGGCGAGCTGCCGGTCGACTGGCCGAGCGTGCGGGTGCCGCTGGCCAACCCGCACGGGCTGCATGCTCGCCCGTCGCAGGTATTGATGCTGCTGGCGCGGGACTTCGAGGGCGAAATTCGCGTGCGCATCGCCGAAGCCGATAGTGCGCCGGTGTCGATCCGCAGCCTGAGCAAGCTGCTCAGCCTCGGCGCGCGGCGTGGGCAGGTGCTGGAGTTCTTCGCCGAGCCGGAGATCGCCGAGCGCGCGCTGGAGGCCGTGCGCCTGGCGGTGGAGCAGGGGCTGGGCGAGGAAGTCGAGCCGCTGCCCGAAACCTCCGGGCCCACTGCCGAAGTCGTTGAGGCCATCGAAGCGCAAGCGCCCGCCGCGCCGGAAGCGGGCAGCCGCCTGCAGGCCATTGCCGCGTCTCCCGGGATCGCCAGCGGGCCCGCTTATCTGCAGGTCGAGCGCCACTTGCGGTTCGCCGAGCGCGGCGAATCCGTCGAGGCCGAGCGCCGGCGCCTGGATGAGGCGCAGGAGGCGATTTCCGCCGAGATCGAGGCGCTGGTGAAGCGCACCCAGGTCAAGGCCATCCGCGACATCTTCGTCACCCACCAGGCCTTGCTGGAGGACCCGGAGCTGGCCGACGAAGTGCAGTCGCGCCTGGCCGAAGGCGCCAGCGCGGAGGCCGCCTGGAGCCAGGTGATCGAACGGGTCGCCAGTGAGCAGGAAGCGCTGCGCGACGCCCTGCTGGCGGAGCGTGCCGCCGACCTGCGCGACGTTGGTCGTCGAGTGCTGGCGCGCCTGTGCGGCGCAATGGGCAGCATGGCGCCGGAGCGACCGTACATCCTGGTGATGGACGAGGTCGGCCCCTCCGATGTTGCGCGGCTGGACCGCGAGCGGGTGGCCGGCATTCTCACCGCACGCGGCGGGGCGACCTCGCATAGCGCGATCATTGCCCGCGCGTTGGGCATCCCTGCGCTGGTGGGCGCTGGCGCCGCAGTGCTGGCGCTGGCCCCCGATACTCTACTGTTGCTCGACGGTGATCACGGCGAACTGCTGGTTTCACCGAGTGCCGAGTCACTGGCCGAGGCCGAGCGTCGGCGTGATCAGCGGCGGCGCCGGGCCGAACGGGCTGAGGCGCGCCGTCATGAACCGGCGATCACCCGCGACGGCCACGGGGTGGCGGTCTGCGCCAATCTCGGCGACACCTCCGGCGCCGCGGCAGCGGTGGAGCAGGGCGCGGAAGGCGTTGGCCTGCTGCGTACCGAATTCGTGTTCATGGACAACCCCCAGGCGCCGGATGAGGCGATGCAGGAGGCCGAGTACCGCCGCGTGCTCGACGCCCTCGACGGACGTCCGCTGGTGGCGCGCACGCTCGATGTGGGCGGCGACAAGCCGCTGCCTTACTGGCCGATCCCGCAGGAGGAGAACCCCTACCTTGGCGTGCGCGGGGTGCGCCTGACCCTGCAGCGTCCGCAAATCTTCCAGACCCAGCTGCGCGCGTTGCTGCGGGCCGCCGCCGGACGCCCGCTGCGCATCATGTTCCCGATGGTCGGGCAGGTGCAGGAGTGGCGGCAGGCGCGCGACCTGACCCGGCAGCTCTGCGTGGAGCTGGGCGGCGAGCACGACCTGCAACTGGGCATCATGGTCGAGGTGCCGTCGGCGGCATTACTGGCTCCGGTGTTGGCGCAGGAGGTGGACTTCTTCAGCGTCGGCACCAACGACCTGACCCAATACACCCTGGCCATCGACCGTGGCCATCCGACCCTCTCGACGCAGGCCGATGGTCTGCACCCGGCGGTGTTGCAACTGATCGACATCACCGTGCGCGCGGCCCATGCCCACGGCAAGTGGGTGGGCGTCTGCGGCGAACTGGCGGCGGATGTGCAGGCCGTGCCGCTGCTGGTGGGGTTGGGAGTGGATGAGTTGAGCGTGTCGGCGCGCAGCATCCCGCTGGTGAAGGCGCGGGTGCGAGAGCTCGAGTTGCCGGTTGCCCGTGAACTGGCGCAGGCCGTGCTGGCCCTGGGTTCCGCTGCCGAGGTGCGCGAACGCGTCGCCCAGGCCCTGCCGGAGGTGAACTGATGGCGCGCATCCTCACCGTGACCCTGAATCCCGCACTGGACCTGACGGTACGCCTGCCCCGGCTCGACGTCGGCGAGGTCAACCGCAGCGAGTCGGTGCTCAGCCAGGCGGCCGGCAAGGGGCTGAACGTCGCCCAGGTGCTGGCCGACCTCGGGCACTCCCTGAGCGTGACCGGCTTCCTCGGGGCGGACAACGCCCCGCCATTCGAGGCGCTGTTCCAGCGCCGTGGTTTCGTCGATGCCTTCGTCCGCGTGCCGGGGGAAACCCGCAGCAATATCAAGCTGGCCGAAGGCGGCGGACGCATCACCGACATCAACGGCCCCGGCCCTGAGGTGAGTGCCCCTGAGCAGGATGCCTTGCTCGACCGTCTTGACCGCATAGCCAGCGAGCATGAGCTGGTGGTGGTCGCCGGCAGCCTGCCGCGCGGTGTCGATCCCGACTGGTTGCGCGAATTGCTGCTACGGCTGGGGCGGCGCGGCCTGAAGGTGGCGTTCGACAGCAGCGGTGCGGCTCTGCGCGCCGGGCTCGACGCGGCGCCCTGGCTGATCAAGCCGAACGATACCGAGCTGGCCGAAGCCTGCGGCCAGCCTCTCGATACGCCAGCGGCGCTGGCGGCGCAGGCCGAGGCGCTGCGTGCGCGGGGTATCGAGCAGGTGGTGTTGTCCCAGGGCGCCGAGGGTGTGCGCTGGTTCGGCCCTCTGGGGAACTGGAGGGCCGTTCCGCCGAAGGTCGAGGTGGCGAGCACGGTGGGAGCGGGTGACTCGCTGCTCGCCGGCATGCTGCACGGCCTGCTGGAAGGCTGGCCGGCCGAGCGCGTGCTGCGCCATGCCACGGCGGTGGCTGCGCTGGCGGTCACCCAGTTCGAGTTCGGCATCGGCGATGCGCCGCGCCTGATCCAGATTCAAGACGGCGTGCAGGTCCAGGCCCAGGCCTGACCCGTACCGCCTCCAGAACAACAAGAGGTTATGAAGATGAACCTTGCCCTCATCACCGCCTGCCCGAATGGTCAGATCACCAGTGTGCTCAGCGCGCGCCTGCTGCGTGCTGCGGCCGAGCGCCTGGGCTGGTCGGTGTGCGTCGAACAGCGCGACCCGCAGCATCCCGAACGCCAGCTCTCCGAAGCTCAGATCGCGGCGGCCGACTGGGTGCTGGTGGTCAGCGCACAGCCGCTGGACCTCTCGCGCTTCGTTGGCAAACGTCTGCTACAGATTCGTCCGGCCGAGGCGCTGGCCGATCCCGCCGCCTTCCTCCAGCGCGCTGTGCAAGATGCGGAGGTCTGCCGGGCCGACGACTCACCGAGCGTCACCACTGGGACCGCGCGTGCGGTGAAACTGGTGGCGGTCACGGCCTGCCCGACCGGGGTGGCGCACACTTTCATGGCCGCCGAGGCCTTGCAGCAGGCCGCGCAGCAGATGGGCTACGGGCTGAAGGTGGAGACCCAGGGCTCGGTCGGTGCACGCAATCCACTGAGCGCCGAGGACATTGCCGACGCCGATGTGGTTCTGCTGGCGGCGGACATCGAAGTGAACACCGAGCGTTTTGCCGGCAAGCGCATCTTCCGCTGCGGCACCGGGGTGGCGCTGAAGCAGCCGCAGGCGATCCTCGATCGCGCGTTGAGGGAGGCGGTAGAGGAGTCCGCCACGGCAGCCGGCAGCGGCACGGCAGCGGGGAAGAGCGAGGCGCGCGGGGTGTACAAGCACCTGCTCACCGGCGTGTCCTTCATGCTGCCGATGGTGGTGGCGGGCGGTCTGTTGATCGCGCTGTCGTTCGTCTTCGGTATCGAGGCGTTCAAGCAGCAAGGCACTTTGGCGGCCGCGCTGATGCAGATCGGCGGCGAGGCGGCGTTCAAGCTGATGGTGCCGATGCTCGCCGGTTACATCGCCTGGTCCATCGCCGACCGTCCGGGGTTGGCGCCGGGGATGATCGGCGGCCTGCTGGCGAGCACCCTGGGCGCGGGCTTCCTGGGCGGCATCGTCGCCGGGCTGCTGGCCGGGTACTGCGCGCGGGCCATCGCGCAGTGGCTTCCGCTGCCGGACAGCGTCGCCGCACTCAAACCAATCCTGATCATTCCGCTGCTGGCCAGCCTGTTCACCGGGTTGGTGATGATCTACGTGGTGGGCTCGCCGGTGGCGGCGATGATGCATTCGCTGACGGGCTTCCTCGCTGGTATGGGCACCACCAATGCCATCCTGCTGGGGCTGCTGCTGGGCGGGATGATGTGCGTCGACCTCGGTGGCCCGATCAACAAGGCGGCCTATGCCTTCTCGGTCGGCCTGCTGGCTTCGCAGAGCTATGCGCCGATGGCGGCGGTGATGGCGGGAGGCATGGTCCCGCCGATCGGCATGGGCATCGCCACCCTGCTGGCGCGGCGCAAGTTCGCCCAGAGCGAGCGCGAAGCAGGCAAGGCGGCGCTGGTGCTGGGGCTGTGCTTCATCTCCGAGGGTGCGATTCCCTTCGCCGCCAAGGACCCGCTGCGGGTGATCCCGGCCAGCATCGTGGGCGGCGCGCTGACCGGTGCGCTGTCGATGCTGTTCGGTTGCAAGCTGCTGGCGCCCCATGGAGGGCTCTTCGTGCTGCTGATTCCCAACGCAATGAACCACGCGTTGCTGTACCTGCTGGCGATTGCCCTGGGCAGCGTGGTGACGGGCGTGCTCTATGCCGTGCTCAAGCGCTCGGAGGCGGCGCCGATGATGGTGATGGGCGAGCCCGCCCGGTAGGGCAGGGAGCGCAGTGAATAGCCCAAAAAACAGTTCTTCTTGCGAAGGTTGGCAGCGGCGAGCCACGACTCTGGCCCGGCGCTGCTCCGCTTATTTCTGCGCGATTACTGGCACCGGCAGGCGGTGCGAGTCGCCGCGGCCCATCGGGAAGTATTCGAAACCATGGCGCGCCATGCGCTCCGGATCGAACAGGTTGCGGCCGTCGAAGATCACCGGGGCTTTCAGGCGGCTGGACAGCAGGTCGAAGTCCGGGGCCTTGAACTGCTGCCACTCGGTGCAGATCACCAGCGCATCGGCGCCGCCGAGGGTGGCCTCCGGGGTGCCCATCAGCGTCAGGCGCTCATCGTGACCGTACAGGCGTTGCGCTTCGGTCATGGCCTCCGGGTCGAAGGCGCGTACCTGGGCGCCGGCTTCCCAAAGCGCTTCCATCAGTGCGCGGCTTGGCGCATCGCGCATGTCGTCGGTGTTGGGCTTGAACGACAGCCCCCAGAGCGCGAAGGTGCGTCCGGCCAGTTGACCGTCGAAGTAGCGGTGGATGCGCTGGAACAGCTTGTTCTTCTGGCGGACGTTCACCGCTTCCACGGCACGCAGCAGGTCGTTGGAGCAGTCCGCTTCCTTGGCGCTCTGGATCAGGGCTTGTACGTCCTTGGGGAAGCACGAGCCACCGTAGCCGCAGCCGGGGTAGATGAAGTGGTAGCCGATGCGCGGATCGGCGCCCATGCCCTGGCGCACCGATTCGATGTCGGCGCCCATGTGCTCGGCCAGTTCGGCGATCTGGTTGATGAAGCTGATCTTGGTCGCCAGCATGCAGTTGGCGGCGTACTTGGTCAGTTCGGCGCTGCGCAGGTTCATGCTGATGATGCGGTCATGATTGCGGTTGAACGGCTCGTAGATCTCGCGCATCACGTCCATCACTTCCGGGCGCTCGCAGCCGATGACGATGCGGTCGGGCTTGCGGCAGTCGGCCAGTGCGGAGCCTTCCTTGAGGAACTCGGGGTTGGAGACGATATCGAACTCCAGCGTGCGCCCCAGGTCGTTCAGCACCTTCTGCAGGTGCGCCTTGATGCGGTCACCAGTGCCCACCGGAACCGTGGACTTCTCGACGATGATCACCGGCTGGTGGCGGTGGCGGGCGATGCTCTCGGCCACGGCGAACACGGCGCTCAGGTCGGCCGAGCCATCGGCGCTGGGCGGCGTGCCCACGGCGATGAACTGCACACGACCGTGGGCAGTTGCTTCGGCAACGTCGTCGGTGAAGTGCAGGCGACCGGCTTCCAGGTTGTCCTTCACCAGCTCGGCCAGGCCGGGTTCGTAGATGCTGATCTGGCCGCGCTTGAGCTTGGCGATCTTTTCCTTGTCGATGTCCATGCACAGGACGTCATGGCCGACTTCCGCCATGACGGCGGCTTGAACGAGCCCGACATAGCCGATACCGAATACGCTGATTTTCATGCTGTGCTCTCCCGCTGAGGGCTCATGACCGTTTCAGGGGTCATTCGAACTGTGTGGAATTTTGGCGAGCGTCGCCGGGTTTGAGGGGGTTGGTTCCGTTGCGGCGGCGCGGTGCATTGATGGTGATCACACCGGCGATCACCAGGCCGACGCCGAGCGTGCGCGACAGGCTCAACGGCTCGCCCAGGCCAGGCAGCCAGGCGGCGCCGAGGTAGACCAGGGCATAACTGAGGCTGAGCAGCGAGTAGGCGCGGCTCAGCGGCAAGTGATTCAGGGCGAGCAGCCAGCAGAGCATCGACAGCGCGTAGGCCATCACTGCACCCGCCAGCACCAGCAGGGCGGCCAGGTCGAGGCTTGCGAGTGACTCGAGCCACTGTGCGGGGGCCGGCAGACGCGTCATGCCCCAGCGCATGCCCAGCTGCGCACCGCTGACCAGCAGCACGCTGCCCAGGGAGAAACCGATACCGCGCCAGACGCTCATGACTGCAGCCCCAGCAGGGCCACGCCGCCGACGATCAGGGCGACGCCACACCAGTGGCGCGCGTCGATGTGCTCCTGGAACAGCGCTCGTGCGGCGAGGGTCACCAGTACGAAGTTCAGGCTGAGCATCGGGTAGGCCAGTCCCACATCCAGGCGTTGCAGCAGCAGCAACCAGAGCAGCAGGCCGCCGCCCAGGCAGGCGACAGCCAGCACCAGCCAGGGCGTGAACAGCTTGGCCGACACACTGAGTTCGCGGCCTCGCCAGCTTTCCACCGCGAGCTTCTGCGAGATCTGCCCCAGGCAGGTCAGCAGGCACACGCTGGCCAGGAGCAGTGCGATCACGGCGCGGCCTTCGGAATCAGCAGCACCACGAGGTGGTTCTGCCGGAAGCTGACGGCGTCCTTCGGCATTTCTGCCAGGTCGTGCTCGTCATTGGCGCTGTTGACCCGCAACACGATGCCAACGGAGCCCTTGGCGCGGGCCTGGGCGATCCAGGTCTGGGCGTCGCTCAGCACAATGCTGCGGCCGGCGCCTTCGGGATAATTGAGGCCGTACTTCAGCTCGCCAACGGTATTGAGCAGGTGGATGTCGCTGCGCCCGGTGCGCCAGGCGAGCGCGGTGGCGGCGCCAAGGTCATTGCTCACCAGGCTGTCGGCACTGCGCAGCTCATCCAGGTGCTCGAGGATGAACTGGTCGGGCATCTTGCTGTTGACCATGCTGTTGGGCATGGCGTTGGGCAGCAGCGCCACCAGGATCCACAGGGCGAATGCCGGGGCCGCCCAGAGCTGCGCCGGACGCATCAGTTGCAGTGCGCCGCAGACCACCCAGGAGAGGCAGACGATGCTCACCATCAGTACGCTGGGCGTTTCGCCCTTGTACAACGGGTGGCGCAGTTGCAGGACCACCAGTGCGATCAGAGCGACCAGGCCGATCACCAGGACGAGCGCGCCGTTGATCCGCAGCATGCGCTGACGGCCTTGTTGCAGGGCGTCTGCGAGACTGTCGGCCATCATCAGGGCCAGCGGTGCGAAGCACGGCATGATGTAGGTCGGCAGCTTGCCCTTGGCCAGGCTGAAGAACAGGAACGGCATGACGAACCAGAGCAGCAGGAAGCCCAGCTTGCGATCACGCAGCCCGGTGAAGCCCTTGCGCAGCGCGGGGATCACCAGCACCGCCCAGGGCAGGGCGCTGGCGAACAGCAGCGGTACGAAGAACCAGAAGGGGCGGCTGTGCTGCGCATCGTCGCCGGCGAAGCGGCGGATGTGCTCGTGCCAGAAGAAGAAGTTCCAGAAGTCCGGCTCGCGGGCGTGGATCATCAGCGCCCAGGGCAGGCTCACCAGGACCGCCACCAGTACGGCCAGCGGGCCGTAGCGCAGCAGTTCGCCGAAACGCTTGTTCATCAGCGCATAGGGCAGGGCGACGATCACCGGCAGCAGCAGGGCGAGGAAGCCCTTGGTCATGAAACCCATGGCGCAGGCCGCGCCGAGCAGGCTCCAGGCGGCGACGCGCCCCCGTGATGTGGCGGCGTCGAAGGCGAACCAGACCGCGGCGAGGCTGAGATTCACCCAGAGGGTGAATTGCGGGTCGAGGTTGGAATAGCCGGCCTGTCCTGCTATCAGCCCGAAGCTGGCATACAGCAGTCCCGCGGCCCAGGTGCGGCGCGGATCATTCCACAGGCGGCGGGCCACCAGCAGCACCAGCAGGGTGCTGAAGGCGGTGACCAGGGCTGACGCGAAACGCACGCCGAACAGGTTTTCACCGAACACCGCCTGGCTTGCGGCGATCAGCCAGTAGCCGCCGGTGGGCTTCTCGAAATAGCGCAAGCCCATCAGGTGCGGCGATACCCAGTCGCCGCTCTGCAGCATCGACTGCGTAATCTGTGCATTGCGGGTTTCGTCGGGAATCCACAGACCGTGGAAGCACAGCGGTAACAGGATGCAGAGCACGAACGCGGCAAGTAGCGTCGGATAGGCGAGGCGCTTCATGCCCGTTGCACCCCCAGCCAGCCTTCGCGGCCGGCCAGCTCGCCACGCACCAGGCGGGCGACGGGAAGAGTGGCGGGGTTTTCCGGCAGCAGCCGGCCCAGGGGTTGGAACTGGATGTCATCCTGTCGGGCGCGCCCGAGCAACTGACGGAAAGTCTCTGCCATGAGAATGCCTTCTACCTCGGCATGGATCGTGTAGACGTTGAGTGCGTCGCGGCGGAAGCGTTGGAGGATGAAGTCGTTGAAGCCGGCGGCGGACACCTGCGGCCCGACCACTTCGTCGTACGTCGGCATATCCACCGGGACTTGCGGCGTACCGGCGCGGCCATCCTCGAGCCGGGGGCGGAACAGCCCCGTGCCACGGCAATCGCTGTTGTAGCGGAAGCCGAAGCGTTCCTTGGCCTCGACGACGCGCTCGTCGGCTCGCCAGCCAGCGACGGCGGAGCATTCCACCGGCTGGCCGATGATGTCGGCGAGGGTATCGACGCCCTGGCGAATCTGCTCCACCAGTTGCTCCGGGCTCCAGCGGCCGGCGTTGGCCTGCCAGCCGTGATGGTCCCAGGCATGCAGGCCGATTTCGTGGCCAGCGTCCTTGGCGCGCCGCATCAGGTGACCGAGGTCACGGCCGATGGGCTTGCCCGGCCAGGCGGTGCCGGCCAGGAGGATGTCCCAGCCGTACAGCCCGGCGGCATTGGAGCGCAGCATCTTCCACAGGAACTGCGGCCGGATCAGGCGCCACAGGTGTCGGCCCATGTTGTCCGGGCCGACACTGAAGAAGAAGGTCGCCTTGATGCCGGCTTCGTCGAGAATATCCAGAAGCCGAGGCACCCCTTCACGGGTGCCTCGGTAGGTATCCACATCGATACGCAGTCCTGCCTGCATTACGCGATGCTTTTGTCTTTCTGCGGTGCTGCGGCCGCATCGCTTGCGCGTTCGGCCAGCGCTTCACGCAGGAAGAAGTCCAGCGTCTTGCCGATGGTCTCGGACAGTTCGACGGTGGGCTGCCAGTCCAGCAGGCGACGGGCGTTCTCGATGCTCGGCTTGCGGTGCGACACGTCCTGGTAGCCGTCGCCGTAGAAGCTGCGGCTTTCCACTTCGCGGAAGCCGGCGAAGGGCGGGAAGTTGTCGCGCAGCGGGTGGGCTTCGAACTGACGCAGCAGCTCCTCGCCCAGCTGGCGGATGCTGGCTTCGTTGTCCGGGTTGCCGATGTTGACAATCTGCCCGTCGCAACGGCCGCCTTCGTTGTCGATGATGCGTGCCAGTGCCTCGATGCCGTCGTCGACGTCGGTGAAGCAGCGTTTCTGCGCACCGCCGTCGACCAGACGGATCGGGGTGCCTTCGACGAGGTGCAGGATCAGCTGGGTGATCGCGCGCGAGCTGCCGATACGTGCCGAGTCCAGGCGGTCCAGACGCGGGCCCATCCAGTTGAACGGACGGAACAGGCTGAACTTCAGGCCCTTCTGGCCGTAGGCCCAGATGACGCGATCGAGCAGCTGCTTGGAAACCGAGTAGATCCAGCGCTGCTTGTTGATCGGGCCGACCACCAGGTTCGACGTGTCTTCGTCGAAGTTGGCGTCGGTGCACATGCCGTACACCTCGGAGGTGGACGGGAAGATCACGCGCTTGTTGTACTTCACGCAGTAGCGGACCAGCTTGAGGTTTTCCTCGAAGTCCAGCTCGAACACGCGCAGCGGGTTGCGGGTGTACTCGATCGGCGTGGCGATGGCCACCAGCGGCAGGACCACGTCGCACTTCTTGATGTGGTACTCGATCCACTCGGTGTGGATGCTGATGTCACCTTCGACGAAGTGGAAGTCCGGGTTGCTGCGCAGGCGCTCGATGGCGTCGGAGCCGATGTCCAGGCCGTAGACTTCGTAGTTGCCGTCGCGCAGCAGGCGCTCGGACAGGTGGTTGCCGATGAAGCCGTTGACGCCCAGGATCAGGACGCGGGTCTTGCGCTTGGCCTTGCGAACGGCGCCGCGCAGGCGCGAGCCTTCTACCAGGCCCATTTCGCGGGCCAGTTGCGGACCGGCGAGGAACAGGCCGGCTTCGCCCTGCTGGCCGGAGAGGATCTCCAGCGAGTCTTCACCGCAGGCGATGCGCAGCGGATCGACGCTCAGGACCGAGCCGGGTGCCTGGCCGCCGTTGCCGCTGGCAACGCGGGAGCTCCAGACGATCAACTTGCGATCGCCCACAGGCGCGAAGGCGCCGGGGTAGGGTTGGGTTACCGCGCGGACCAGGTTGTGCAGTTCGCGGGCCGGACGCTGCCAGTCGATGGCACCGTCGGCGGCGGTGCGGCGGCCGAAGTAGCTGGCGCGGGACTCGTCCTGCGCAACTTCGCTCAGCTCGCGCTTGGCCAGCTTCGGCAGCGCGTCGTCCAGCAGCTCGCGGGATGCCTGGCGCAGTTTGCCGTGGAGGATCAGGGCGGTGTCGTCAGCGCCGATCGCTACGCGCTGCTGGGCGAGGATGGCGCCGGCGTCGGCGCGCTTGACCATGCGGTGCAGGGTGACACCGGTCTCGGTCTCGCCGTTGACCAGCACCCAGTTGGCCGGGGCGCGGCCACGGTAGCGCGGCAGCAGCGAGCCGTGGAGGTTGAAGGCACCTTCGGAGGCGCAGGCCAGCAGCTCTTCGCCGAGCAGGTTGCGGTAGTAGAAAGAGAAGATGAAGCGCGGCTGCAGTTCGCGGATACGCGCGATCCACAGCGGGTGGTTGACGTCTTCCGGCGCATGTACCGGGATGCCGTGACGCGCGCAGAGCTGGGCTACGGAGCCGTAGAAGCGGTTTTCCTGCGGGTCGTCGGCATGGGTGAAGACTGCGTCGATCTGGTAGCCGGCGGCGAGCAGGGCTTCGATGCCGGTGCAGCCGATGTCGTGATAGGCGAAGACGATGGTCTGCTGGGTCATGGCTGGAGAGACTCAAGAGAAGAGGAAGGGGTGGTAGAACGGGTTTCGAGGGTGGTCCGCTGGCGGACGATGCGCTCGATGAAGAAGCGTGGACGTGCGCGCACGTCGTTGTACATGCGACCCAGGTATTCGCCAAGCAGGCCCATGCCGACCAGTTGCACGCCGGTGAACATGAACAGTACGGCGAACAGCACGAAGACACCGTGGCCGGCCCAGGCGGCGCCGAAGATCGCGCGCAGGACGATGAGCAGCAGGGCGAAGCAGAAGCCGGCCGCCGCCATGGCGCCACCCGCCAGCGACAGCAGGCGCAGCGGGGTGGTGGTCATGCAGGTGACCAGGTCGAACATCAGGTTGATCAGGCGCATGAAGTCGTACTTCGACTCGCCGTGCTCGCGCTCGGCGTGGGCGACCAGGATCTCGGTGGTGTGGCGGGCGAAGCTGTTGGCCAGGATCGGGATGAAGGTGCTGCGCTCGCGGCAGGCCAGCATCGCCTTGACGATGCTGGAGCGGTAGGCGCGCAGCATGCAGCCGTAGTCGCTCATGGCAACGCCCGTGGAGCGCTGTACGGCGAGGTTGATCAGCTTCGACGGCCAGCGGCGCAGGGCAGAGTCCTGGCGCTTCTGGCGGACGGTGCCGACCACGTCATAGCCCTGTGCGGCCTGTTCGACCAGACGCGGGATTTCTTCCGGCGGGTTCTGCAGGTCGGCGTCGAGGGTGATGACCAGGTCGCCGCGGCATTCCTCGAAGCCGGCCATGATGGCCGCGTGCTGGCCGTAGTTGCGGTTGAGAATCACCGCGACGACGTGGCTGCCGGGGGCTTCGGCGGCTTCCAGGAGCAGATCGGCGGAACTGTCGCGGCTACCGTCGTCGATCAGGATGATCTCGTAGTCACGGCCCAGCTTCTCGCAGGCAGCGCCAGTGCGGCGCAGCAGCTCGGGGAGGCTGGCTTCCTCGTTGTACACCGGGATGACGATGGACACGAGGTTGATCGGATAGGGTTTCACAATTGCGTTACCGGGTGATGGTTTCGATAGCTTCCACCACTCGGTCGAGGTCGCCGGTGGTCATGTCGGGGAACAGCGGGATGGAACACAGGCGTGCCGAGTTCCATTCGGTGTTGGGCAGACTGACATCAGGGAAGCGCTGGCGATAGTAACTGTGAAGGTGGCTGCCGATAAAGTGGATACCGGAACCGATGCCGCGTTGCTGCAGGGCCTGCATGAAACCGTCGCGGTCGATACCGCAGCGTTCGGCGTCGATACGCAGGATATACAGGTGCCAGGCGTGGTGTTGCGGGTAGTCCGGCACGGCCAGGGGTTGCACCGGCAGGCCGGCCAGGCGTTCCTGGTAGGCGGCTGCCAGTTCGGCGCGGCGCGCGTTGATCGCTTCCAGGCGGTCGAGCTGGACCAGGGCGATGGCGGCGTTGATGTCGGAGAGGTTGTACTTGAAGCCCGGCTCCATCACCTGGGCCTGCGGCTTGCGGCCGTGGGTCAGGCGGTCATAGGCGTCCACGCCCAGACCGTGGAACTTGAGCATGCGCACGCGATCGGCCAGGGCATCGTCGTCGGTGACGAACATGGCGCCCTCGGCGCAGGTCATGTTCTTGATCGCATGGAACGAGAAGATCGCGGTGCCGGTCTGGCCGACAGGACGGCCACGGTACCGGGTACCGGCGGCGTGGGCGGCGTCTTCGATCACCGGGATGCCGTGGCGCTGCGCCAGCGCGTTGATCGGGTCCATGTCGGCGGCGGCGCCGGCGTAGTGCACCGGGATGATGGCGCGGGTGCGCGGCGTGATCGCGGCTTCGATGCGTGCGGCGTCGGTCATCAGGGTGTCGCGGTCGACGTCGACGAACACCGGGGTGGCGCCCAGCAGGCAGATCATGTTGACGGTGGACACCCAGGTCTGCGACGGGGTGATCACCTCGTCGCCCGGGCCGATGCCCAGCGCCAGCAGCGTGATGTGCATGCCGCCGGTGGCCGAGGCCAGCGCTACAGCGTGCTTGCAGCCGATGTATTGGGCGAAGCGCTGTTCCAGTTCCTGGTTCCGCGGGCCGGTGGTGATCCAACCCGAACGCAGCACCTCATTGACCGCCCGGATCTCTTCGTCACCGATGCTGGGGCGGGAGAAGGGGAGGAAGTTCATGTCCATGTTATGAGTCCTGATGGGCCTGTGCCGCAGTACTTGAGTGTAGGAAAGTTAGCTGGGTATACGTTAAGAACCCGTTAAGTGCTTGTGGTGAAACTGTAATCGGGCTCTCACGGAGGGTCACATAGCCTAGCTGAGCCTGGGCAGAGTGGGGGAATGAGTATTCTGAAAACGACAACTGAGTGTCGGTATTCGCTGTTGAACACTCGTTCATTCCTGGCGTATGTTGGTCCCACGATCTGACGGACAAAAATTCCAATACCCGTCGGACACTCCGTCATTCGGATGAGGCTCTCGCATGCGTTATTCCTCGCTTGTGGACAGGATGGTCGGACCCGGCGTTGCCGCCTGGGACATTCACTACGCGGCCATCGCCGCCCAGCGCGAAGGCCGGGATGTGATCGTCCTGAGCGTTGGAGATCCGGATTTCGCCACGCCGGACTTTATCACCGAGGCCGCCATCACCTCGTTGCGCGCCGGCGATACCCATTACAGCGACGTGGCCGGGCGCCCGGAGCTGCGCCAGGCCATCGCCGCGCTGCATCAGCGACGTTGCGGGCAGTCGGTGGCGGCGGAAAACGTAATCGTCGTCGCCGGAGCGCAGAATGGCCTGTTCGCCGCGGCCATGTGCCTGCTGGAAAAGGGCGATGAGGTGATCGTCTTCGATCCGGTCTATGTCACCTACGAAGCGACCCTGAAGTCCACCGGCGCCGTGCTGGTGCCGGTTCCGACCCGCGCAGGCAACGGTTTCCGCCCCGAGGCCGCCGATCTGGCCGCCGCCATTACCTCGCGCACCAAGGCGATCTTCTTCGCCAACCCGAACAACCCCACGGGCGTCGTGCTCAACCGCGAAGAGCTGCTGGCTATCGCCGAACTGGCCAAGGCCCACGACCTGTGGGTGGTGGTCGACGAGGTCTACGAGGGCCTGACCTTCGAGCGTGAGCACCAGGGATTCGCCGCACTGCCGGGCATGGCCGAGCGCACCCTGAGCATCGGCAGCCTGTCGAAGTCCCATGCCATGACCGGCTGGCGCGCTGGCTGGATCATCGCCAACCCGACGTTGGTCGGTCATCTGGAAAACCTCGCGCTGAACATGTTCTACGGCCTGCCGGGCTTCGTTCAGGAAGCCGCGCGGGTAGCCGTCGAGCGGCATGACGAGGTGGTTTCGTCGATGCGCGGGATCTATCGCCGCCGCCGTGACCTGGTGGTCGCCGCCTTGAGCGACTGCCCGCGTGTCAAGGTGCTCAAGCCGGAGGCCGGCATGTTCGTCCTGGTGGACGTGCGCGAAACCGGCCTCAGTTCGCTGGATTTCTCCTGGCAACTGTTCCATGCCACCGGCGTCTCGGTGCTCGATGCGGCGGCGTTCGGGCCGCAGGCGGAAGGTTTCGTGCGGCTGTCGTTCGGCCTGAGCGATGAGAGCATGGCCGAGGCCTGCGCTCGGATCATCCGCTTCGTCGAGTCCCTGCCGGCGAGTGGCAATCGCCCCGCAGGAACGGACTCCGTCCGCGATATCCCATGTGCCGATGCCGATCGCGGACGGAGTCCGCTCCTGCAAGAGCCGGCACAGCCGGCGACCAAGCCCGTCATCGAGGTCCGCGACCTGCACAAGCGCTTCGGCGACTTCGAGGTGCTCAAGGGCGTGTCGCTGTCGGCCCGCGAGGGCGGGGTGATCTCGCTGATCGGCGCCAGCGGCTCGGGCAAGAGCACCCTGCTGCGCTGCATCAACATGCTGGAGATTCCCAACCAGGGCACGGTTACCGTCAACGGCGAGACCATCGGCCTGACCCAGAACCGCCACGGCGAGCCGATGGTGGCCGACCAGAAGCAACTGACCCGCATCCGCTCGCAGCTGGGCATGGTGTTCCAGAACTTCAACCTGTGGCCGCACCGCACCGTGCTGGAGAACCTGATCGAGGCGCCGACCTTCGTCCTCCACGAGAGCAAGGCCGAGGCCCGCGAGCGCGCCGAGGCGCTGCTGGAGCGTGTCGGCCTGGCCGAGAAGCGCCACGTCTATCCGGCCTTCCTCTCCGGCGGCCAGCAGCAGCGGGTGGCTATCGCCCGTGCGCTGGCGGTACGGCCGAAGGTCATGCTGTTCGACGAACCGACCTCGGCGCTGGACCCGGAACTGGTGGGCGAAGTGCTGCGGGTGATCCGTTCGCTGGCCGAGGAGGGGCGGACCATGATCCTGGTTACCCACGAGATGGCCTTCGCCCGCGACGTTTCCAGCCACGTGGCGTTCCTCCACAAGGGCCTGATCGAAGAGGAAGGTACGCCCGAGGAAGTCTTCTCGCGGCCGTGCAGCGAACGCTGCCGGCAGTTCGTCAACGCGCACCAGAATCGCTGACCGATGCCGCGCAGTCGGCGCATCGATGAGCGTGACCCATAACAATTGAAAACAACGCAGGGGATCACGATGAACAAGAAAGGTCTGTGCAACTGGGTGGTGGGTGCAACGATGCTCATGGCCGGCGCGGTAAGCGCGCAGGCCGAGACGATTCGTTTCGCCCTGGCCGCCGAACCCTATCCGCCGTTCTCGCAGAAGCAGCCCGACGGCAGCTGGGTCGGCTTCGAACCGGACCTGATCCACAAGGTCTGCGCCGAGATGAAAGCCACCTGCGAGATCGACGAAGTGGCCTGGGACGGGATCATCCCGGCGCTGCTGGCGAAGAAGATCGATGTGATCTTCAACTCCCTGTCGATCACTGAGGAGCGCGAGAAGCAGATCGCCTTCAGCCGCCCCTACTACGACACCCCGGTGGCCGTGGCCGCGCCCCAGGCCGCGGACCTGCAGATCACCCCTGAGGGCCTGAAGGGCAAGACCATCGGCGTGCAGATCTCCACGGTCAGCTCCAACTACCTGAAGAAGTACTACGAGAAGATTGCCGACGTGCGCTACTACGACACCCAGGACTCGGTGAACGCAGACCTGGTGGCCGGGCGCATCGACCTGATGATGGCCGATGGCATCGCCGTGGCGACCTTCATCAAGTCGCCGGACGCGCAAGCCGCCGGCATCGTCAACAAGGGCGAGGTGAAGTACGACCCGCTGTTCGGCCGCGGCGTTGGCGCCGGCATGCGCAAGGACGACACCGCGCTGAAGGCGAAGATGGACGAAGCCATCGGCAAGTTGCTGGCCAGCGATGACTACAAGGCACTGTCGGACAAGTACTTCGGCATGAGCGTCGCGCCCAAGCAATAACGCTCCGGCGCGAGTGAGTAGACCCGCGCCCGTTCCGGGCGCGGGTACGATACTGAGCCTCCAGTTATGGAGAAGGCCATGCAAAGCATCTTCGACCTGATCGGATTCGGCCCCGCGGGCTGGGGCCCGGCGTTGCTCAAGGGGCTCCTGGTCACCCTGCAGATTTCCGTCGGCGCCTTCCTGGTCGGCCTGCTGATCGGCCTCGCCGCGGCCAGCGCCAAGATCGGCGGCCCCCGCCCGCTGGCGATGCTCGCGCGCGGCTATACCACCCTGTGCCGGGCGGTGCCGGAGCTGCTGCTGATCCTGCTGCTGTTCTACGTCGGCTCCATGGGCCTGAACGAGCTCTTCGCCTGGGCGGGCTACGGCGAGGTGAAGCTCAACGGCATGGTGGTGGCCATCGTCGTGCTCGGCCTGGTGCAGGGCGCCTATGCCTCGGAGATCTTCCGTGGCGCGATCCAGGCGATCCCCTACGGGCAGATCGAAGCGGCGCGGGCTTACGGCATGCACGGCTTCGGCCTGTTCCGCCGCGTGACCCTGCCAATCATGGCGCCCAACGCGCTGGCCGGCATGGCCAACCTCTGGGTCAACCTGATCAAGGACAGCGCGCTGATCAGCGTGGTGGGCACCAACGAGTTGCTCTACACCGCCAAGCAGGCCGCAGGCTCCACACGTCACTACCTGACTTTCTATCTCACCGCGGCGGCGCTGTATTACGTGCTCACCGTGCTTTCCAACCTGTTCGCAGGCTACATGGAGCGGCGCTTCCGCCGCTGGATTCCGGCGGTTTGAACGAGGCGCGGCGATGAACGAACACTGGCTATTCGTCTACGGTGCCCTGCTGCTCAAGGGGCTGGGCACCACCCTGATCATCCTGCTGATTTCCGCCATCCTGGGCTTCGCGCTGGCATTGGGCGTGGCGCTGGCGCGAATGTCGCGCAACTTCCTGGTCGCGCGCCTGGCGCTGGCGTACACCAGCGTGATCCGTGGCACGCCGCTGCTCGTGCAGATCTACATCTTCTACTACGGCCTGGGCAGCCTGTTCGCGCAGTTCCCGCTGATCCGCGGCAGCTTCCTCTGGCCCTATCTGCGTGACGGTTTCTGGTACATCGTCATCGCCCTGATCCTCTCGGTCGGCGCCTACGTCGGCGAGGTGGTGCGTGGCGGTCTGAAGGCCGTGCCGCGCGGCGAGCTGGAGGCCGCTTCGGCGTTCGGCATGAACCGCACGCTGGTGCTCTACCGCGTCTGGCTGCCACGGGCGATCCGCCTGCTGCTGCCGACCCTGGCGGGGGAGAGCGTGATGCTGCTCAAGTCCACGGCGCTGGCCTCGACCATCGCCGTGGTCGACCTGCTCGGCGCGGCCAACGTAGTGCGCGCACAGACCTTCAACGTCTATGAGCCCCTGCTGCTGGTGGCGGCGATCTACATCTGCCTGACCTTCATCATCGAAGCCGGCTTCGCCGTGCTGGAGCGCACCACGCCGATTCGCCGCGAGGCGCAAAGCACGACGCAGCGCTCCTGGCTGGGCAAGCGGCGGCCGCGCACGGCTGTTTGATAGTGGATTTATGGCTCGCATTACGATCTCGCGAGCTAGAGCTGGATTAGGCGGGCGGGGCTCGAGGAGCGGAGTTTACGCCAGTAAATGAGCATCTGAGAGCGCCGTCCAACGACATCCAGCCGACGCGCAGCAGGTCGTCAGGCATAGGCGCCGCGACGTAGCCCCTCTACCCAGCAGCGGCTGAGTTCCAGGCCGTCGGCGGCGCTGAAGGTGGCGGGGTTCAGACACCACTCCAGCCAGAGCCCGTCGAGCATGGCGGAGAGTCCGATGGCGGCCAGGCGCGGTCGCGCAACGGAGAAGCCCTCGGCGCTGGCGAGGTCACTGATGAGTTTTTCCAGGATGGTGAGGTAGCTCTGGTAGCCGCGCTCGTGGGCGTCGTTCACCGGCGGCGAGTGACGGATCAGGCTCCAGAACACCACCCAGGGGCTGAGCAGGTCGGGGTCCAGCACCTGGGGCGAGAAGGAGCCGGTAAGGAAGGCTTCCATGCGCGCCGCAGGATCATTGCCGGCGGCGTCGACCTGCTCGTAGAGGGCCTGGGTGACTTCGCTGGCGAGGGTCTCGTAAGCCTGGGCGACCAGGGCGTCGATGCTGCCGAAGTGGTGGTTGACCAGGCCGACGGCGACGCCGGCCTCCTTGGCGATGCGGCGCACCGAAATGCCCGCGTGGCCGTCGGCGACCAGGCACTTGAGGCAGGCGCGCACCAGGTGGTCGCGACGTTCCTCGGAGGTGGCGCGCTGGGCTTTCTGGCGAGGCATATCCAAGGGGGTGTCCTTCTGGGCTAGCGAATGGCTCCGATACTAGGAGGCGCCGAAGAAGATTTCCATGGGCGATTCGGACAGAGGCCCAACAGAGGAGAGTGCATATGATCGAGGACGTTTCCTTCAGCGTACCCGGGGATTCCGGTGCCGAGCTGCGCGTGCGCGCCTGGCGTGTCGATGGCGGCAAGCCGGGGCCGAAGGTGCACCTGCAAGCAGGTGTGCATGCCGATGAAATCGCCGGGATGCTGGTGCTCCACGAACTGCTGCCGCGCCTGCACGAGGCGGCGCGGAACGGTACGCTGAACGGCAGCGTGACGCTGGTGCCGCAAGCTAATCCCATCGGCATCGGGCAGTTCCGCCAGGGGCGCATCCTGGGCCGTCATCACGAGGCGAGCGCGCGCAACTTCAATCGTGGCTTCCCCACTTCGGCGGCGGCCACGGGGACCCTGGACAACCTCACGCTGTGGCAGAAGCGCCTGGCCGAACTGGCTGCACCGGCGGACATCGTGCTCGACCTGCACACCGACGACGAAGCGCTGCAATACGTCTACCTGCACGAGTGCTTCTGGCCCGCCGGCCAGGACCTCGCCGCGGCGCTGCGCGCGGAACTGGCGATCATCTGGGAGGGCGACAGCGACGGCGCCTTCGAGGAGGTGGTGATTGCGCCCTGGCTCGCCGAGCAGCGCCTCGATGGGCGCCTGGTGGCCACGGTCGAATTGCGTGGGCAGGGCGATGTCAGCGATGCGCTGGCGCGGCAGGACGCGGAAGGGCTCTATCGCTTCCTCGGGGCGCGCGGCGCGGTGACGGACGCCGAGCTGTTGCCGGAATGGAAAGGTGTCGCCACGCCCATCGGATTCATGGAAACCGTGTTCGCCCCGGCTGCCGGTGTGCTGGTGTTCGAGCGTGAGCTGGGCGAACGCGTCGAGGCCGGCGAGCGCTTCGGCCGCATCATCGCCCGTCCTGGTGATGCGAGCAGCGAGCACATCCTGCGTGCGCCGCAGAGCGGCATCCTCGCCACCCGCTACCGCGATCGTCTGATTCCCCAGGGCGCCATCGCGGCCAAGCTCACCGGCAGCGCATCTTCGAGCACCTGGAACTCCGGCGCGCTCGATCCGTGATGTACGGCCTTTCGTAGGAGCGGACTCCGTCCGCGATCATTTTCGACGCGGGTAGATCAAGGGTGGAGTCTGCTTTTACACCTGTATCTGGGGCCCCGCGTTCGCGGGGATGACGTGTGCGGGGGGGCTGGGCACAATACCGTCACTCCCGCGAACGCGGGAGCCCAGAAGACAGAAGGCTGTTCCTACGAAAGCAGCCCGGCGCAAATAAAAACGCCCGCGCAAGGCGGGCGTTTTCGTGAACGGCGAACTCAGTGGTGTTCGCGGGTGGCGCGGAAGGTGATGTCCGGCCAACGCTCTTCCATCAGGCCCAGGTTGACGCGGGTCGGGGCCAGGTAGGTGAGGTGGCCGCCGCCGTCCACGGAGAGGTTCTCCATGGCCTTGTCCTTGAACTCCTTGAGCTTCTTCTCGTCCTTGCATTCGATCCAGCGCGCCGACCAGACGTTGATCGCCTCGTAGGCGCACTCGACCTTGTATTCCTCCTTCAGGCGGCTGGCGACCACGTCGAACTGCAGCACACCGACGGCGCCGAGGATGATGTCGTTGTTGCGCTCGGGGAAGAACACCTGCGTCGCACCTTCCTCGGCCAGTTCCTGCAGGCCCTGGCGCAGCTGCTTGGACTTCAGCGGGTCCTTCAGGCGCACGCGGCGGAACAGTTCCGGGGCGAAGTGCGGGATGCCGGTGAAGCCCAGCGCCTCGCCTTCGGTGAAGGTGTCGCCGATCTGGATGGTGCCGTGGTTGTGCAGGCCGATGATGTCGCCGGCGAAGGCCTCTTCCAGCTGCTCACGCTCGCTGGAGAAGAAGGTCAGGGCGTCGGCGATCTTCACGTCCTTGCCCAGGCGCACGTGGCGCATCTTCATGCCCTTCTCGTACTTGCCCGAGCAGATACGCATGAAGGCGATGCGGTCGCGGTGTTTCGGGTCCATGTTCGCCTGGATCTTGAACACGAAGCCGGAGAACTTCTCCTCGGTCGGCGCCACGGTGCGCTCGTGGGTGCCGCGCTCCAGCGGTTGCGGGGCCCAGTCGACGATGCAATCGAGCACCTGGTCGACACCGAAGTTGCCCAGCGCGGTACCGAAGAATACCGGAGTCATCTCGCCATCGAGGAACGCCTGCTTGTCGAATTCGTGGCAGGCGCCCTGCACCAGTTCCAGCTCTTCGAGGAAGTTCTCGTAGAGGTCGCCCAGGTGCGCGCGGGCTTCGTCGGAGTCGAGCTTGTCGATGATCTTGGTCTCGATGCGCTCGTGGCCGTGGCCCGGCACGTAGACGATGATCTTGTCCTGGGCGAGGTGGTAGACGCCCTTGAAGTCCTTGTAGCAGCCGATCGGCCAGGTGATGGGCGCGGCCTTGATCTTCAGGACGGCTTCGATCTCGTCGAGCAGCTCGATGGGGTCACGGATGTCGCGGTCGAGTTTGTTGATGAAGCTGACGATGGGCGTGTCGCGCAGGCGGCAGACTTCCATCAGGGCGATGGTGCGCGGCTCTACACCCTTGCCGCCGTCGAGGACCATCAGCGCCGAGTCCACCGCGGTCAGGGTGCGGTAGGTGTCTTCGGAGAAGTCTTCGTGGCCGGGGGTGTCGAGCAGGTTGATCATGTGCTCGCGGTAGGGGAACTGCATCACCGAGGTGGTGATGGAGATGCCGCGCTGCTTTTCCATCTCCATCCAGTCGGAGGTGGCGTGGCGGTCGGATTTACGCGACTTCACGGTACCGGCGACGGCGATCGCCTTGCCCATCAGCAGGAGCTTTTCGGTAATGGTGGTTTTACCGGCGTCGGGGTGGGAGATGATCGCGAACGTACGGCGTTTGGCGACTTCGGCGGCCTGGAGGGTCATGGATGCGTGCCTGGCTGGAATCGATGATGGGCCCGGATCGGCCCAAAAGCGCCGGATTATAACGGGAAATGGCCGGTCGATCAGCGCCGCCGGGCAACCGGTGGTTGATGTGCGTTCGGGTGGCACCCATGAACTCACTCCCGATGGGTGTCCCGGCAGTCGATCAGAGGAGAGCGACGGCGCCATCGGCCAACCCGGCAATGGCCTCTTTATCCAGGGCGAAAAAAGCGCCTCCGGCGTCCCTTGTCATCCCTCTGAAACCCGCGCCTGTGCAGCATTTCATGACGTTTTGTTAAGGATTTGAAACGAAACGCCGGATCGCGACAAAGGGTTATGAAAAAGCGGCAATTTTTGATTGATCTGTGGTGCCTGTGGTCCTAAAGTTCGCGCCCGAACGCTCATGCTGGAAACGATCCATCCGGCTCAAGTACTGACGACGAGAGGTTGCCGGCCCGGTGACTCCGCCGCCCCGACAGGGGCAGGGAGTCCTGGAGAACTGGAACCGGTGATACTCGGCGACATGCCTTGGGAAGTAGGCGAACCAAAGTGGGGAAACTGATCAGGCGTTCGTGGCTCGAAAGATAAGAGCCGTCCCTCTTTTCAATTGCGTGTTTTGCCATTTGGAGTCCCAACCATGTCCATCAAGGTCGAGGATTACTTCGCCCCGGAAACCTTCCAGCGCATGAAGGCTTTTGCCGACAAGCAGGAAACCCCCTTCGTCGTCATCGACAAGCAGACCATCGCCAACGCATACGATCAGCTGACCGAC
Source organism: Pseudomonas sp. SCB32 (assembly GCF_009189165.1). NCBI lineage: Bacteria > Pseudomonadati > Pseudomonadota > Gammaproteobacteria > Pseudomonadales > Pseudomonadaceae > Pseudomonas > Pseudomonas sp. SCB32. The sequence continues at coordinate 1,114,772 of NZ_CP045118.1, forward strand.
TGCTTCCCCTTCGCCAAGATCTACTACGCGGTGAAGGCCAACCCGGCCACCGAGATCACCGAGCTGCTGCGCGACAAGGGTTCGAACTTCGACATCGCCTCGATCTACGAGCTGGACAAGGTGATGAAGACCGGTGTGGGCCCGGAGCGCATCAGCTACGGCAACACCATCAAGAAAGCTCGCGACATCCGCTACTTCTATGAGAAGGGCGTGCGCCTGTTCGCCACCGACTCCGAAGCCGACCTGCGCAACATCGCCAAGGCCGCGCCGGGCGCCAAGGTCTACGTGCGCATCCTCACCGAAGGCTCCACCTCGGCCGACTGGCCGCTGTCGCGCAAGTTCGGCTGCCAGACCGACATGGCCATGGACCTGCTGGTGCTGGCCCGCGACCTGGGCCTGGTGCCCTATGGTGTGTCGTTCCACGTCGGATCGCAGCAGCGTGACATCGGCGTGTGGGATGCGGCCATCGCCAAGGTGAAGGTCATCTTCGAGCGCCTGAAGGAAGAAGACGGCATCGAGCTGAAAATGATCAACATGGGTGGTGGCTTCCCGGCCAACTACATCGCCAAGACCAACAGCCTGGAAACCTACGCAGAGGAGATCATCCGCTTCCTCAAGGAAGACTTCGGCGACGAGCTGCCGGAAATCATCCTGGAGCCGGGTCGTTCGCTGATCGCCAACGCCGGCATCCTGGTCAGCGAAGTGGTGCTGGTGGCGCGCAAGTCGCGTACCGCCGTGGAGCGCTGGGTGTTCACCGACGTGGGCAAGTTCTCCGGCCTGATCGAAACCATGGACGAGTCCATCAAGTTCCCGATCCACGTGGAGAAGCAGGGCGAGCTGGAAGAGGTGGTGATCGCCGGCCCGACCTGCGACAGCGCCGACATCATGTACGAGCACTACAAGTACGGCCTGCCGCTGAACCTGGCTGCCGGCGACCGCCTGTACTGGCTGTCCACCGGCGCCTACACCACCAGCTACAGCGCGGTGGAATTCAACGGCTTCCCGCCGCTGAAGGCGTTCTACCTGTAAGCCCCAAGTGCGAATGAAGAGGCCCCGCGATGCGGGGCTTTTTCGTTTCCGGTGTTGGCTTTTCGTAGGAGCGAGCGTGCTCGCGAACGGATTCCGCAGCGGGGCTGGTTCGCGAGCACTCTCGCTCCTGCAGGATGCCGCTCCCTACGTTCAAGCGTCCCGGTAACCTGTAGGAGCGGACTCCGTCCGCGATGAGCCGGTCGCGACGTTGGATCGCGGACGGCGTCCGCTACTACGAAAAACGGTGCACCGGGAAATGAAAACGCCCCGCAGAGCGGGGCGTTTTCATTGTCAGGATCGACTCAACCCTTGTTGGGCTGTGCCGCCGGCGTCTGGGCGGTGGCCGGCGATTTCGCGTTCTTGACGATCTCCTGCTGCGGCGCGGACTGGGTCGGCGGCAGTTTGTCGAACTCATGCAGGCCATTCTTGGCGTAGGGGTCGCCGATCCAGCGCGGGGCCGCCACGAACTGGTCGCTGACCAGGCTCTTGGCCGGCTCGAAATGGTCGTAGCTCAGGCCCGCGAGGTCCGACAGGGTGTGGATCAGGTGCGAGCTGCTGTACGGGCGGCTGGCGGCAGCCTGCAGGTCACGCGGGTGCGCCGCCTGCCAGCTGGGCGAGGTCCAGAGCATGAACGGGATGGTGTACATCGGCCGGGTCGGGGCGCCTTCGTTGCGGCCCAGGCGATCGTGGTTGCCCGAGCTGTAGACATCCTCGCCGTGGTCGGAGAGGTACAGCAGGAAGCCGTTCGGATCGGTCGCGGCGTAACGCTTGATCAGGCTGGAGATCACGAAGTCGTTGTACAGCACGGCGTTGTCGTAGAAGTTGTAGGTTTCCACCTGCTCGTCGGACAGCGCCGAGGGCACGCCCTGGCGGTCATTGAAATGGCCGTACTGCTCCGGATAGCGGTAGCGGTAGTCCATGTGCGTGCCCAGCAGGTGCACGATGATGAGCTTTTTCTGCGCCGGGTCCTGCAGGGCCTTCTGGAACGGCTCGAGCACCACGCCGTCGTACTGGCTGGCGTTCTGGTTGCGCTGGTTGTTCAGGTAGACCGGCGCGTCCGTCTGCTGCGAGAAGGTGGTGAGCATGGTGTTGCGCTTGGTCATCGTCTGCTGGTTGGTGATCCAGAAGGTCTTGTAGCCTGCCTGTTTCATCAGATTGATCAGCGACGGATCGGTGAGGAACTTGTCGGGGTTCTGCTCGTCACCGAAGGTGAGGATCTGCTGCATCACCTCGATGGTGTAGGGACGCGGCGAGACTACGTTCTGGAACACCGTCAGGTTGTGGCCCTCGGCGGCCAGCGCATCGAGGTTCGGGGTGGTTTCGCGCGGGTAGCCGTACAGGTGCATGTGCTCGCGGGTGGTGGATTCACCCAGTACCAGCACCAGGGTGCGCGGCGCCTCGCCGCTGCCGTCCTTGAGGTTCTGCAGCGGCGGCAGCGCGGCGTTCTGTTCCAGCAGCTTCTGCATGTTGTCCAGTTGCTGGCGGTACTGGGCATAGCCCACTACCAGTTGCCAGGGCACCGCAGGCTCCATGCGCTGCTGCACCTTCTCCAGCGATTCGGCGAAGGTGCGATGCTGGGTCACCATCTGCTTGTAGAAGGGGTAGATCAGGTTCATCACCACCAGCAGCACGGCCACCGGAATGCGCGAATACAGCGGCAGGCGGACCGGGCGGATGCGTCGCCACAGCAGCACCGCGACCGCGCTGTAGATCAGCAGCGCAAGGCATAGCCAGACGCTGAAGTACTGACTGAAATACTCGCCGGCTTCGGCCGTGTTCGATTCGAACATGACGAAGATGACGCTCTGCGAGAACTCCTGGCGGTAGATGCCGAAATAGCTCAGGCCGACCAGCGAGGCGCCCCACAGCACCAGGCCGATGATCGCGGAAATCCCACGGGCGAAGCGTGGCAGCAACAGTACCGGGGCAAGCCACAGGCTGCTGAGGAAGAAGGCGTCACGGAAGCCGGCGAAGCCGGTGGTGCCGTTGAGCAGGATCAGCAGTTGGGTGACGCCGGAGAAGTACCAGAAGAACAGGAGCAGCCAGCCCAGGCCGGCCCAGTCGATGCCTTTACGGGCGGAAGGAGAAATCAGGGTAGACACACACGCCTCGTCGAATTCGGGACAGGAAGCTGCAATCCCGCAGCCGAAAAAGCCGGGGAGGGTATCAGGTCTGGCGTGAAAATTACGTCAAGTTGCAACAATCCTGTGCTAGACGCAGCGAATTCAGACGCATCCTGTCGGATTCTTCCCCCAGTTCAGCCGCGCGGAGGCAGTAGGCAAGCGCCATCTGGCGCAGAGGTTCCTGGGGGGAGCGGGCCAGTTGCTCGCGGGCGACCCGCAGGAAGTTCAGGTTGCCGCCATCCAGGGCGCGCTGCAGCCAGGGCAGGGCGGCCTCCAGATAGCCGGCCTCGGCCAGCACCGTGGCATGGCTGAACTGCCCACGAAAGTCGCCGGCCTCGGCGGAGCGCCGGTACCAGCGATGGGCGGCCACGGCATCGCGGGGGACCACCAGCCCATCCTCATGGAAGCGGCCGACCAGATTCATCGACTTGGCATGCCCCAGCCCTGCCGCCCGACGGTACAGCGCAAAGGCGCGCGCCTCGTCACGGGTCACGCCGCGACCGGTGGCCAGAAGGTTGGCCAGGTTGTACATCGCCCAGTCCAGGCCCGCCTCGGCGGCAAGCGCGTAGTGGCGAGCCGCTGCCGCAGGGTCGGCGGCGCAGCCCCAGCCGTGTTCCAGGCAGCGGCCGAGGACGTTGCGGGCCATGGAGTGGCCGCGCTCGGCGGCGATACCGAACCAGATCATGGCCAGCGCCGGATCGCGTTCGATGCCGTGGCCGTCGAGGAGGATCTGGCCGAGCAGCGCCTGGGCTTCCAGATCGCCCTCGCGGGCGGCGGTGAGGATCAGTCGTGCCGCCTGGCGTGGATTGTCGGCGAGCTGGCCGGTGAGGTCTTCAACGGCGATTTCTTCGGTACGGCGCAGGACGAAGCTCATGGGCGGTCAGACATCCACCCAGCGGCGCAGCAGGTTGTGGTAGGTGCCGGTCAGCTCGACCAGTGCGGGATGCTCGGGCACATCGCGGGTCAGGGCCTGGATCGACTGGTCCATCTGGAACAGCAGGGCCCGCTGGCTGTCCTCGCGCACCAGGCTCTGAGTCCAGAAGAAGGAGGCGATGCGCGCGCCACGGGTCACCGGGTTGACCTTGTGCAGGCTGGTGGCGGGGTAGAGCATCAGGTCGCCGGCCGGCAGCTTGACCTGCTGGGTGCCATAGGTGTCCTGGATCACCAGTTCACCGCCGTCGTAGTCCTCGGGGTCGCTGAAGAACAGGGTCGAGGAGACGTCGGTACGCACGCGCTCGCGGCCACCCTGGATATCGCGTACGGCGTTGTCGATATGGAAGTCGAAGGAGCCGCCGCCGGTGTAGCAGTTGAACAGTGGTGGAAAGACCTTGTGCGGCAGCGCCGCAGACTGGAACAGCGGATTGCTCCACAGGCGCTGCAGCATGGCTTCGCCGATCTCGCGGGCCAGCGGGTGGTCCTGGGGCAGTTGCAGGTTGTGTTTGGCACGGGCCGACTGGTAACCGGCGGTGGCCTTGCCGTCACCCCATTCGGCCTGTTCCAGGGCCGCGCGGATGCGCGCGACTTCCTCGCGGGTAAAGATGCCGGGAATGTGCAGCAGCATTGGGCGGTTCCGTCGGTGCCTGAAGAGGTGCCAATGATAATGATTTGCAACGGAGGCCTACAACCGTCGCGCTTTGTCATCGGCCAGTCACAAAGTGTAAATCTTGTAAATCAGATGCGTATGATAATGCCTAGTAATTGATATGAATTCTTAATTGCAATAGATTGCGCGGCCTTCATGAGCCCCTGGGGAGGGATTTGCAATGTTGCGCCAATCGTCCGATCTCGCCGGCAATACGCCGCGCCTTCTGGCATCCGCCGTCGGTGTCGCCATCACCGCCATGTCCGGCAGCCACCTGGCCTATGCCGCCGAGTCTTCGGAAAAGAAACCGACCCAGGACGTGCTGTCCCTGGACGCCGATACCGTCGTCGGCACCCAGCAGCAGGACCCGACGACCTACAGCGTCGAGAAGTCCGCGTCGAAAAAGTACACCGCGCCGCTGCTGGATACGCCGCGTTCGGTGACCGTAGTGCCGCAGCAGGTGATCAAGGACACCGGCGCGCTGACCCTGCAGGATGCCCTGCGTACCGTGCCGGGCATTACCTTCGGCGCCGGCGAGGGCGGCAACCCGACGGGCGACCGTCCGTTCATCCGTGGCTTCGACGCGCAGAGCGACACCTATGTCGATGGCGTGCGTGACACCGGTGCGCAATCCCGCGAAGTCTTCAACCTGGAGCAGATCGAAGTCAGCAAGGGCCCGAACTCGGCCTTCGGCGGCCGCGGCTCGGCCGGTGGCAGCCTGAACCTGATCAGCAAGCAGGCCAAGGCCGGTAACTTCACCGACGGCGGCTTCACCTACGGCTCTGACCAGACCCGCCGCTACACCCTGGACACCAACCAGGAGTTCCTCGACGGCAACGCCGCCTTCCGCCTGAACCTGATGACCCACGACCAGAACGTCGCCGGTCGCGACAACGTCGACTACAGCCGCTGGGGTATCGCACCGTCGCTGACCTTCGGCCTCAACGGTCCGACCCGTCTTACCGTCAGCCACTATCACCTGGAAAGCGACGATACCCCGGACTCGGGCATTCCCTACGCCAAGAGCGCTGACCGCAGCAAGCACAACCCGGACAAGCCGGTGAACGTCGACCGTAGCAACTACTACGGCCTGGAGGACCGCGACTTCCAGAAGAGCCGCGTGGACACCAGCACCATCACCTTCGACCACGACTTCAACGACAACCTGAGCCTGCGCAACACCACGCGCTATGGCACCAGCCACACCGACTACATCTGGACCCAGCCCGACGACAGTCAGGGCAACATCAACAACGGCACGGTCTGGCGGCGCAACAACAACCGCATCAGCACCACCACCACCGCGACCAACCAGACCGATCTGTTCGGCGAGTTCTACCTGGGCGGGTTCAAGAACAGCTTCACCACGGGCGTGGAATTCACCCGCGAAGACAGCAAGCGCGACAGCTACACGGTCAACACCAACACCGGTTCCAGCGCCGGCGCCAACAAGTGCAACCCGTCGATCATCGGCGCGCCGAGCGGCTATAACTGCACCAGCCTGGAAAACCCGACGCCGAACGATCCGTGGAGCGGCAGCATCACCCGCAACTACAAGCCGCTGAACACCGTCGGTACCACCCAGGCCATCTACGGCTTCGACACCATCGACCTGAACGAGCAGTGGCAGGTCAACCTCGGCGCGCGTTTCGACGCCTTCCAGACCACCGCGAAGAACCACGCCGTCACCCCGACCACCAAGTTCGAGGACAACTCCACCTTCTGGAACTGGCAGGGTGGCGTGGTTTATAAGCCGGCGCACAACGGCAGCATCTACGCGTCCTACGCTACCTCGGCGACGCCGCCGGGCAGCATGCTGGACAACGGCGACACCTCCAACGCGGTGGACGCCTTCGCGGTGAAGAACAGCCTTGAACCGGAAGAAACCACCAACTACGAGGTGGGGACCAAGTGGAACTTCCTGGACGAGCGCCTGGAACTGACCGCGGCGGTCTTCCGCACTGAGAAGGACAACGCCCGCGTGCTCGTCGCGCCGCAGACCTACGACAACGCCGGCAAGTCCCGCGTCGACGGCCTGGAGCTCTCCGCCAGCGGCAAACTGACCGACAAGTGGAAGGTCTTCGCCGGCTACAGCTACCTCGACAGCGAGCTGGTCAAGGCGGGCAAGGCCGGCCGTAGCGGCAACATCACCGCCAACGCCCCGTCCAACGACGGCAACCAGATGCCCAACACGCCGGAGAACAGCTTCACCCTCTGGACCACCTACGACATCCTGCCCAAGGCCACCATCGGCGGCGGCACCTTCTACGTCGACAAGGTCTACGGCGATGTGGCCAACACCATGTACGTCCCGGACTACTGGCGCTACGACGCGATGGCCAGCTACAAGCTGAGCAAGAACGTCGACTTCCAGCTCAACGTGCAGAACGTCTTCGACAAGAAGTACTTCGACAAGGCTTATGCCGCGCACTACGCGTCGGAGGCGGCTGGCCGCACCGTGCTGCTGTCCACCAACTTCCACTTCTAAGGATCGCCTGCAGGCGACCCACCCCGGCCGATGCTCCTCGGCCGGGGCTTTTCTTTGTCGGAGCGCCAGGCTGGCCCGGCGTAAGGCCTGGGTAAAGATTGTCAAATCGGCTGCATTTGCGAGCTGTTCTCAATAAAATCCCGCTCCGCGCAGAGTCGGCAGGACGTGAGGCCACGGTGTTGAAGAAAGTCTGGTTCCAGTTGCATTGGCTGTTCGGTATCAGCGCGGGGCTCGTGCTGGCGCTGATGGGCATGACCGGGGCGATGCTGTCATTCCAGGATGAAATCCTGCGCACCGTGAACCCTGCCAGCCTCACCGTGGAAAAGCGCGCCGAGGGCACGCTGCCGATGGACGAGCTGATCCGCCAGGTGGAGAGCGCAGAGCCGGGCAAGAAGGTTGCCTTCGTCTGGGTGAACATCGACGGCGACCAGGCCGGCCGTCTGTTCTATACGCCCCAGCCGGGCCAGCGCCGTGGCGAGTCGCGCTACGTCGATCCCTACACCGCTGACTTCCTGCCGGCGCCCAGGGGGGAAGGCTTCTTCAACTTCGTCATGCAGCTGCACCGCTTCCTCGCCGCAGGCGAGGCGGGCAAGCAGGTCACCGCCGCCTGTACCCTGATCCTGCTCTACCTGTGCCTGTCCGGCCTGTACCTGCGCTGGCCGCGCAAGGCCCTGAGCTGGCGCGCCTGGCTGACCTTCGACTGGGCCAAGAAGGGCCGGACGTTCAACTGGGACCTGCATGCCGTCGCCGGCACCTGGTGCCTGGCGTTCTACCTGCTGGCGACATTGACCGGCCTGTTCTGGTCCTACGACTGGTATCGAGCTGGCTTGTTCAAGCTGCTCGACGACGCCCCTGCCGGCCAGCAGAAGGGCGGCCAACGCGGTGGCGGCAAACGCGGGCCGGCGCCGGAAGGCCCGCCGCCCGTGGTCGACGCCAGCGCCGTCTGGGCGACCATCGAGCAGACCGGCGGCGCCGCGATGACCACCTACAACCTGCGCCTGCCGCCAGTGCAAGGCCAACCGGCCACCGTCTTCTACCTCGAGGGTGATGCCGACCACGAGCGCGCTTTCAACGAGATGAGCATCGACCCGGCCAGCGGCAAGCTGCTGGCCCACAAGCGCTACGACGACAGTTCGTTCGGCAAGCAACTGCTGACCAGCGTCTACGCCCTGCACGTGGGCAGCTATTTCGGCCTGCCGGGGCGCATCCTGATGATGCTGGCGAGCCTGTCGATGCCGCTGTTCTTCGTCACCGGCTGGATGCTCTACCTCGACCGCCGTCGCAAGAAGCGCGCGGCCCAGGCGGCGCGCGGGGAACTGAGCAACGATCCGGGCGCCGATGCCTGGCTGGTGGGCTATGCCAGCCAGAGCGGTTTTGCCGAGCAACTGGCCTGGCAGAGCGCCGGGCAATTGCAGGCCGCCGGCCTGCCGGTACGTGTGGAGCCGCTGGCGAAACTGGACCGTGCCCAGCTGGAGCAGACCCGCAACGCGCTGTTCGTGGTCAGCACCTTTGGTGATGGCGAGGCCCCGGACAACGCCCGTGTCTTCGAGCGCCAACTGCTTGGCCAGCGCCTCGGGCTGGCCGACCTGCGCTTTGCCGTTCTCGCCCTGGGTGATCGCCAGTACGACCACTTCTGTGGTTTCGCCCACCGCTTGCAGGGCTGGCTGCAGGGGCAGGGCGCTCGGGCGTTGTTCGAGGGTGTCGAGGTGGACAATGGCGATGCGGCCGCGCTCCACGACTGGCAACAGCGTCTGGCCGGGCTTTCCGGCGCCGCGCCGCAGGCCGCGTTCAGCGCACCGGCCTTCGAGGTCTGGACGCTGGCCGGTCGTTTGCACCTCAATCCGGGCAGCCAGGGCGAGTCCACCTGGTTGCTGTGCCTGGCTGCACCGAGCGATTCGCAGATCGAGTGGAGCGCCGGCGACCTGGTGGAAATCGTGCCCCGCCAGCCGCTGTTCCTGGTCAACGCCTGGCTTAACCGCCTGGGGCTGGACGGTGATTCCCGTATCCAGGTCGATGGCGTCGCCACGACGCTGAGGGATGCCCTGGCCGGCTGCCTGCTGCCGGGCAATCTCGAGCACTTGGTCGGCCAGCATGGCCAGGCGGTCTACGACGCGCTGATCAAGCTGTCGGTGCGCCAGTACTCCATTGCCTCGCTGCGCAGCGACGGTGCGCTGGAACTGATGGTGCGCCAGGAGCAGCACGCCGATGGATCGCTGGGCATCTGCTCCGGCTGGCTGACCCAGTATCTGCCGGAGGGCGACAGCCTCCTGCTGCGCCTGCGCCGCAACCGCGCCTTCCATCTCAGCGAAGACGACCGCCCGCTGATCCTGATCGGCAACGGCACGGGCCTCGCCGGCCTGCGCAGCCTGCTGCGCGCCAGCATTGCCGAGGGCTGCCGCCGCAACTGGCTGCTGTTCGGCGAGCGCAGCATCGCCCATGACTTCTACTGCCGCGAGGAACTGGAAGGCATGCTTTCGCGTGGTGAGTTGCAGCGCCTGGACCTGGCGTTCTCCCGCGACCAGGCCGAGAAGATCTACGTGCAGGACCGCCTGCGCGCCGAGGCCGGGACGCTGGCGCAGTGGCTGGACGAGGGCGCGGTGATCCATGTCTGTGGCAGCCTGCAGGGCATGGCCGAGGGCGTCGACCGCACGCTGCGCGAGCTGCTCGGTGATGCCGGGGTCGAGGCGTTGCTGGAGAACGGGCGCTACCGGCGCGACGTGTACTGACGCGCGGCTCTCGCTGGCATGGCCCGCTCCTACAGGAAGAACCGATTTCTACTGCAGGAGCGACTGTCCTCATGCCCTACGCCCCTGCTCCCGTAGGAGCGGGCCATGCCCGCGATGCTGTTGCGGCGCACAAACAAAAAGGCCCCCGCGAATGCGGAGGCCTTGATGTCGGGGGCGTCACTCAGATCCAGATGAACACAGCCAGCACTGCCGCGAGGAAGCCCCACTTCTGCAGGTAGTACAGCTTGCGGTTGCGCTTCTTCAGCGCCTTGCCCTGCAAGCGGATCTTGTACAGCGAGGCGAAGGCGCGGTTGATGCCGCCGGTCTTGTCGCCCGCATCGTTGGGCGAAGCCGCCGCCGCCATCACGCTGCGGCTGAACCAGCGGTTGAACGCCGTGGCCCAGCGGTATTTCAGCGGGCGCTCGATGTCGCAGAAGAGAATCACCCGGTCATGGTCCGTGGTGTTCTCGGCGTAATGGATGTAGGTCTCGTCGAACACCACCGCCTCTCCATCGCGCCAGTGGTAGCGCTCGCCGTCCACCTCGATGAAACAGCCCGGATCGTTCGGTGTCATCAGTCCCAGGTGGTAGCGCAGCGAACCGGCATAGGGGTCGCGGTGGCGGACCAGGCGCGAGCCCGGCGGCAGCTCGGCGAACATCGCCGCCTTGACCGAGGGGATCTGCCGCAGCAGCTCGGTAGTCTTCGGGCACAGCGCGTCGGCGGACGGATGGCTGTCGTCGTACCACTTCAGGTAGAAGCGTTTCCAGCCGGTCTTGAAGAAGGAGTTGAAGCCCACGTCGTTGAGCTGGTCGGAGCGCTTGATGCTGCCGGCATCGCGCAGGTGCAGGGCTTCGCTGCGGATGGTTTCCCAGTTCTCGGTCAGCAGGCGCATCTCGGGGAATTCGTCGGTCGCCAGGTACGGGCGGCTCGGTACCCTGGAGAACAGGTACATGATGCAGTTGATCGGTGCCAGGAAGCTGGAGTGGTCGGTCAACTGGCGAGAGAATTTGTGGCGCACCCGTCCACGCAGATGGACATAGATGATGCTCAGGCCGAAGGCGGCCAGAATGGCGGCTTTGATCATTCAGGGAGGTTTCCGCGGGTCTAGGTGGGGGATAGTACTCCTCCTGAACGTGACTGAGTATTCTCCGAAGGCCAAAGGCCAGCGCGTGCTTTAACCTGTAGGAACTTTCGAAGGATGGTGAGACCGATGACCGAGCGCACGACGCGGATCCTGCTCAACTGCGACATGGGCGAAAGCTTCGGTGCCTGGCGAATGGGTGACGACACCCATGCCATGCCGTTGATCGACCAGGCGAACCTCGCCTGCGGCTATCACGCTGGCGATCCGCTGACCATGCAGCGCACCGTGCGCCTGGCGGTGGAGCACGGCGTCAGCATTGGTGCGCACCCTGCCTACCCGGACCTCGCGGGTTTCGGCCGCCGCCACATGAGCTGCTCGCCCGAGGAGGTGCAGGCGCTGGTGCTCTATCAGCTTGGCGCGCTGGACGCCTTCTGCCGCGCCGCCGGTACCCGCGTCGACTATGTGAAGCCCCACGGCGCGCTGTACAACGACCTGGTGCGCGACGACGCGTTGCTCTGCGCCGTGCTCGACGCCTGCGCCGCCTACCGCAAGAGCCTGCCGCTGATGGTGCTGGCGTTGGCCGACAACAGCCGCGAGCTGCAACTGGCCGATGCCGCCGATGTGCCGCTGATGTTCGAAGCCTTTGCCGACCGCGCCTACCTGCCCGACGGTCAACTCGCGCCGCGCCGCCTGCCCAATGCGGTGCACCACGAACCCCAGCGCATCCTCGACCAGGCCCTGGCCATCGCCCGTGGCGAGCCCTTCCCGGACATCGACGGCAACCCGCTGCGCCTGCGCGCCGACAGTCTCTGCGTGCATGGCGACAACCCCGAGTCCCTGGCGGTGCTGCGGCGTCTGCGTGGCCTGCTGGACCAGGCATGATCCGTGTCGAAGCCTTCGGTGCCCAGGCGCTGCTGATCACCCTGGCCGAACAGCCAGACGGAACGTTGCCCTTGCGCATCGCCCGCCTGGCCGAGCGCCTGCGCGTCGAGCTGGGCATGGCGCTGACGGATTGCGTGCCTGGCTGGACCACGCTGTTGTTGCACTACGACCTGCTTCGTATCGACCTGAGGCAACTGCAAAGTCGCGTCCAGGCCGCGCTGGCGGAGTGGCCCGATGATTTCCTCGACGACAGTGCCGGGCGCCTGCACGAAATCGCCGTGTGGTACGCCGGTGAAGACCTCGGCGACGTCGCGCGGCAGTGCGGGCTCAGGCCTGCACAGGTGATCGAGCTGCACGCCGGCCGCGATTACCGCGTCGGCGCCATCGGCTTCGCCCCCGGTTTCGCCTACCTGGGCGAGCTGGACGAGCGCCTCGCCTTGCCGCGCCGGGCCACGCCGCGCACCAGGGTAGCCGCCGGCAGCCTGGCCATCGCCGAGCGGCAGACGGCGGTTTATCCACAGGCGTCGCCCGGCGGCTGGCACCTGCTCGGCCGCACCGCGCAGCGATTGTTCGATCCGCATCGACAACCGCCTTGCCCATTGGCGGTCGGCGACCGCGTGCGTTTCGTACCCATCGGCGAGGCGGCCTACCGCGCCGCCGGTGGCGAATCGTGAGCCTCAAGGTCATTGCCTGCGGCCCGTTGTGCCTGCTGCAGGACGGCGGCCGGCAGGGTTGGCAGCGACTGGGCGTATCGCCTGGCGGCCCCGTGGATAGACACGCGGCGGCCTGGGCCAATCGGTTGCTCGGCAATGCCCAGGGCGCTCCGCTGCTGGAAATCGCACTGGGCGGCGTGGAGCTGGAAGCACAGACTGACAGCTGGCTGGCGTTGACCGGCGCCGAGCTGCCCGCGACGCTGGACGACGAGCCGCTGCTTGCCTGGTCGCGCTTCCGCGTGCGGGCAGGGCAGCGCCTGAAGCTGGGCTTCGCCCGCGCCGGGCAACGTATCTACCTCGGCGCGGCGGGAGGCTTCCATGCCGAGCCGGTATTGGGCAGCGTCGCCACCCAGACGCGGGAAAAACTGGGCGGTCTCACCGGGAATGGCCAGCCGCTCGTCGTGGGCGACCTGCTGGAATGTGTCGACGAGAGCGATCGCTTCACTTCGGGCGCCAGCGTGCCCTGGCCCTATCGGCCGGATTATCGCGAATCTCCGGTGCTGCGCGTGCTCCCCGGCCCGGATGCGTTCCCCCACGAACAGCGACAGGCGTTCTTCGACCAGGCCTGGCAGATCAGCCCACAGTCCGACCGCATGGGCGTGCGCCTGCGCGGCGAGGCACTGAGCGCGCCGCGCCGGCAATGGTCGTTGGGGATAGTGGAAGGCGCCATCCAGGTGCCGCCAGATGGCCAGCCGATCCTCCTGCTGGCCGACCGGCAAAGCATGGGCGGCTACCCGCTGCTGGGCGTGTTGCACCCGCTGGACATCGGCCGCCTGGCGCAATGCCCGGCACACAGCGAAGTGCACTTTGCGCAGGCGAATGTGGAACAGGCGCAGGCGCACCTGCGCGCGTTCCTGCGCTTCTTCGCTACTTAGGCAGGTGCCGCAGCGGCAGCGGCGCCGACTCCTTCACCGTCTGGATGGCGAAGTTGCTGCGGATGTCGCTGACGCCTGGCAGCTTGAGCAGGGTGCCGGTGAGGAATTGCTCATAGGCGCGCAGGTCGGGCAGCACCACTTGCAGGAGAAAGTCCGATTCGCCGCTGACCAGGTGCACCGAGATGACTTCCGGCAGGTCGATCACCGCCTGGCGGAAGGCGGACGCGCTGCTGTCGCTGTGACGCTCGACCTTCACTCCGACAAATACCGTCAGGCCCAGGCCCACTTCGTCACGGCCCAGCTCGGCGTGGTAGCCGCGGATCATCCCGGCCTCTTCCAGCAGGCGCACGCGGCGCAGGCAGGGGGAGGGCGAGAGGCCGATTTCCTCGGCGAGCTGCACGTTGGTCAGGCGGCCGTCGCGCTGCAGGGCGGCGAGGATGCGGTGGTCGTAGGCGTCCAGTTTTGGATTTGGCACGATTGGATTCTCTTGCGGGTCACGATTGGCAGAGTGTGCCAATCAGTCTGCCGATCATGGTCGAATACGCAAGCACCTGCCTTGGCCTTCGGGCATAGAATCCTTATCCGCTATCCCATTCTCTGGAGCGGATCTATGGATATCGGTGTGTTCCTGCTGGCCCTGGCGATGGTTTACCTGCTGCCGGGGCCGGACATGATTCTCCTGCTGCACACCGGCGCCCGCGACGGTAGTCGCGCCGCGCTGGCGACCGCCGTCGGCCTGGCCCTGGCGCGGGGCTGCCATGTGGCGCTGGCGGCGACCGGGCTGGCGCTGTTGTTTCGCACGGCGCCCTGGACCTTCGATGCGGTGCGTGTCGTCGGCGGTGTGTACCTGGCGTGGATCGGGCTGCAATTGCTGCGGGCGCCTGTCGGCCTCGCTGTGCAGAGCGGCGAATGCACTAAATCCCCGGCAAGTTATGGGCGAGCCTTTCGCCGTGGCGTGCTGACCAATCTGCTGAACCCCAAGGCGCTGTTGTTCTGTTCGGTGCTGCTGCCGCAGTTCATCCAGCCGCAGAACGGGCCGCTGGCCATGCAGTTCGCGTTGCTGGGCGGCGTGCTGGTGGTGGTTGGGCTGGGTTTCGACAGCTTCTATGCGGTCAGCGGCGAGCGCATGGGCCGCTGGCTGGCGCGGCATCGGTTGATGCAGCGGGTGCAGCAGTGGGGCTTTGGCGGAATTCTTTTGGGCTTCGGTGTGCGCCTGGCACTGATCCGCGACCTGTAGGAACGCGCCATGCGCGCGAATCGCGGCATGGCCCGCTCCTACAAAGGCTCGGATGTCAGAGGTCTTCCGGCTCGATTTTCCACAACCTCGCCACCGAGGGCTTCTGTGGATTGCGCGCCACCACCAGCAGGCCCAGCCCAGTGCCGCGCAGCTCGCGCAACAACTGGTCGCCCTTACACTGCAGCAGGTCTTCGGCGAGATGGCCCAGTGCAATGGCAGCGGCTGCCGGATGGGTGGCGACGGGCACGTAGCCGCCATCGTCGATGTCCAGCACGACATGCTCTTCGCCGGGCTCCGGGGCGGGTAGGTACAGGCTGGCCTTGAGCAGTTGCGCCATGGCCTCGTGGCGCTGTGCGGCGGACAGCTGCCCCTGTGGCAGTGCGCGCTCCAGCGGGTAGAACTCGTCCTTGGGCTCCGCTTTCGGTCTGGTCTCGGGAGGTGCGGCGGGCGTTTTCGCAGGGGCGGGTTTGGGCGACGGTGCAGTCGCAGGCGCAGGGGCGGGTTTGGGGGGCACTACAGGCGCAGGCGGCGCAGTGAACTCCGGTTCTTCGGGGGCCAGGCCGTCCCAGTCGATCTCGTCGAGATCGATCTCCTGCTGGGCCTTCTTCCTCGGCGTCGCTTTTTTTCGCGAGCTCACGGCCGCGCGAACATCCGATCGCCGCTGGCGTTTCCACTTGTGGATCTGGACGTTGGCGATGATCGCGGCGACGAGAATGAGCAGGAGGAAGAACAGCAGCATGAATGGCGTGGCCCTCTGGATAACGGCCACTGCGGTGCGGGGCGGTGGCGGGACGCCACCCTAGCGGGGAAGTTCAGGCCAGGCGGTAGGCCTGATCCTGATGCGTCGAAGGACGCAGCTGAATCCGGAGGGGTGGGCCGGCCTAAGACCGGCCCACCGTGTTTCAGTTCAGAAACTGCTCCGCGTGGTGGCAGGCCACCTGGCGCTCATCGAGCAGGCGCAGTTCCGGCACCTCGGTCCTGCAACGCTCGGTCGCATACGGGCAGCGCTTGTGGAAGGCGCAGCCAGTGGGCGGGTTGAGCGGGTTGGGGAGTTCGCCCTGGATCTTGATCTTGGGCTTGTCCGGATCGGGGTGGATGGCCGGGGTCGCCGAGAGCAGCGCCTGGGTGTAGGGGTGCAGCGGGCGTTCGTAGAGCTTGTCCGCTGGCCCCATCTCCGCCGGGCGACCGAGGTACATCACCAGCACATCGTCGGCCACGTGGCGGACCACGGCGAGGTTGTGGGAGATGAACACGTAAGCGGTGCCGAACTCCTGCTGCAGATCCATGAACAGGTTGAGCACCTGGGCCTGGATCGATACGTCCAGCGCCGAGGTCGGCTCGTCCGCCACCAGCACCTTGGGCCGCAGCATCATGGCGCGGGCCAGGGCGATGCGCTGGCGCTGGCCGCCGGAGAACATGTGCGGGTAGCGCTGGTAGTGCTCGGGGCGCAGGCCGACCTGTTTCATCATCGCCTGCACGCGCTCGCGGCGTTCGGCGCGGGACAGGCTGGTGTTGATGACCAGCGGCTCGGCCAGCTGGTCGCCGATCTTCTGTCGCGGGTTGAGCGAGGCGTAGGGGTTCTGGAACACCATCTGCACGTCGCGGCGCAGTTGTTTGCGCGTCTCGTGGTTGGCGCCCTTCACTTCGTGACCGGCAATCTGCAAGGAGCCGGAGGTGGGTTCCTCGATCAGGGTTAGGGCGCGCGCCAGGGTGGACTTGCCGCAACCGGATTCGCCGACCACGGCGAGGGTCTTGCCGGCCTGCAGGTCGAAGGACACGCCGTTGAGTGCGCGGACCAGGGCGTGCGGCTTGAACAGGCCCTGGGCGATTTCGTAGTGACGGGTGAGGTCGCGGGCGGTCAGGACGGTGTTCATCGGGCCACCTCGGCGTTCAGGTTGAGCGGGTAGAAGCAGCGCACCGCGCCACGCGCATGGGGTTCCAGCGCCGGGCGCACGCTGCGGCAGTTGTCCTGGGCATAGGGGCAGCGCGGCGACAGCAGGCAGCCCTGCGGCCGGTCGTACTTGCCGGGGACGATGCCGGGCAGGGTGGCCAGGCGTTCCTCGCCGGCGCTGTGCTCGGGAATCGCCTTGAGCAGCGCTTCGGTATAGGGGTGGGTAGGCAGGTCGAACAGCGCCGGCACCTGGCCGATCTCCACGGCCTGGCCCGCATACATCACGCAGACACGCTGGGCGGTCTCGGCGACCACGGCGAGGTCGTGGGTGATCAGGATCAGCGCCATGCCCTGGTCACGCTGGAGGTTCAGCAGCAGCTCCATGATCTGCGCCTGGATGGTGACGTCCAGTGCGGTGGTGGGTTCGTCGGCGATCAGCAACTTGGGTTCGCCGGCAATGGCCATGGCGATGGCGACGCGCTGGCTCATGCCGCCGGAGAGCTGGTGCGGGTAGGCGTCCAGGCGCTGGGCGGCGCCGGGGATTTCAACCCGTTCGAGCAGTTCCAGGGCGCGCTGGCGGGCGGCTTTGCCGCGCAGGCCGAGGTGCAGGTTGAGCACTTCCTCGATCTGGTAGCCGACGGTGAAGCTGGGGTTGAGCGCGGTCATCGGGTCCTGGAAGACCATGGCGATGTCCTTGCCGACGATGCGCCGCCGCTCACGGCCCTTGAGGCGCAGCATGTCGGTGCCGTCGAATTGCATGGTGTCGGCGGTGATGATGCCGGGGGCGTCGATCAGGCCCATCAGCGCCATCATGGTCACCGATTTGCCGGAGCCGGATTCGCCGACGATGGCCAGGACTTCGCCCTTGTCCACCGAGAGGTCGAGGCCGTCCACCACCGGAACGGCGTTGCGGTCGCCGAAGCGGACCGAGAGATTGCGCAGGTCGAGGAGGCTCATACGGCGGTCTCCATCAGGCTCTTGTTCTTGTAGGAGCGAGCTTGCTCGCGAACGGGGAACGCAGGGGGTTGCAGGTTCGCGAGCAAGCTCGCTCCTACGAAGAGCATCAGGGTATTCATCGGGATGCTCCTCACGCCGCGTTCTTCAGCTTCGGGTCCAGCGCGTCGCGCAGGCCGTCGCCCATCAGGTTGATTGCCAGCACGCTGAGCAGGATGGTCAGGCCGGGCAGCGAGACGACCCACCAGGCGCGCTCGATGTAGTCGCGCGCGGAGGCCAGCATGGTGCCCCACTCGGGAGTCGGCGGTTGCACGCCAAGGCCGAGGAAGCCCAGGGCGGCGGCGTCGAGGATGGCCGAGGAGAAGCTCAGGGTGGCCTGCACGATCAGCGGCGCCATGCAGTTGGGTAGCACGGTGACGAACATCAGGCGCAGGGTACCGGCGCCGGCCAGGCGCGAGGCGGTGACGTAGTCGCGGTTCAGTTCGCCCATCACGGCGGCACGGGTCAGGCGCACATAGGCCGGCAGCGAGACGACGGCGATGGCGATCACCGTGTTGAGCAGGCCTGGGCCGAGTACGGCGACGATGGCCACCGCCAGCAGCAGCGAGGGCAGGGCCAGCATGATGTCCATCAGGCGCATGATCACCGGGCCCAGGCGGTTGGGCGAGAAGCCGGCGAGCAGGCCGAGGATGATGCCGGGGATCATCGAGATCAGCACCGAGGTCAGGCCGATCATCAGCGACAGCCGCGCGCCGTGCATCAGGCGCGACAGCAGGTCGCGGCCCAGCTCGTCGGTACCAAGCAGGAACTGCGCGTGGCCGCCTGCCAGCCACACCGGCGGGGTGAGCAGGAAGTCGCGGAACTGCTCGCTCGGGTCATGGGGCGCGACCCAGGGCGCGAACACCGCGCTGAACACGATGACCAGCATGAACAGCAGGCCGCCGACCGCGCCCTTGTTGCGCGAGAAGGCTTGCCAGAACTCTTTCAGCGGGGACGGGTAGACCAGGCTCGGATCGCTGGCGGGAGCTTTGCTTGCGGTATTCATGGCGTGGGCTCCTCAGCGTTGGTGGCGGATGCGTGGGTTGGCCAGACCGTAGAGGATGTCCACGATGAAGTTGACCAGGATCACCAGCGTTGCCACCAGGAGGATGCCGTTCTGCACCACCGGGTAGTCGCGGCGGCCGATGGCGTCGATCAGCCATTTGCCGATGCCCGGCCAGGAGAAGATGGTTTCGGTAAGCACGGCGCCGGCGAGCAGCGTGCCGACCTGCAGGCCGAACACGGTGAGCACCGGGATCATGGCGTTGCGCAGGGCGTGCACGAACACCACGCGGGTCGGTGACAGGCCCTTGGCGCGGGCGGTGCGCACGTAGTCCTCGCGCAGTACTTCGAGCATCGAGGAGCGGGTCATCCGGGCGATTACTGCCAGCGGGATGGTGCCCAGCACGATGGCCGGCAGGATCAGGTGGCGCACGGCGTCGAGGAAGGCGCCTTGCTCGCCGGAGAGCAGGGTGTCGATGAGCATGAAGCCGGTCTTCGGCTCGATGTCGTAGAGCAGGTCGAGGCGCCCGGATACCGGGGTCCAGCCCAGGCTCACGGAGAACAGCATGATGAGGATCAGGCCCCACCAGAAGATTGGCATGGAGTAACCGGCCAGGGAGATCGTCATCACCCCGTGGTCAAACAATGAACCTCGCTTGAGCGCGGCGATCACCCCGGCGAGCAGGCCGAAGGTTCCTGCGAACAGCAGGGCGGCCAACGACAGTTCGAGGGTGGCGGGGAAGAGGGTGAGGAATTCCTTCCACACGCTGTCGCGGGTGGTCAGGGATTCGCCCAGGTTGCCCTGGGCAAGATTGCCGATGTAGTCGAGGTACTGCTGGTAGAGAGGCTTGTCGAGGCCCAGGCGGTGCATGGCCTCGGCGTGCATCTGCGGGTCGACGCGGCGTTCACCCATCATCACTTCCACGGGATCGCCCGGAATCAGGCGGATCAATGCGAAGGTCAGGAGGGTGACGCCGAAGAAGGTCGGGATCAGCAGACCGAATCGGCGTGCGATGAAACTCAGCATGGTGGTTGAGGACTCCTCATCGAGCGGCTACTCATCGGGGGTGCTGATGGCGCCGGTTTCTTATTGCTTCACCTGGATATTGGCGAAGTTGTTGGTGGTCAGCGGGCTTATGGTGTAGCCCTCGATATTGCTGCGTCGCACATTGAACAGCTTAGGATGCGCGAGTGGAATCCATGGAGATTGTTCGTGGAACACTGATGTCGCCTTTCTATAAAGTTCCGCCCGTTTTTCCGTGTCATTCGTCTGACGAGCTTCCTGAATCAGTGATTCGAAGGCCTGATCACACCAGAACGCGTGGTTTTCTCCGGATTTCGGCGCTGCGCAGGAGAGGTTCGGTGAGAGGAAATTGTCCGGATCGCCATTGTCCCCGGCCCAGCCGCCGTAAAGCGACAGATCGTGCTCGCCGGCTTTGATGCGCTTGATCAGCTCGCCGAACTCCAGGGTACGGATCTGCAGGTCGATGCCGACTTTGGCCAGATCGGATTGCAGCATCTGTGCCATCTGCGCGGCGTTGGGGATGGTCGAGGAGCTGCCGTTGCGGGTGAACAGCGTCAGCTTGAGGTTCGCAACGCCCGCTTCCTTGAGAAGCGCCCTGGCGCGATCCGGGTCGTGCGGCCAGTCCTGGATGTCGCGGTTGTAGCCCAGCATGCTGGACGGGTACGGGTTGATGGCCGGAGTGACGGCGTCGGCACCGTAAACCGCGTCGAGCATGGCTTTCTTGTCCACGGCGAGATTGATCGCCTGGCGTACGCGCACATCGTCCAGCGGCTTGTGCCGGGTGTTGATCGCGACATAGGTGGTCAGCAGGGCGTCGATGCTGTCTACCGCCAGGTTCTTGTCCTGTTGCAGCGCTGGCACGTCGGCGGGCTTGGGGTAGAGCGCGATCTGGCATTCGCCACGGCGAATCTTCTGCAGGCGAACGTTGGAGTCCGGGGTAATGGCGAAGACCAGGTTGTCGACGGCCGGCTTGCCGCCGAAGTAATCCGGATTGGCGCGGTAGCGCACCTGGGCATCCTTGGCATAGCGACTGAAGACGAACGGCCCGGTGCCGATGGGCAGGTTGTTCAGTTGGCCCTGCTGGTTGGCGGCCAGCAGCTGGTCGCCGTATTCGGCGGAGTAGATCGAGGCGAAGCCCATGGCCATGTCGGCCAGGAAGGGCGCTTCGGGGTGGTTGAGGGTGAAGCGCACGGTGAGGTCGTCGACCTTGTCCACCGACTTGATCAGGTCGCGCATGCCCATGGCGTCGAAATAGGCGTAGCCGCGCACGGCGGAGTCGTGCCACGGGTGCTTGGGATCGAGAGCGCGGTGGAAGGTCCAGAGTACGTCGTCGGCGTTCAGCGGGCGGGTGGGCTTGAAGTACTCGGTGCTGTGGAATTTCACATCGGGGCGCAGGTGGAAGGTGTAGGTCAGCCCGTCAGGGCTGACCTCCCAGCGTTCGGCCAGGGACGGCGTCAGTTCGGTGGTACCGGGACGGAAGTCCACCAGCCGGTTGAAGATCGCTTCCCCGGAAGCGTCGTTGGTCACCGCGCCAGTGTACTGGACGATGTCGAAGCCTTCCGGGCTTGCCTCGGTGCAGATCACCAGGTTCTGCGCCAGGGCGGTGCCGCTGCCCAGGACGAGCAGCAGGGGAAGTATGCGTGCGATGGACATGCCGGCTCTCCTTACAGCAGGTTGAAGGGGAAGTTGCTGACCAGGCGGATCTCGTTGACGCTGCCGTCGCCCTGGTTCTGGCTGGCGAGATGTTTCATGTAGCTCAAGCGGAAGTTGCTCTGCCTGAGCGGGCCACCCTGGAGCGTATAGCCGCCCGACAGGCCGAGTTCGTGATGCCTCTCACCGTCCTGATTGCGCACTTCGTCGTAGTTGCCGTAGGCGCCGTTGCGATCGCCGTCGTAATGGGTGCCATCGATGCCCCAGCCCTTGGCGTACCAGGCCATGCTCGTCAGCCCCGGTATGCCGAAGCCGGCCCAGTCGGTGCTGTAGCGCAGCTGCAGGGATTTTTCGTTCGGGCCGTTGTAGTCCGACAGCAGCGAGTTGGCCAGGTAGATGGCGGCGGTCTCGTGCACGTAGTCGAAGTACTCGTCGCCGCGGATCTGTTGCCAGCCCAGCAGCACGGCATGGGCGCCGTGGGTCAGGGTGAAGCCCAGGCTGTAGGCGTCGTTGTCGATATAGCCAGCCCTGCGGTCGCCGGTATCGTGGGTGCTGTAGTAGTTCAGGCTGGTATTGAGTGCCAGGGCTTCCGGGTCGCCCAGGTCGTGGGAGGCGCCGAAGTAGTACTGGTTCCAGACGTCCTCGAAATTGCCGGCATAGGCCGTCAGCTTCAGCTCCTTGAGCACCTGGTAGCTGCCGCCTGCATAGCTGAAACGGTCGCCGTGGAAGCCCCTTGCCCCGTATTCGCTGGTGAGACGTTCATTGCCTGAGCCGGTGCGCGGGCTGGCGCGGGTGAAGCTGCCGCCCTGCAGTTGCAGCCCTTCGAGTTCTTCGCTGAGCAGGCTGATGCCGTCGAAGCTGGACGGCAGCGCTCGGTTGTCATTGATGTTGAAGACCGGCGTCTTGACTTGCTGGCGGCCGGCGCGCAACTCGGTGCTGGAGGCGCGCAGTTTTACGTTGGCCAGGCCCGCCTTCGACCACTGCCCGATGGCATCGCCGTCGCTGTCGGTCAGGGTTCGGGTGCCACCTCCGGCGATGGCTCCGTGCCCGCGTTCCAGGGCTGCCTCGTTGAAGACGGCGGTCTCCAGGCCAACCCCCACGGTGCCCTGAGTGTAGCCGGAGCTGTACTTGAGCTGGCTGCCCTGTGTCCAGGTGTAGCGGCTGTGGGTCGGTTCGGTATAGCCGTCCTTCTTGATGTTGAAGTGGAAGCTGTCCTTCATCTGCTCGCGGGCGGCGAAGTTGCGCGTGCTGAAGGTCAGTTGCTGGCCTTCGATGAAACCGCGGGCACCCGCCTGGCCTTTCATCACCACCTCTTCTGCGCGATTACCTTCCTCGGGCGGCAGATCTTCGCCAGCCTTGGCGGCCCAGGCCTGGTTGAGTACGGCCCAGCTGATGGCCATGGCCAGGAGGGACCGGGTACGCGTGTAGTGCTGCATGAGTTGCTCCTTGTTGTAGTTGGGTTTTCCTAGCAACGAATGCATCTCCTCCACCCATCGCGGTGATAGGGGAGCCGGCAGGCGGAGGAGAGGGCGGGGTGCGCCGCCCGGTCTGTGCCGGGCTGGCTGTCAGGCTGCGGTCAGGGTTGGTTGGCCACGCCGTAGAAGGAGTTGCGCCCGAAGGGGCTGATCAGGAAGCCCTGCACCGACTTGCGCATGGGCTGGTAGACGGTGGAGTGGGCGATGGGGCTGATGGGGAACTGCTGGGCCAGGAGCTGCTGCGCCTTCTGGTAGAGGGCGACGCGCTGGTCGTGGTCGGTGGTGGCCTTGGCCTGGCGAACCAGTTTGTCGTAGTCCGGGTTGCACCACTTGGAGACGTTGTTGCCGCTCACCGAGTCGCAACCATAGAGGGTGCCCAGCCAGTTGTCCGGATCGCCGTTGTCGCCGGTCCAGCCGAACAGCATGGCGTCGTGTTCACCCGCGTGGGCGCGCTTGATGTATTCGCCCCATTCGTAGGTGACGATCTTCGCCTTGATGCCGACCTTGGCCCAGTCGGCCTGGATCATCTCGGCCATCAGCTTGGCGTTGGGGTTGTACGGGCGCTGTACGGGCATTGCCCACAGGGTGATTTCGGTGCCTTCGGCCACGCCGGCTTTCTTCAGCAGCGCCTTCGCCTGTTCCGGATCGTAGGCCTGGCCCTTGATCGAGCTGTCATAGGACCACTGGGTGGGCGGCATGGCGTTCACCGCCAGCTGGCCGGCGCCCTGGTAGATGGCGTCGATGATCGCCTGCTTGTTCAGCGCCATGTCCAGCGCGCGGCGCACGTCGGTCTTGTCCAGCGGGGCGTGGGTGACGTTGTAGGCCAGGTAGCCGAGGTTGAAGCCCGGTTGCGAGGGCATGTTCAGGTTCGGGTCCTGCTTCAGCGCTTCAAGGTCCGCCGGGCGCGGGTTCAGGGTGATCTGGCATTCGCCGGCCTTGAGCTTCTGCACGCGCACCGAGGCGTCGGTGCTGATGGAGAAGATCAGGTTGTCGACCTTCACGTCGTCGGGCTTCCAGTAGTCCTTGTTGCCCTTGAAGCGGATCAGCGCGTCCTTGTGGTAGCGGCTGAATACGAAGGGGCCGGTGCCAATGGGCTTCTGGTTGATCTCGGCCGGCTTGCCCTGCTTGAGCAACTGCTCGGCATACTCGGCGGACTGGATGACGGCGAAGTTCATCGCCAGGTTCTGCACGAACGCGGCGTCGACCTCGTTGAGGGTGAAGGTCACGGTGTGTTCGTCGACCTTCTTCACCTTGGCGATGTTGCGGTCCAGGCCCATGTCGGTGAAGTAGGGGAACTCGGTGGGATAGGCCTTGCGGAACGGCTGGTCCTTGTCGAGCATGCGGTTGAAGGTGAACAGCACGTCGTCGGCGTTGAACTCGCGGGCCGGCTTGAAGTACTCGGTAGTGTGGAACTTCACGCCAGGGCGCAGGTGGAAGGTCCAGGTCTTGCCGTCGGCGGAGGTTTCCCAGCTTTGCGCCAGGGCCGGCTGGACTTCGGTGCTGCCACGCTGGAACTGCACGAGGCGGTTGAACAGGGTTTCGGAGGTGGCGTCGTAATCGGTGCCGGTGGTGTACTGGGCGGGGTCGAAGCCCGCCGGGCTGCCTTCGGAGCAGTACACCAGGCTGGAAGCGGCATGGGCCGCGGAACCGGCGAGCAACAGCCCACCCAGGGCGATTGCGTGCAGGGAGTTACGTCGCATGTTGCGCATTGCCTGACCTCATTCTTGTTCTTCTGCAGCGGCCGGCGAACCGATAGGGTCCGGGACCGGCTCGGGCGGACGGGGCCGGATAGGCCTGTCCGTAAATGGCTGGACTGTGGGTGTCCAGCCGTCGCAGAAGTTAAGTCAGGCTGAAATTAAGTTCAACTTAAAATTCAGTGGGACTGAAAGTACTTCCAGTCTGTGAATCAGGTCGCGGGGTGTTCGCCGAACAGCGGCAAGGTGGTGACCGAGAGCATTTCCGCGACGCTGTCACCTGCATTGCGCAGGCAGTGGCGTTTGCCTGAATCAAAATGCACGGAGTCGCCGGGGCCCAGCGGATAGGTGTGGCCATCGATCACATAGGTGATGCGTCCGCTGAGGACGTAGGCGAATTCCGAGCCATCATGGGTGATCAGTTCCGATTCGTAGCCCACCGGGACTGTCACCTTCACTGCATTCAGCTGATTGCCGGGAAAGCTGCTGGACAGGCGCTCGTAGCTCAGCGGTTGGCCTTCGATGGTGTAGCGCACGCGCTCGCCCTGGTGCGAGTCAGGCGGTATTTGCTGCGGCGAATCGAACAGTGTGTTGAGCGGCACATCGAGGGCCTTGGCAATGCTCGCCAGGGAAGACAACGAGACGCCGGTGAGATTGCGCTCGGCCTGGGACAGGAAGCTGGCGGTAAGGCCCGACTCGGCAGCTACCTGGTTCAGGGTTTTCTTCGCCGCGCGCCGATAACGACGCAGGCGTTCTCCGATTCGATCTGAGGACATTGGCAAGGCTCTTGTGGGACGTCGGCAGCATACCAGCGCGATCGCTCTCTGAAAGCATTGAGCCATAAAGTCTTTGACCGAAAATTTCAGTGCTGCTTAAATTTCTGTTGTTTCCATTCTCGTAGGGAGAGTCGCATGACACTGGGTGTAGGGGGCGTCAGCCCCGAACAGGCACTGGCCACGTTGCAGGTGATGACCGCTGGCGCCAAGCCGATCGCGCTGGAGGAGTACCGCTTGCGCATCGCGCGCCTGCAGCAGCTCATGCTGGCTCAGGGGATGGCGGCGGTGTTCATCGATGCCGGCAGTTCGCTGTTCTACTTCACCGGGCTGAAATGGAATCCCAGTGAGCGGATGGTCGGCGCACTGGTGCCGGCGCGTGGCGACGTGCACTACATCGCGCCCGCCTTCGAGGAGGGTACGGTACGTGAACTGCAGGTGCTGCCCGGCAGCATCTGCGTCTGGGCTGAACACGAAAGCCCCTTCACGCTGCTGATGGCGATGCTGGCGGAGATCGAAGTTGGCGCCGGAGCGCGGGTCGGTCTTTCCCACAGCCTGCCGTTCGGCATGTATGAGCGCCTGCGCCAGGTGACGGGATCAGTGCAACTGGTCGATGCCGGCGCGTTGATCGAGCAGTGCCGGCGCTGCAAGTCGCCGGCCGAGCTGGCGCTGATGCAGCGGGCCAAGGACATGACCCTGGAGGTGCACAAGGCCGCCGCCAGCATCCTGCGCGAAGGCATCACCACCACCGAAGTGGTGCGCTTCATCGAGGCGGCGCACCGCAAGGTCGGTGCGCCGGATTCGACCTTCTGCATCGTGCTGTTCGGCGAGGACAGCGCCTTCCCCCATGGCGTGCGCCAGCCGCGCCCGCTGCGCGATGGCGACATGGTGCTGATCGACACTGGCTGCCAGCTGTATGGCTACAACTCGGATATCACCCGCAGCTATGTGTTCGGCAAGCCCAGCGCGCGCCAGCGCGAGCTGTGGAGCCTGGAGAAGGCCGCGCAGCAGGCTGCTTTCGATGCAGCGGTACTGGGTTCACCTTGCGAGCAGGTGGACGCCGCTGCCCGCCGTTGCCTGGAAGCTGGTGGCCTGGGACCGGACTACGCGCTGCCCGGCCTGCCGCATCGCACGGGGCATGGCATCGGCCTGGATATCCATGAGGGGCCGTACCTGGTGCGTGGCGATAGAACGCCGCTGGAGATCGGCATGTGCTTCAGCAACGAGCCGATGATCTGCGTGCCGGGTGAATTTGGCATCCGCCTGGAAGATCACTTCTACATGACGGCCGAGGGGCCGCGCTGGTTTACCCAGCCGAGCCATTCGTTGGACGATCCGTTCGGCCTGGACGCCTGATCGCTCGCGAACAATCTCGTTGTGCGGCAATTCTGTGCGTAGGAGCAACTGTCTTTTGGGCTCCCGCGTTCGCGGGAGTGACGGTGTCATGTATCGCCCTCTGCACACGTCATCCCCGCGAACGCGGGGACCCAGAAAACGATGTAGGAGCGGGCCATGCCCGCGATAGGTCAGCATCGCGCTGGACGCCATCGCGGACGAAGTCCGCTCCTACGGGGCCAGTTCGACCCGTGAGAAGTTGTTCGATCCCAGTGGGCTCAGGGTGAAGCCACTCACTCCAGGCCGCACCACCGCGAACTGCTTCGGGTAGGCCAGGGCGATCCACGGTGCCTCGCGCTGGAAGATCGCCAATGCCTGGCGGTAGAGGCCTGCGCGGACATCCTGATCGGTGTTGGCGCGGGCCTGGCGCAGCAGTTCGTCGAACTCGGTATTGCACCAGCCAGCCTGGTTCTCGCCGCTCCTGGCCGCCTCGCAGGACAGGTTCGGCGTGAGGAAGTTGTCCGGGTCGCCGTTGTCGCCGACCCAGCCCATGAAGATCAGGTCGTGCTCGCCTTCCTTGGCGCGCTTGATCAGCTCGCCCCATTCGAACACGCGGATGTCCGCGTGGATGCCGATCTTCTCCAAGTCATCCTGCAGCATCTGTGCGCCGATGCCGGGGTTGGGGTTGGTCGGGCCGCCGCCGGGGCGGGTCCAGATCGACAGCTTCAGGCCGGGTTTGATGCCAGCTTCATCCAGCAGCTGTCGTGCCCGTGCCGGGTTGTGCGGCCAGCCCTTGAGCTGCGGGTCGGAGCCCCAGAGCGTCGGCGGGTAGGGCGCGATGGCCTGCGTGGCGGCGCCTTCGCCGAACTGTGCCTTGAGGTAGGCCCGGCGATCGAAGGCGAGATTGATCGCCTGGCGCACACGCACGTCGTCCAGCGGCTTGTGCCGGGTATTGAGGGCCACGTAGGCCACCAGCAGGGAATCCAGCTCCTCCACCTTCAGGTTCGGCTCAAGGCGCAGTGCGGGGATGTCGGTGGGCTTGGGGTAGACGGCGATCTGGCAGTCGCCGGCCTTGACCTTCTGGATGCGTACGTTCGGGTCCGGGGTGATGGCCAGCAGCAGGCGGTCGATCTTCGGTTTGCCAGCCCAGTAGTCCGGGTTGGCGTTGAAGCGCACCTGGGCGTCCTTCTGGTAACGCTGGAAGATGAACGGGCCGGTGCCAATGGGGAGATTGTTCAATTGCTCGGCCTTCTGGGCCGCGAGCAGCAGGTCGCCGTATTCGGCGGAATAGATCGAGGCAAAGCCCATCGCCAGGTCGGCGAGGAAGGGCGCCTCGGGGTGCCTGAGGGTAAAGCGCACGTGATGGTCGTCGAGCTTGTCCACTGCGCCGATCAATCCGGGCAGGCCCATCGACTCGGCATAGGGGAAGCCGCGCGGCGCCAGCTTGTGCCATGGATGCTGCGGGTCGAGCTGGCGCTGGAAGCTCCAGAGCACGTCGTCGGCATTGAACTCGCGGGTGGGGCTGAAGTAGTCGGTACGGTGGAACTTCACGCCCTGGCGCAGGGTGAAGGTGTATTGCAGGCCGTCGGGGCTGATCTCCCAGCTTTGCGCCAGGGCCGGCACCACGCGGGTGCTGCCGGGAGCGAACTGCACCAGGCGCTCGAACACTGTCTCGGCCGATGCGTCGGCGGTAGTGGCGGCGGTGTATTGGGTGATGTCGAAGCCTTCCGGGCTGGCCTCGGTGCAGACCACCAGGGATTGGCCGAAGGCCGGCGCGCAGCCAAGCAGGCTGGCGAGGGTCAGGCGGACGAGCGCTTTGCGCACGGCGGTTCGCCGGGGGATGGGCCGCCGGAAGTTCCGGCGGCCACTGGCCTTACTTGCCGACGCTGACGCCGTAGAAGGAGTTCAGCGCGAACGGACTGATCTTGAAGTCCTGAACGCTCTTGCGCATCGGCTGGTACACGGTGGAGTGGGCGATCGGGGTGATCGGCACCTGCGCCTTGAGGATGTGCTGGGCCTGCTTGTACAGCTCGGTGCGCTTGGCCTGGTCCGGCGTACGCTTGGCTTCCTTGATCAGCGCGTCGTAGGGCTTGTCGCACCATTTGGAGAAGTTGTTGCCATCCACGGCGTCGCAACCGTAGAGGGTGCCCAGCCAGTTGTCCGGGTCACCGTTGTCACCGCTCCAGCCGATCAGCATAGCGTCATGCTCGCCGCCCTTGGCGCGCTTGATGTACTCGCCCCACTCGTAGGTGACGATCTTCGCCTTGATGCCGACCTTGGCCCAGTCGGACTGGAGCATCTCGGCCATCAGCTTGGCGTTGGGGTTGTACGGACGCTGTACCGGCATGGCCCACAGGGTGATCTCGGTGCCTTCGGGTACGCCGGCCTTCTTCAGCAGTTCCTTGGCTTTCTCCGGGTTGTAGCCGGCGTCCTTGATACTGTCGTCGTAGGACCACTGGGTCGGCGGCATGCCATTCACGGCGAGCTGGCCGGCGCCCTGGTAGACGGCGTCGATGATGGCCTTCTTGTTCACCGCCATGTCCAGCGCTTCACGCACTTCCAGCTTGTCCAGCGGCTTGTGCAGCACGTTGTAGGCGATGTAGCCGAGGTTGAAGCCCGGCTGCGACGGCATGTTCAGGTTCGGGTCCTTCTTCAGCGACTCCAGGTCGGCCGGGCGCGGGAAGAGGGTTACCTGGCACTCGTTGGCCTTGAGCTTCTGCATGCGCACGGAAGCGTCGGTGTTGATGGCGAAGATCAGGTTGTCGATCTTCACCTCACCCTTGTTCCAGTAGTCCGGGTTGGCCTTGAAGCGGATCATCGCGTCCTTCTGGTAGCGACTGAACACGAAGGGGCCTGTGCCTACGGGCTTCTGGTTGATGTCGCTGGCCTTGCCCTGCTTGAGCAGCTGGTCGGCGTATTCGGCGGACTGGATGGAGGCGAAGCTCATCGCCATGTCCTGGATGAACGCGGCGTCGACCTCGTTGAGGGTGAACTTGACGGTGTGGTCGTCGACCTTCTCCACCTTGGCGATGTTTGCGTCCATGCCCATGTCGGTGAAGTAGGGGAATTCGGTCGGGTAGGCTTTGCGGAACGGATGGTTCTTGTCGAGCATGCGATTGAAGGTGAACACCACGTCGTCGGCGTTGAACTCGCGGGTCGGCTTGAAGTACTCGGTGGTGTGGAACTTCACGCCAGGACGCAGGTGGAAGGTGTAGGTCTTGCCGTCTTCGGAAATGTCCCATTTTTCCGCCAGGCCGGGGATGACCTGGGTGCCGCCGCGCTCGAACTGGGTCAACCGGTTGAACATGGTTTCCGCCGACGCGTCGAAATCGGTGCCGGTGGTGTACTGGCCGGGGTCGAAGCCCGCCGGGCTGCCTTCGGAGCAGTAGACCAGGTTGTTGGCGGCGTGAGCGAGCAGCGGAGCGCTGGCGATCAACCCAGCGGCAATCATGGAGCGGATGACGGCGTTCTTACGCATACGGACCTCTGGTTATTCTGGTTGTCATCGAGGAACAGCCTTGTGAGCTGCGTTGCGTGAAACTATGCACGGCACATGCCGGGCGCAAGCTGCTGACGGGGATGAGTGTAGAAGTTGTGACGCGGGTGCAAGGGAATGTCGCAATTTCGACAATGGGAACCCGGCGGTCAGGTCGCGGCGCCCCGGTTCCCGGTGGCGCTGCGCGAGGGGAGGGGGATGGCGTTACCGCTGGCCCGCGAATGGGGCGCAGCGGTAACGGCGGAGGTCAGGGCATCTGCACTTCGATCGTGCCATCGGCGCTGACCACCACCTGGCTGGTGCCGGCTTCAACTTCCGGAGCGGCTGCGCCGCCGTAGCTGTCGGCCTTCATCGCCGCCATGCGCATCATCGGCATCGGGCGCGGCGCGCCGGAGGTGTTCAGGTTCAGGCTGACCAGCTTGTAGCCCTTGCCGCCGAGCGCGTCGGTGAGCACCTGGGCACGGGCCTTGAAGGCGCTCACGGCATCCTTCATCAGGGCATCTTCATTCTTTACCCGGGTGGCGTCGGCGATGCTGAAGTCCATGCTGCCCATCTTCAATTTGCCCAGCAGGTCGGCGGTGAGCTGCGACAGGGCGGCGAAGTCGGCGCTTTCCAGGCGGATTTCGGCGCGCTCGCGCCAGGCGGTGATCTTCTGGCCCTTGTCGTCATACACCGGGTAGCTGTTGCGGCTACCCAGGCTGACGGTCACGCCCTTGACCTTGCGCGCCTGCTCAAGCGCTGCGTTCAGCGCGGTGGTGGTCTCGGCGGCCAGCTTGGCCGGGTCGCTGGCCTGGACCTCGCTGTAAAGGGTCACGTGCATCAGGTCGTGGGCGACTTCCTGGCTGACCTCGGCGCGCAGCGAAACCTGGTTGTAGCGTGGTTCGTCTGCCAGCGCGCCCAGGCTGGTGGCACACAGGGCGATGGCGGCGGCGATGGCGGTGAAGGGTTTCTTCAGTACAGACATGGATGACTCCTTGTTCCAGAAA
Source organism: Pseudomonas sp. SCB32 (assembly GCF_009189165.1). Classification (NCBI taxonomy): domain Bacteria; kingdom Pseudomonadati; phylum Pseudomonadota; class Gammaproteobacteria; order Pseudomonadales; family Pseudomonadaceae; genus Pseudomonas; species Pseudomonas sp. SCB32. The sequence continues at coordinate 1,145,830 of NZ_CP045118.1, forward strand.
ATGTCCCGGCCACAGCTTAATAGCGGCAGTGGCGAGGACTGTCAGACCCTTTGACGGGGATTGGTTCCGAAACGGGTCAGGGGCGGGTGTCACCAATTGTTTCCGACCGCCGAACCCTGCGCTGGAGTATGCTGTGGCGCTATGCCGCATAAGTTGGAGGGGGCTCTTGGCTATACTCGCGCAAATTCCGGAATTCACCATGCGCACACCGGTTTTCCAGCTTTCCGCCAGTCGTCAGAACCTCCTGCATCTGACGCTTATCCGTATTCTCGTGCTTGCCGCCCAGGCAGGTTCTGTCGGGCTCGCGTACAAGGCGCAACTGATCCAGTTGCCCTGGCTGGCCCTGGGTGTGACCCTCGGTGTTTCCCTGGTGCTCTGCCTGGGTACCGCCCTGCGCCTGCGCGGCCCCTGGCCGGTGACCGAGCTGGAGTACGCCGTCCAGCTGGCCTGCGACCTGCTCATCCACAGCGTGCTGCTGTATTTCTCCGGTGGCTCGAACAATCCCTTCGTTTCCTATTACCTGGTGCCGCTGACCATTGCCGCGGCGACCCTGCCCTGGCTCTACACCATTGTCCTCGCCGGCCTGGCGCTGGCCAGCTACACCGTGCTGCTGGTGTGGTTCCACCCGCTGGAGATGGCCGCCGGACAGCGTGACAACCTGCTGGTCTATGGCATGTGGCTGAGCTTCGCCCTGGCTGCCGCCCTGATCACCTTCTTCGTCGCACGCATGTCCGAATCGCTGCGCCGACAGGAACAATTGCAGGCCCAGCGCCGCGAGGAAGGCATGCGTGACCAGCAGTTGCTGGCCGTGGCCACCCAGGCTGCCGGCGCCGCCCACGAACTGGGTACGCCGCTGGCGACCATGAGCGTATTGCTCAAGGAATTGCGCCAGACCAATGCGGACCAGCCGATGTTGCAGGAAGATCTCGCCCTGCTGCAGGAGCAGGTGAAGCTCTGCAAGGACACCCTGCAACACCTGGTGCGCGCCGCCGAAGCGGATCGCCGGCAGGCGGTGGTGGAGCAGGGCGCCGATGAGTGGGTGGATTCGGTCCTGCACCGCTGGCACCTGATGCGTCCGGAGGCCAGTTATCGTTACCAGACCCTCGGCAAGGGCAAGGCGCCGCGCATGGTGCCGCCCACCGACCTGAGCCAGGCGCTGCTCAACCTGTTGAACAACGCCACCGATGCCTGTCCGGACGACCTGGATGTCCGTCTGGACTGGGATGCCGGGGAAATCTGCCTGAGCATCCGCGACCAGGGGCCGGGCGTTCCCCTGGCGATTGCCGAACAACTCGGCAAGCCTTTCTTCACCACCAAGGGCAAGGGTTTCGGCCTGGGCCTGTTCCTCAGCCAGGCCAGCGTGACGCGGGCAGGCGGTACGGTGAAGTTGTACAACCATGAAGATGGCGGCACTCTGACGGAGTTGCGTCTGCCAAGAAGTTATGGCGTGGCTTGAGGGCCGCGTCTGCGAGGAAGTCCCATGAGCGAAGAGATCCAGTTCGAAGGCGAAGAGCAGCCCCACCTGTTGCTGGTGGATGACGACGCCACCTTTACCCGCGTCATGGCCCGCGCCATGACCCGCCGCGGTCTGCGGGTATCGGTTGCCAGCTCCGCCGAGGAAGGCCTGGCCCTGGCCAAGGAAGACCTGCCCGACTACGCCGTGCTCGATCTGAAGATGGATGGCGATTCCGGCCTGGTGCTGCTGCCCAAGCTGCTGGAGCTGGACCCGGAGATGCGCGTGGTGATCCTCACCGGCTACTCCAGCATCGCCACCGCGGTGGAGGCCATCAAGCGCGGCGCCACCAACTACCTGTGCAAACCGGCCGACGCTGACGACGTGCTGACCGGTCTGCTGTCCGAGCATGCCAACCTGGATACCCTGGTGCCGGAAAACCCCATGTCGGTTGACCGACTGCAGTGGGAACATATCCAGCGCGTGCTTGCCGAACATGATGGCAACATCTCCGCCACCGCCCGTGCCTTGGGTATGCACCGGCGAACCTTGCAGCGTAAGCTGCAGAAGCGCCCGGTGAGGCGTTAAGTAATCGATAACACGAGGAGCGCCAACTGAGCGCTCCTTTCATTTTCAGCCGTGCGAGCGAGAATCCATGACCGACAGCGCCGAATACCGCGCGGCGAACGATGCCGTTCGCAGCCATTTCTTCCACCGGGTCTGGCAACTCACCGCGCCCTACTGGCGCAGCGAAGAAAAAGGCACCGCCTGGCTACTGCTGATCGTGGTGATCGCGCTGTCACTGGTCGGCGTGGGCCTCAGCGTCTGGCTCAACAGCTGGTACCGCGACTTCTACAACGCCCTGCAGAACAAGGACCTGAAGAGCTTCATCCACCTGATGCTGATGTTCTGCGGCATTGCGGCGGTATTCATCCTCACGGCGGTCTACCGCCTGTACCTGACCCAGATGCTGACCATCCGCTGGCGCCGCTGGTTGACGGAGAAGCACTTCGCCGCCTGGTTGGGCGACAAGAACTACTACCGCCTGGAGCAGCGTGGTCACACCGACAACCCTGACCAGCGTCTCTCCGAAGACCTCAACAGCTTCACCGACACCACCCTGACCCTTGGCCTGGGCCTGATTCGCAACCTGGTCAGCCTGGTCTCCTTCGCGGTGATCCTCTGGGGTGTGTCCGGCAGTGTCGAGCTGTTCGGCCTCACCATCCCCGGCTACATGTTCTGGGCCGCGCTGATCTACGCGGCGGTCGGCAGCTGGCTGACCCACCTGATTGCCCGTCGCCTGATCGGCCTGAACAACCGTCAGCAGCGTTACGAGGCGGACCTGCGTTTCGGCCTGGTGCGGGTGCGCGAGAACGCCGAGAGCATCGCCCTGTACAACGGCGAGGCCAACGAGAACGAGCGGCTGATGACGCGCTTCCGCAATGTCTGGGGCAACTTCTGGGAACTGATGAAAATCCAGAAGCGCCTGACCTTCTTCAGCTCCGGCTACGCGCAGATCGCCACCGTCTTCCCCTTTATCGTTGCCGCTCCGCGCTATTTCTCCGGGCAGATCCAGCTCGGCGAACTCATGCAGATCAACTCGGCCTTCGGCAACGTGCAGGACGGCCTGAGCTGGTTCATCGATGCGTATGCGAGCCTCGCCACGTGGCGTGCTACCTGCGACCGTCTGCTGAGCTTCCGTGGCGCCATGGCCGAGACGACCCACGAGTCGGCCAATATCGACGTCCGCAAGACCGGCGACACTCTGCAGCTGCAGAACCTCAGCCTGAGCCTTGGCAGCGGCCGCGAATTGCTGGAGCCCGCCAGCCTGACTGTGAACCCCGGCGAGCACGTGCTGATCGGCGGCCCTTCCGGTGGCGGCAAGAGCACCCTGCTGCGGGCGATGAGCGGCCTGTGGCGCTACGGCAGCGGCGTGGTGCAAATGCCCGAGGCGCGTAGTCTGTTCGTGCCGCAGAAACCCTACCTGCCGATCGGCACCCTGGCCGAGGCGCTGTGCTATCCGGAACCGGGCAACAGCCACGACGCCGAGCGGATGAAAGAGGTGTTGCACCTGTGTCGCCTGGACTCGCTGGCGTCACGCCTGGACGAAGCCGATCACTGGCAGCGGGTGCTGTCGCCCGGCGAGCAGCAACGCCTGGCCATCGCCCGTGCCTTGCTTTTCGCACCGCGTTGGCTGTTCCTCGACGAGGCCACCTCGGCCCTGGACGAAGCCGACGAAGCGGCGGTCTACCAGGTACTGCTGGAGCAATTACCGGGCGTGACTCTGGTCAGCATCGGCCACCGCGGCAGCCTCAAACGATTCCACCCCAGGCAGTTGCGTCTGGAGGATCGCCGGTTGCGGGAAATGGAGGCGGTATTGCCAGCCTGATGGCAGTTTGATTCCCTGGAAAAGTGTGAGCTGGTTAGTAGGAAACGTCTGAAAGTCATCTCAAAAGGGATGAATTCATCTTAATTTCTTACATTTTCCAGTGCTTAGTCGCTGCGAAACTTTCAGGAACAGGTACCCTGTGCGCCCCGGCCGGGCACTGCCCGGCTTCAAGGCAGCTCAACGGTACCGTTATGAAGTCCCTTTCCCCGTCACGGCAGGCACTGACCCGTTCGGACCTGCGCCTGGTCGATCCGCACCGGCTCCTGCTGGGCGTTGCCGGCGTGTCGTTGGTGGTGGCCGTGGCGGCTTTCGCTGGCGGTATCTGGGTGGGGCGCGCCCATGTCGAGCCTGTCGCGCAGCCGGTCGCCGTAGTCGGGAACGGTGCGGAAGAGCCGCAGGAGCGCTTTGCCGCCGAGCGCATCGGCCAGCTGTCCGGTCGCCTGCAGGTGCTGGAAAAGGATGCCGCCTACCTACTGCAGGCCGTCGACAGCCACGAAGAGATCGCCCGCAAGCTGTCGAAACTCGATCCCGCGCTGGCTCCGCAGGCCAAGACGCCCACACACCGGCGCGCGGTCGAAGGCGATGGTGAAGGCGGTATCCTGCTGCCGCCCCGTCCGTGCGCCGAGCCACTGCCGTCCGCCGACATCGACCAGAACGAGCGCTCCGCCCGCTGCCTGCGCCGTGTCTTTGACCAGCTGATGGATCAGGTCGCCCGGCGTAGCGCCGATTTCATGGCGATTCCGGCGCGCCGGCCGATGGAGGACGCGCGCCTGGGCTCGCCATTCGGCAATCGCGTTGATCCTTTCAACCGCCGCCTGGCCTTCCATTCCGGCCAGGACTTCTCCGCGCCCGCGGGTAGCCCGATCCACGCAGCCGCTGGCGGGCGCGTCATCGTCGCCGACCGGAATCCCTCCTACGGCAATCGCGTTGAAATCGACCATGGCAATGGCCTGGTGACCCGCTATGCCCATGCCTCGAAGCTGCTGGTGAAGGTGGGGGACGTGGTGCTGCCGGGGCAGGAGATAGCCAAGGTTGGCTCCACCGGCCGCTCCACCGGGCCGCACCTGCACTTCGAGGTGCTCTACCACGACGAGTTCGTCGATCCACAGAACTTCCTCTCTCTGGGCGGCATGGAGATCGACAGCGATGGCATGGCCTCGGACTAGGAAACCCTCCACCCGCGACCTGCTACGCGCCGAGCACTTCCCCCACGTTCCTCGCCGTCATGCCCGCGCGGGCTGGGCGGTCCTGCTGGCGTGCTTGGTTCTGTCCGCGCTGCTCGGGGGCGCCTACCTGCTGCGCGCGCAGGATGACGGCCAGATGCGCGAACGCATCGAAACGCTGGAGGCGGAAAACGCCAGCCTGACGGCGGCGCTGGCGGAGTGGCGCCTGCAAGGCGATGAGGACCGCGCCAATCGCGAGCAGCTGATGCGCCGGATCGACGCGATGTCCGCCGAAATCAAGAAACTGAAGACTGAGCTGGCCTTCTTCCGCCAGCAGAAACCTGGCAAGTAGTCCGTTGTAGGAGGACAGATGTTCAGCAACAGCAAGAAGAAGGCGCCGCAGGTGTCGGTGGACAAGTTCTCCAGCCTGCTGTCGGGCAATGTATCGCTGGTAGGGGACCTGCAATTCGAGGATGGCCTGAAGATCCTCGGCACGGTGAAGGGCAACATCAGCCACAAGCCGGGCGCGGCGAGCCTGCTGGCCTTGAGCGCGGAAGGACGGATCGAGGGCAACGTGAGCAGTTACGATGCACTGATCGACGGCACCATCATCGGCGATCTCTATGTCGAGCACCTGCTGGAACTGCACTCCAACGCCCGGGTTATCGGCAACATCCAGTACCGCCAGCTGAGCATGGAGAACGGCGCCACGGTGGATGGCAAGCTGACCCGCCTGGCCGATGGCGAGGCGCCCAAACCGCTGGAGCTGCCGGCGCCTGCGCGCGAAGAGGCAGCCGAGGCCTGATTTGCCCCGGCGGGATCGGTACTTAGCTTGCTATGATTGCCGTTCCCGCCGCCCAGAACGCTCCGCCCCATGCTCGCACTCCTGCTCCAGACCTTCGGCATCACCGCCCCGGTCTTCGCCATGCTGTTCCTTGGCGTGCTGCTGCGCCGCGTGGGAGCGATCAATCCGGAGTTCATCCAGACCGCCTCGGCGCTGGTGTTCAATGCCACCATGCCGGCGATGCTGTTCCTCGGCATCTATCATTCCGACCTGCACAGCGCGGCGCGTCCGGCGTTGCTGCTGTACTTCTGCGTGGCGACCCTGGCGGGCTTCCTGCTTGCCTGGGGCTGGTCGATCTGGCGGGTGCCCCGTGCCGATCGCGGCGTCTATACCCAGGGGGCGTTTCGCGGCAACAACGGCATCATCGGCCTGGCGCTGGCGACCAACCTCTACGGAGATCACGGCCTGGCGCTGGGCTCGGTCCTCGCCGCCCTGGTGATCCTCTGCTACAACACGCTCTCGTCGGTGGTGCTGGCGATCTACAGCCCAAGCATGAAGTCCGACCCCTGGAGCATCCTCAAGAGCGTGCTGCGCAACCCGTTGATACTCGGCGTGCTGGCGGCGCTGCCGTTTTCCTGGCTGCAGATCGCGCTGCCAGCCTGGCTGCTGACCTCCGCCGACTATTTCGCCCAGATGACCCTGCCGCTGGCGCTGATCTGCATCGGTGGCACGCTGTCACTGGCCTCGCTGCGGGAAAGCGGTGCTCTGGCGGTCAGCGCCAGCCTGATGAAGATGGTCTGGCTGCCGCTGCTGTGCACGTCCGGCGCCTGGCTGTGCGGCTTTCGCGGGGCCGAACTGGGCGTGCTGTTCCTCTACTTCGCCAGCCCGACGGCGGCCGCCAGCTTCGTGATGGCCCGTGCGGCGAACGGCAACCATGAGCTGGCTGCCTCGATCATCGTGATCACCACCCTGGCGGCGGCGGTGACCACCAATTTCGGCATCTTCCTGCTGCAGTGGGGCGGCTGGATGTGACGGACGGCGGTACGCGCTTCCAGACGGCCGAAGTGCGATAAGCATGAGTTTTCTTGTAAGACATTGCTGAAAGACTGTACTGCGCCCCACGTCGCTGCGAAGTTCATTTCTTCGTTGTACAAGAACGGTTACATTTGGCACCCGTTTGCACGATCAAGGATTGTTCATGCATCTCACGCGCCGGAACCTGTGTGCCGCTTCCTGTCTTCCAGCCTGTCTGCTGGCGGCCGTGGTCGCTGCCGAGCCGAGCGCCGAGCTGAGCAGTCCAACCGCCGGCTGGCGCTACTCCGGCCTGACCGATGACGTGAACGCCCCGCGCGTGGCTTATCCCACGCCGCCGATCGACCGTGGCGCCGTTCGTGGTCGCAGCCTGATCGAAGGCCACCTGCGCGAAGTGGCCGGCGTCGACCGCGCCCAACGCCTGGTCGTCAACGGCAATCCGCTGCCCCTGTATACCGACGCCGACGGCAAGTTCGTCCGCCCCTATAACTTTGGCGCGGGCAGCAACAGCGTCGCGGTGAGCAGCGACCAGGGCAAATCCCTCAAGCGCATCCAGTTCTACGAGGCCAACAACGGCCGGGTGCCGCCACGCATTCGCCTGGTACTGGGTTGGAACGACCCCAAGGCGGAACTCGACCTGCATATCGTCACCCCGGATGGCCAGCATGCTTTCTGGGCTCACCCGCGCCTGAGCAATGGCGGCGGCCTCGACCCGGATGGCGTCGACGGCCCCGGCCCGGAAATGTTCACCATGGCCGCGCCGCTCCACGGCACCTACCTGGTCTACGTGAACTACTGGGGCAACTACAACGCCAGCCAGGGTTACAACTTCCAGGAAGGTAACCACGAGCAGGACGTGATCACCGCCGAGATCAACCTGGTGTTCAACGAAAACACCGTCAACGAGAAGCGCGAGACCTTCGTGGTGCCCATGCGCACCATCGGCGATCTGGTGCTGGTGAAGACCTTCAACTACTGAATTCGCCCCTCGCAGGGATGACACGGGACAAGCGATCCATGAGCGACAACACCCCCTCCATCAACCAAGACAGCACTCCCACGCCGCCGGCTGCGCAGCCTCCTCGCCGCGGTCCGCTGATCGCCATCGGTGTGGTTGCCGCCGTACTGGTCGCCGGTGGTCTCGCCCTGGCCTTCGGCCTGATTCCGGCCTTCCACTCAGCGCCGGTGAGCAACCTGGAAGCGCCGGAAAACCCGGAGGTGGTGCGCGACCTGAAGCGCCCCGACGCCCTGATCGAGAGCGCCTCGCTCAGCCAGTTGCCCAAGGCCGTACTGGAAGTGCCGCTGCTGCGCGACGTGCTGACAGAGGACTTCGTCTTCTACTACGAGAACAATGCCGACCGCCTGGGCCTGACCGGCACCCTGCGGCGCATCGTCTACGAGCATGATCTGAGCCTGAAGGACAGTGTCATCGAGGAGTTGCTCGACCAGCCGGCCCAGGTCGCCCTGTGGCACGGCGCCGATGGCCGCCTGCGCGACTTCATGGTGGTGCTGCGTCGTGGCGGCCTGGCCAAGCTCCTGGAGCCGCTGGCGAAAGTCGCTGCCGACGATAGCCAGTTGAAGAAGGTATCGGAGATCCAGGTGAAGGGCGCTGCCACGCCGGTCTACAGCCTGCGCTACGGCGCCGAAAGGAGTGTGCTGTTCATTTCCCGTGGCGATCAGATGCTGGTGCTGTCGAATCCGAAGATGCTCTTCCCCGCCGCCAATGAAGGCAGGTTGGGTGAGTCGGACGCCGCCATTGCCAAGGACCTGGGCACGCTCCTCGAAGGTGAGCCGCTGTTCGCCAAGGACTTCGGCCTGGAGCCGCGCGGCGAGTTGAAGCAGCGCATCACCCTGGGTGCCGGTGCCCTTGCCATGGGCTACCAGCGTTTCATCCCGACCTTCGCCGGGGTTCGTTTCGAGCAGGGCAAGGAAGGCTGGCACAGCTACCTGGCGCTCAACGAAGTGGCCCGTCAGCCGGAACTGGATTTCACCCCTGTCTGGCAGGCCATGCCCATGGGCGCCAGCGCCTGCGTGGCGTTGCCGGTCACGCCGGGCCTGTACGACAGCATGCTGGTGAAGCTGGGCGCCGAACAGAAGATGGCCGCGGCCTTCTCCGAGCACCTCTCCGGCGCCGCCGGCCTGTGCTGGTATCCGGATTCGCGCCTGCATTCGCCGCTGCTGGCGGTAAAGCTCGACGCACCCGCCAGCCCGGAACTGGACGAGCAGCTGGGCAAACTGTTCGGCAGCATGATCGGCGCCTACGAGGCCAATGTGGAGGCGGGCGCCTTCGAGGTGGAGAGCCGCGCCGAGGGCGACGGCCGCCTGTGGCAGCGCCAGGTCAGCTCGCGCTTTGGCCAGTACCCGGCCAGCGAGGCGGAGAACCCCGATCAGGTCAGCGGTAACGGCTTCTTCCGCGTCAGCCTGCTGCGCGAGGGCAATACCCTGTTGTTCTCCATCGACGACAAGCTGCTCGACAAGGCTCGCAACACCCTTGCCAAGCGCTTCCCGCCGCTGGCCGACGTGCTGCCCAAGGATGCCCTGGTGCCCGCGTACCTCGCGCCCAAGAGCCTGTCCGAACTGCTCCAGAATGAAACCCTCGACAGCCTTCCGCAGGACATCGAGCCGGTGTTCCGCAATGCCGCCGACACGCTGCTCCTGCCGCGCCTGAAGACCCTCGCCGGCAACGGCTCCTACGCCCTGACCCTGCCTGCCGGCAGCGAGCCCGGTGGCGAGTGGCAGTGGCTGCCGCTGGACTGGAAGGCGCTGTGATCCGAAAGCCCCTCACGCTGCTCGCAGGTCTGCTCGTCGCCACGCTGGCGCAGGCGACGGAGCCTGCGCTGGATGCGCAGCAGACCCAGGTGTTCCGCGCCTGGTTCGTGCGCATCGCCGAGGAGCAGCTGCATCGCGGCCCGAACCCGCGCTGGTACCAGCAGGACTGCGCGGGGCTGGTGCGCTTCGCCGCCAACGAGGCGCTGAAGGTGCACGACGCCAAGTGGCTGCGCGCCAACGGCATGTCCAACCGCTACCTGCCGCCGGAGCTGGAGCTCACCGGCGAGCAGCGCAACCTGGCGCAAACCTGGCAGCAGGGCGGTGGCAAGACCGGCCCCTACGTCAACGCGATCAAACTCATTCAGTACAACAGCCAGCTCGTCGGCCGCGACCTCAACCAGGCGCGGCCGGGCGACCTGATGTTCTTCGACCAGGGCGATGACCAGCATCTGATGATCTGGATGGGCCGCGACATCGCTTATCACACCGGCACTCGTACGGTGACCGACAACGGCATGCGCTCGGTCAGCCTGCAACAACTCATGACATGGAAGGACACCCGATGGATACCCGACGAATCCAATCCCAACTTTATCGGCGTCTATCGCTTGTCCTTCCTGACCCGATGAACGCGCTGCGCGGTATTGCCGCTGCCCTGGCCTGCGCCGGCCTGTTCGCCGCCGCCCCCGCAATCGTGCAGGCGGACGACGAGGTCCCGGCGAGCAACTACACGCCCATGGCCGGCGAGTCGTTCTTCCTGCTCGCCGACTCAAGCTTCGCCTCCGACGAAGTGGCCAAGGTGCGCCTCGAAGCGCCGGGCCGCGATTACCGCCGTTACCGCATGGAGCCATACGGCGGCGCGGATATCCGCGTCTACCGCATCGACAAGCCGCTGGACTTCCTCAAGCGCCAGAAGAACCTGCACCGCGTGCTGTCCGAAGGGCAGTTCAAGGGCGAAGGCCTGTCCAACACCCTGGCCTACCTGTGGGACAACTGGTACCGCAAGTCGCGTCGGGTGATGCAGCGGACCTTCTCCTACGAGTCGCGCAAGCAGGTCACCGAAGTGGTGCCGGAGCTGAAGATGGGCAACGCCATCGCCGCGCCGACGCCCTATGATCCGCAACCGCAGTACGCGCCGATCCCCGGCCTGCCGATGGTCAGCCAGTTCCGCTACCCGCTGTGGGACGCCAAGCCCATCCAGCCGCCGAAGGACGTGACCCTGATGGGCTCGTCCAGCGAGTTCATCAACGTTGCGCCGGGCAACGTCTACGTGCCGCTGGGCAAGTTGAAGCCCGGCCTCTATCTGGTGGAAGCGCTGGTCGGCAAATACCGCGCGACCACCGTGGTGTTCGTTTCCAACAGCGTCGCGGTGAGCAAGATCGCCGGCAACGAGCTGTTGGTGTGGACTGCCCGCAAGCACGAAGGCACGCCAGTGGGGGGCGCCAAGGTGCTGTGGACCGACGGCCTGGGCGTGATGAGCAGCGGCAGCAGCGACGCCGACGGTCTGCTGCGTCTGCAGCACGTCAGCCCCGAGCGCTCCTTCGTGATCGGCGAGGACGAGGAGGGCGGCGTCTTCGTCTCCGAGAACTTCTACTACGACAGCGAAATCTACGACACCAAGCTCTACGCCTTCACCGACCGTCCGCTGTACCGTCCGGGCGACTGGGTGTCGCTGAAGATCGTCGGCCGCGAGTTCAAGAATTCCCGCGAATCGCAGTCGCCGCAGAGCGCGCCACTGCGCCTGTCGGTGATCGACGCCGCCGGCACCACACTGCAGACCCTGGATCTGAAGTACGACGCCAAGAGCGGCACCAACGGTCGCTTCCAGCTGCCGGCCAACGCCGTCGCCGGCGGCTACGAGCTGCGCTTCGACTACCGCGACCAGACCTACAGCAGCGCCTTCCGCGTCGCTGAGTACATCAAGCCGCACTTCGAGATTTCCCTCGACCTCGCCAAGCCGGACTTCAAGACCGGCGAGCCGGTGAAGGGCAACCTGATCCTGCTCTACCCGGACGGCAAGCCGGTGGCCAACGCGCGCCTGGAGCTGAGCCTGCGCGCCCAGCAGCTGTCCATGGTCGACAACGAGCTGCAGTACCTCGGCCAGTTCCCCGTGGAGCTGTCCAGCTCGGAGCTCACTACCGATGCCCAGGGCCGCGCTGCGATCGACCTGCCGGCGGCCGAGAAGCCCAGCCGCTACATGCTCACCGTGTTCGCCAGCGATGGTGCCGCGTACCGCGTGAAGACCAGCAAGGAAATCCTCATCGAGCGTGGCGCCGCGCGCTACCGCGTGAGCGCACCGCAGCGCTTCAGCGCCGCCGGTGACAAGGTCGAGTTCACCTATGCCGCTGAACAGCAGACGCAGGTCCTGCCCACCGCCTACCGCTGGCTGCGTCTGGAAGACCGCAGCAGCGGCGACGGCGCGGTGGCCGACGGCAAGTTCGCCATCACCTTCGACAGGCCCGGCACCTACAGCATCGAGCTGCGCGACAAGGCTGGCCAACTGCTCGGCGGTACCGGCCACTCGGTCAGCGGCGACGGCGTCAAGGCCGTGCCGGGTACCGTGGAGATCGTCCTCGACAAGGCCGAGTACAAGGCCGGCGAGGAAGCCCTGGCGCTGATCACCTTCCCCGAGCCGGTGGACGATGCTCTGCTCTCGCTGGAGCGCGACAAGGTCGAGGCCACCGCACTGCTGTCCAAGGGCGGCGACTGGCTGAAGTTGGAGAGGCTCAACCCGACCCAGTACCGCGCGCGCATTCCGGTGAAGGCCGAATTCTCGCCGAACCTGACTTTCTCCGTGCTCTACACCCGCAGCGGCGACTACAGCTTCCAGAACGCCGGGATCAAGGTCGCCGTGCCGCAGGTGGATATCGCCGTCAGCACCGACAAGGAACGCTACGAGCCGGGTGAGACGGTCACCGTCAACCTTGACACCACCTACGCCGGCAAGCCCGTTTCCAGCCACCTCACCGTGAGCGTGGTGGATGAGATGATCTACGCGCTGCAGCCGGAGATTGCACCGGGAATCGACCAGTTCTTCTACCACCCGCGCCGCAACAACGTGCGCACCAGCGCCAGCCTGTCGTTCATCAGCTACGACGTCGCGCTGCCCGGCACGCCCAGCGCGCCCGGTCGCGCCAACCGCAGCGAACGTGGCGTGAAGGTGCTGGAGCGTCCGCGCCGTGAGGAAGTGGATACCGCCGCCTGGGAGCCGGAGCTGGTCACCGATGCCAACGGCAAGGCGAAGTTCACCTTCCGCATGCCCGACTCCCTGACCCGCTGGCGTATCACCGCCCGCGCCATGGATGACGAAGGGCAGGTTGGCCAGAAGAAGCAGTTCATCCGCTCCGAAAAGCCGCTGTACCTGAAATGGAGCGGCCCGAAACGCTTCCGCACGGGTGATGCGCCGGACCTCGGCCTGTTCGTCTTCAACCAGGGCGAGCAGGACACCAAGGCCGAACTGCTGATTCGCGCCAACGGCGAAGAGAAGACCCAGGCGCTGGAGCTCAAGCGCGGCGTCAACTACATCGCCCTGCCGCAGCAGCCGCTGAGCGACGGTGACTGGAGCGTGGAGCTGCGCCAGGACGGCCAGGTGCGCGACAGCCTCGGCGTGCACTTCAGCCTGGTAGCCGACAGCTGGCAGGTGCTGCAGTCCAAGCCGCTGCAGGTCAACGCGCAGAACACGCCGCTGCAGCTGCCGGCGGATGCTCGTGATGTGACTCTGCGTCTGGACGACAGCGCTCAGGCGCTGCTGCGCGGCAATCTCGACTCACTGCTGAACTACCCCTGGGGCGGCGTCGAGCAGACCGCCAGCCAGCTGCTGCCGCTGAGCATCGCCTACCCGATGCTGGCCAGCGGCGAGCCGCGCGTGCGCGACCGCCTGCGGCTGATCTTGCAGACCAGCCGCCTGCGCCTGGTGCAGATGGCCGGCCCGGATGCCTACTTCACCTGGTGGGGCGGCGAAGACAACGACGCTTTCCTCACCGCCTACGCCTACTACGCCGACTGGTACGCCAGCCGCGCGCTGGAAATCCAGCTGCCGCCGGACCACTGGCAGCGCGTGCTGGAGCTGTATTCCGCACGTGCCACCGCCACGCCGCTGCTGCAGCGCGCACTGATCCTGGCCTTCGCCCGCGACATGCAGTTGCCGGTGCAGACCCTGGTCAGCGGTCTGCTCACCGACCTGGAAAACGCCGGCAACGGCGAGGCGGCGAAATCCGTGAACGACTTCGACAGCGTCGACAGCCTGGTCATGGGTCAGCCGGACTCCGAGCTGGGCCTGGCGGTCGCCCGTGTGCTGGCGGCCAGTCTGGCTGAGCAGAGCAAGGTCGCGCTGCCGCAAGGCTTCGCCAAGCAACTGGATGCCGCTCGCCTGAAGGTCAACACCAGTGAGCAGCCCTTCGCCCGCGCCGTGCAGCTCTACGGCGGCCCGCTGGATGCCAATCGCGCCCGCTCGCTGCTGTTGAGCCTGGCGCCGCAGCAATCTACCGTCGAGCGCGCGCTGGCCCTCGCCTGGATGCAGCGGGCTGTGGCGGCCGCTCCCGCCGCGGAGCTGCCCAAGCCGGTGGCTGACTGGAAGGAAGGCCGAAGCACCACCGGTGACGCGTTCTGGAAGTGGCAGGGCAAGGACGTTCCGGCGCAGCTGGACCTCTCCGCCGCGCCGTCGCGCCCGCTCAATGCCTCCGTCACCTTCCGCAGCGCCGAAGCGCCGGCCAGCCAGTTACCGGTCACCATCAAGCGCCGCCTGCTGCGCCTGGTGCCGGGCGACGACGCCTTCGCCTTCAACGCCGAGGAGCTGGGCGACAAGCCGCTGTCCAGCGACGAGCTGTATCTGGACGAAGTGACCCTGACCACCGAGCAGGCGCAAGCGCTGCGCTACGGCATGCTGGAAGTGCCGCTGCCGCCGGGTGCGGATGTCGAGCGCACCACCTGGGGCCTGCAGATCAGCGGCCTGGGCGGCGTCGAGGCGACCAGCCTGGAGCGCGCGCGCAACGAGCCGGGCGACCTGTTCTACGGCGTGCCGATCGATACCCTGGGCGGCGAGTTGCGCTTCCGTCATCTGGTCCGTTTCTCGCAGAAGGGCGAGTTCGTCTTGCCGCCGGCACGCTACCAGCGCCTCTATGCGCCGCAGGAGCAGGCGCTGGAGCAGCAGCCGGCCCTGGCGAAGATCAAGGTCCAGTAATCCATGCGTGCGTGCTTCGCCGGGCTGATCCTGCTGTTGCCGTTCTGTGCCTTCGGAGCGCCTGCTCTGGCACAAGGGCAGTCGGCGCAGCTGGCCTGGCGCAGCGCGCAGGGTGACGAACTGCTGCGCCTCGGGCCGCAGCAGGTACTCGATCGTCAGCCGTTGCCCGATGATCTCAAGACTCCGCTGGGCAGCCTGTGGAAGCTGTTCGTCTATGCCTGGCTGAACGATACCGGCCAGCAGGAGCCGGCCTACCAGTGCCGTGGCGAGAGCAAGGAAGAAGTCTATTGCTGTGCGGCGGGGCAGAGCATCGAGCGCGATGCCGCGCTGGTGAAGTCCTGTGGCCTGTACTTCCAGCCGCAGCGCCTGGGCATCGACGGCGAAGTCTGGCAGCAGTACTGGCAGGCGCGCCATGCCCCGGCCTGGATCGCGCAGCTGGACCGTCTGGCGCCGCAGACCGAAGTCCCGGTCGGCGAGTTGCTCGATCAGCTGCAGCACCTGCCCGCTCAGGAACAGGCGCAGAAGGTGTTGCTGGATGTCAGTCTCGCCGCCGACGAAGGCCGTGCCCCGGCCTTGCTGGGGGGACGCCTGCGGGTGAAGACCTGGAGCTGGGATGAGGCTGGCAAGCGCGAAGGCGGCTTTGCCGGGTGGCTGGCTGACGGCACGCCGCTCTGGGCGCGCGGGCCGGGTACCAGCAAGACGGTGCTGGCGAATTACGGCAACGCCATCGGCGCTGCGCTGCCTGCTCCCTGGCCTCGTGATCCGGGGCGTTGCGTGGAGGTCAGCCTGTTCAGCCGCTATCCGCTGAAAGAGGTCTACGACGCGCGCAATCAGCCTGCCACCGAAGGCTTGCTGGACGGTTCGCAGAATGTCCTGTTCGCCAATGGCGTTCGGCTCGACGTGAACAGCCATGGCGATCTGTTCCTTGAGCGCGGCGCCGCTGGCCCGCGCCTGACTGCGCGCCTGTCCCGCGAGGAATACGTGGCCCGCGTACTCGACCGCGAGGCCTCCGCCACGCCGCCGGAAGCGGCCAAGGCGCTGGCGGTGACCATCCGTACCTACCTGCTGCAGAACGCCGCGCCGCGTGGTGACTGCCTGAGCATCGATGACAGCAGCCAGCGCCAGCGCGTCGCACCGCGCCCGGCCAGCGAAGCTGCGCGGGGTATCGCCGCCTGGACCGCCGATCTGGTATTGGCTGGCGGCACTGTCACCTACCACTCGGACGAGGCGGGGCAGTCGAAATTATCCTGGCGCGACGCCCAGGAGCAGGCCGCCCAGGGGCTGCGCTACGACGCGATCCTCGCCCGCGCTTTCCCGCGCACCAGCCTGAGCCGCTGGAGCAACCCGTCTGCCGCGTGCCAGCCGCTGCCCGAGGCCGAGCGCTGGCTGCGGGCGCAGCGCCGCAATTGGCGGCCACGCCTGGAAGGCGAGCCGGGTTATGAGGAATTGCAGTCCTTCGCCGTGTGCCGCCTGAGCAGCGGACGGCCCTATGTCGACCGCGAACGCCAGCGCATCTTCGTGCGTGGCCTGTACTCCCAGCAGGACCGGCTCGACCTGACTCATGAATACCTGCACCTGGCTTTCCAGGCGCACCCCAATGGACAAGACGAGGGCTACGTGGAAAGCCTGGCCCGTCGCCTGATACTGGAATGATCGCCATGAAACTCGCCCACGCGCTCCGCCTGTCCCTGCTCGCCAGCCTGATTCCGTGGGGCGTACAGGCTGCCGAATCGCCAATTCACTTCGACACGCCGGTAGGCGGCTGGCGAGCCGGTGATGGCGACAAGGCGGACTTCCGGCAGACGGTGAACTATCCGGCGTCGTCGGTGAATACCCGTGCGGACCAGGCCGAGACCGCGCGCATCCGTGGCGAGATCCGCTCGCTGCCCAAGGACAACAAGGACCCTGCGCGGCTGGTGGTGAATGGCGTGGCGATGCCGCTGAAGGTCGATGACAACGGCGGCTTCGACCGTCCCTTTTCCTTCCCGGCCGGCACCAACAGTGTCGAGGTGATTACCCCGGACGGCCAGCAGCGCAAGCGCGTGCAGTTCTACCACGGCGGTGGCGGCGGCGAGGTGCCGGCCAAGCTGCGCGTGCTGCTGTCCTGGGATTCCGACAACACCGACCTCGACCTGCACCTGGTCACGCCGGACGGCGGGCACGTCTGGTACGGCAACCGCTCATTGGCCAACGGCGCAACCCAGGATGTCGACGTGACCACCGGCTACGGTCCGGAAATCATCGCCAGCCCGACGCCGCTCAAGGGCCAGTACCTGGTCTACGTGAACTACTACGGCGGTGGCTGGAGCGAGGATGAAAGCTCGGGTGACGTGAATGCGGCCAAGCCGCTGACCACGGCGCAGGTGACCATCGTCACGGAGGAGGGGACGGTGAACGAGAAGCAGGAGAGCTTCCTGATCCCGATGCGCCAGCCGGGTGAGCTGACCCTGGTTAAGCGGTTCAGTTACCCGTAAGGCCAGGAAAGTATCTGTAGGAGCGGACTCCGTCCGCGATGGCCTCTGGCGCGAGGCAAACCTGTCGCGGACAAGGTCCGCTCCTACAGGATCACGCCACGCGCTGTTTGTAGGGCGAATAACGCGTCAGCGTTATCCGCCGCCGAGGTATAGGCGGATAACCCGTTCCGGGGGGATGCACCCTACGTGCTGCTTCGGGTGAGGTTTTTTGCGCCGCTTCGGCGTGCGCGCGACCTTCTTGTTTCGCCCCCTCGGGCGACCTACTTTGGCAAACCACCCAAAGTAGGCAAAGGTCTCGCCCCTCCATCCGGTTTCTCGCTTAGGCGAAAAATACCCTCGTTGAAGCGCAGTTTCAGGGGCCCGAACTAGGCGTCCCCCCACGAAGGGCCATCCATGGCCCATCGCGGCTCTCGCGGCATCCATGCCGCTCAACCCCTGAAACTCCGCTTCAACGAGGCCTCCTGAAAGGGGCACTTCGGAGTGTGCGGGTACTTCTCTGGAAGTCATCAAGAGCCAGAACCGAAGCTCGATGCGCTTTTCGTAGGAGCGGGCCATGACTGCGATCAGCGGCCGTTGGTGCTGCTGAAAGTCAGGCTTTCTGATCCGCCTGCCACGCCTCGATCACTTCCTGCGCCGCCCGGAAGGCATCAATAGCCGCCGGGACGCCGGCGTAGACCGCGCAATGCAGCAGTGCTTCGCGAATCTCTTCCACCGTACAGCCATTGTTCAGCGCGCCACGCACATGGCCTTTGAGCTCCTGAGGGCATTTGAGCGCCGTCAACGCGGCCAGGGTGATCAGGCTGCGGGTCTTGCGCGGCAGGCCTTCGCGATTCCACACACCGCCCCAGGCGTGCTCATTGACGAAGTCCTGCAGCGGCTGGCTGAAGTCGGTGGCGTTGCCTAGGGCGCGGTCGACGAAGGCGTCGCCCATCACTTCGCGGCGAACCTGCTCGCCGGCCTTGCGGTTGTCGTTGTTCATGGTGATTCCTTCAGAGACCTTCCAGGCGCACCCGGGCGGTGCCGGAGCGCAGCATGTTGAGTTGTTCAGCGGCGGCTTTCGAAACGTCGATGATTCGCCCACGGCCGAACGGCCCGCGGTCGTTGATACGCACCACAACGCTGCGGCCATTCTCGAGGTTGGTGACCTTCACTCGTGTGCCGAAAGCCAGGGTGCGGTGGGCAGCGGTGAGGGTATTCTGATTGAAGCGCTCGCCGCTGGCGGTACGCTTGCCATGGTGCGCCTTGCCGTAATAAGAGGCGGTGCCCTCGGCGCGGTAGCCGCGGCCGGAGACCTCCGAGTCGCTGTTGTACGACGAAGTGCTACAACCGGCCAGTAGGGCTAGGCCGGCGAGGAGGAGGAGGGTGGGGAGCGAACGCCACATAAGGGAGCTTCCAGGAGTGGGGCGATTTACCCGGTGCTGATCGGGCTCTGCCCTGTCATTCCTGTCGCAGCACCGAGGGGGCCATCCCTGGCCGGTCGTTCGCCGGGCCAACGCAGGCGTTGGCGCTCTTCTGGAAAGAAGGGGCGATTACCCTTCGAGCTTCTTCTTCAGCAGTTCGTTCACTTGTGCCGGGTTGGCCTTGCCCTTGGCGGCTTTCATGGCCTGGCCGACGAAGAAGCCGAACATCTTGCCGCGCTTGGCTTCGTCGCTGGCGCGGTACTGCTCGACCTGCTCGGCGTTGGCTGCCAGCACGTCGTCCAGCAGCTTCTCGACGGCGCCGGAATCGGTGTTCTGCACCAGGTCCTTGGCCTTGATGATCTCGTCGGGTGAGCCTTCACCCTCGGCCATGGCGGCGAACACGGTCTTCGCGGCCTTGCCGTTGATGGTGCCGTCCTTCAGGCGCAGGATCATGCCGCCCAGGTGCTCGGCGGAAACCGGCGATTGCTCGATCTCCAGGCCATCCTTGTTGAGCAGGCTGGAGAGCTCGCCCATCACCCAGTTGGCCGCCAGCTTGGCGTCGGCGCAGATGGCCTGGACCTGTTCGAAGTAGTCGGCCATCTCGCGGCTGGCGGACAGCACGCTGGCGTCGTAGGCGGACAGGCCGTACTGGCTCTCGAAACGCTCGCGCTTCTGGTCCGGCAGTTCCGGCAGCTGGCCGCGCAGTTCTTCGAGGAAAGCGCGCTCGATCACCACCGGCAGCAGGTCCGGGCAGGGGAAGTAACGGTAGTCGTTGGCTTCTTCCTTGCTGCGCATGGAGCGCGTTTCGTCCTTGTTCGGGTCATACAGGCGGGTTTCCTGCACGACCTTGCCGCCGTCCTCGATCAGCTCGATCTGGCGCTGCACTTCGTGGTTGATCGCCTTCTCGATGAAGCGGAAGGAGTTCACGTTCTTGATCTCGGCACGGGTGCCGAACTCGGCCTGGCCCTTGGGGCGTACCGAGACGTTGCAGTCGCAACGCAGCGAGCCTTCGGCCATGTTGCCGTCGCAGATGCCCAGGTAGCGAACCATGGCGTGGATCGCCTTGACGTAGGCCACGGCTTCCTTGGCGCTACGGATGTCCGGCTCGGAGACGATCTCCAGCAGCGGCGTGCCGGCGCGGTTCAGGTCGATGCCGCTCATGCCGTGGAAGTCTTCGTGCAGGCTCTTGCCGGCGTCCTCTTCCAGGTGCGCGCGGGTAATGCCGACGCGCTTGACGGTGCCGTCTTCCAGGGTGATGTCCAGATGGCCCTTGCCGACGATGGGGTGGTCCATCTGGCTGGTCTGGTAGCCCTTGGGCAGGTCCGGGTAGAAGTAGTTCTTCCGGGCGAACACGTTGCGCTCGGCGATTTCGGCGTTGATCGCCAGGCCGAACTGGCAGGCCATTCGCACGGCCTCCTGGTTCAGCACCGGCAGGGTGCCGGGCATGGCCAGGTCGATCAGGCTGGCCTGGGTGTTCGGTGCGGCGCCGAAGGTGGTGGCGCTACCGGAGAAGATCTTCGATTGGGTGGAGAGCTGTGCGTGGATTTCCAGCCCGATCACGGTTTCCCATTGCATGTGTGTCGTCCTCAGAATCCAGCCGGTGCTTGTTTGTGCCAGTCGGTCGCCAGTTGGTACTGGTGCGCGACGTTGAGCAGGCGGCCTTCCTGGAAGTACGGCGCGAGCAGCTGGACACCCACCGGCAGGCCGTCGACGAAGCCGGCTGGCATGGACAGGCCCGGAATGCCGGCGAGGTTGGCGGTGATGGTGTAGATGTCTTCCAGGTACTGGGCGACCGGGTCGTTGTTCTTCTCGCCCAGTTTCCAGGCCGGGTTCGGCGTGGTCGGGCCGAGGATGACGTCGACTTCGGCGAAGGCGCTGGTGAAATCGTTCTTGATCAGGCGGCGAATTTTCTGAGCTTTCAGGTAATACGCGTCGTAGTAACCGGCGGAAAGCGCGTAGGTGCCGACCATGATGCGGCGTTTCACTTCAGCGCCGAAGCCTTCGGCACGGGAGCGCTTGTACAGGTCCTGCAGGTCCTTCGGGTCCTCGCAGCGGTAGCCATAGCGCACGCCGTCGAAGCGAGACAGGTTGGAGCTGGCCTCTGCGGGGGCGATCACGTAGTAGGCAGGGATCGCGTGCTGCATGTTCGGCAGGGAGATTTCCTTGACCACTGCGCCGAGCTGCTTGAGCTGCTCGACCACCTTCATCACCGCGTCGGCGATGCGGCTATCCAGGCCGGCGCCGAAGTACTCCTTCGGCAGGCCGATGCGCAGGCCGGTCAGCGGCTTGGCCAGGGCGGCAAGGTAGTCGTCCACCGGCTGGTCGACGCTGGTGGAGTCCTTCGGATCGAAGCCGGCCATGGCACCAAGCATCAGCGCGCAGTCCTCGGCGGTGCGGGCCAGCGGGCCACCCTGGTCGAGGCTGGAGGCGTAGGCGATCATGCCCCAGCGCGATACGCGACCGTAGGTCGGCTTGATGCCGGTGAGGTTGGTCAGCGCGGCCGGCTGGCGGATCGAGCCGCCGGTGTCGGTGCCGGTGGCGGCCGGGATCAGGCGCGCGGCCACGGCGGCGGCGGAACCGCCGGAGGAGCCGCCCGGTACACGGGAGGTGTCCCAGGGGTTCTTCACCGGGCCGTAGTGGCTGGATTCGTTGGCCGAGCCCATGGCGAATTCGTCCATGTTCAGCTTGCCCAGACTCACGGTGCCGGCGTCCGCCAGGCGCTCGACGACGGTGGCGTCGTAGGGCGAGACGAAGGCGTCGAGGATCTTCGAGCCGCAGCTGGTGCGCACGCCCTGGGTGCAGAACAGGTCCTTGTGGGCGATCGGCGCACCCAGCAGGGCGCCGATGTCGCCCTTGGCGCGCCGTTCGTCGGCGGCCTTGGCCTGGGCCAGGGCAAGCTCTTCGGTGACGGTGATGAAGCTGTTCAACTGCGGGTCGAGCTGCTGGATGCGCGCGAGCAGGGCAGTGGTCAGTTCCTGGGCGGAGAATTGCTTGTCGGCGAGTCCGCGGGCGACTTCGGCGAGGGTCAATTGATGCAGCATATGTCCGTGTCCTTAGCGCTTACTCGATGACTTTCGGGACGAGATAGAGCCCGTCTTCCACGGCCGGGGCGATGGCCTGGTAGGCTTCGCGGCGGTTCTCCTCGGTGACTGTGTCGGCACGCAGGCGCTGCGTGGCTTCCAGCGGGTGGGCCAGGGGCTCCACGCCGTCGGTGTCGACCGCTTGCATGGCGTCGATCAGGCCGAGGATGTTGTTCAGGGTGTCGGTGGTGCGCGAAATGTCGGCTTCCTCCAGGCCCAGGCGGGCGAGGTGGGCGATCTTTTCCACGTCGGTGCGTTCAAGCGCCATCGGGGGTCTCCAGCTAGAGCGGCCCGGTTCGAACTGGACCTGGCCGGAAGGAATTTGTGGGGCAGGGAACAGAACCCGCGGCGGACGGTCGAAGGCCGCTGGGACGGGCCTGCGGGCCCGAAAAACGAGGAATCTAGCATAAATTGCCGCCTTGCCCAAAACCCCCGTCATTGTTAGAGTTTGCCGCACTTTTTTACCCGCGCATTTTTCACCCACGCTCCACCTACGGGTTTCTTTCCAATGTTCAAAAAACTGCGTGGCATGTTTTCCAGTGATCTGTCGATCGACCTGGGCACTGCCAATACCCTTATTTATGTGCGCGAGCGCGGCATCGTCCTGAACGAACCGTCCGTGGTCGCCATTCGTAGCCACGGCAGCCAGAAGAGCGTGGTAGCGGTCGGTACCGAAGCCAAGCGCATGCTCGGTCGTACCCCGGGCAACATTGCCGCCATTCGTCCGATGAAGGACGGCGTGATCGCCGACTTCAGCGTCTGCGAGAAGATGCTGCAGTACTTCATCAACAAGGTTCACGAGAACAGCTTCCTGCAGCCCAGCCCGCGCGTGCTGATCTGCGTGCCGTGCAAGTCCACCCAGGTGGAACGCCGCGCCATCCGTGAATCGGCCCTGGGCGCTGGCGCCCGTGAGGTGTACCTGATCGAAGAACCGATGGCCGCAGCCATCGGCGCCGGCCTGCCGGTGGAAGAGGCCCGTGGTTCCATGGTCGTCGATATCGGCGGCGGCACCACCGAGATCGCGCTGATCTCCCTCAACGGCGTGGTCTACGCCGAATCCGTCCGCGTTGGCGGCGACCGCTTCGACGAAGCCATCGTCACCTATGTGCGCCGCAACTACGGCAGCCTGATCGGCGAATCCACCGCCGAGCGCATCAAGCAGGAAATCGGCACCGCCTTCCCGGGTGGCGAAGTCCGCGAAGTCGACGTCCGTGGCCGCAACCTGGCCGAAGGCGTACCGCGCAGCTTCACCCTGAACTCCAACGAAGTGCTCGAAGCGCTGCAGGAGTCCCTGGCGACCATCGTCCAGGCGGTCAAGAGCGCCCTGGAGCAGTCCCCGCCGGAGCTGGCTTCCGACATCGCCGAGCGCGGCCTGGTGCTGACCGGTGGTGGCGCGCTGCTGCGCGACCTGGACAAGCTGCTGGCCCAGGAAACCGGCCTGCCGGTGATCGTCGCCGAAGACCCGCTGACCTGCGTGGCTCGTGGCGGCGGCAAGGCGCTGGAAATGATGGACCGTCACTCGATGGACCTGCTCTCCACCGAATAAGGTGGGGAGTCCTGTAGAGGTCGGTTGACGTTTCGTCCGGGCGGGTGGAACTTCAACCGACCTTGCACAGCTAGGAGCCGGTCATCAAACCGATATTCTCCAAAGGGCCCTCGCTGGGCGCGCGCCTGCTGGTGCTCGCCGTCTTGTCGGTCGCCTTGATGGTGGTCGATGCCCGATTCGATTATCTGAAACCGGTACGCAGCCAGATGGGCCTCGTGCTGAGCCCCTTCTATGGCATTGCCGACTTCCCCGTTCGTGCCTGGGAAGGCGTGCGCGATCAGTTCACCAGCCGCAGCGAGCTGCTGGCCGAGAACGAGCGCCTGAAGGCCGAGCAGCTGCTGATGCAGCGCCGCCTTCAGAAACTGGCCACCCTCACTGAACAGAACGTTCGCCTGCGCGAGCTGCTCAATTCCTCCGCCCTGGTCGACGACAAGGTGCTGGTGGGCGAGTTGATCGGTGTCGACCCGAACCCCTTCACCCAGCGCATCCTGATCGACAAGGGCGAGAAGGATGGCGTGTTCCAGGGGCAGCCGGTGCTCGACGCCAGCGGCCTGATGGGCCAGGTGGTCGAGGTCATGCCCTACACCGCGCGCGTCCTGCTGCTGACCGATACCACCCACAGCATTCCGGTGCAGGTGAACCGCAATGGCCTGCGCGCCATCGCCGTGGGCACCGGCAACCCGGAACGCCTGGAGCTGCGCTACGTCGCCGACACCGCCGACATCAAGGAAGGTGATCTGCTGGTCAGCTCGGGCCTGGGGCAACGCTTCCCGGCGGGCTACCCGGTAGCCACGGTCAAGGAAGTGCTGCACGACACGGGTGGGCCCTTTGCTACCATTCGCGCAGTGCCCACCGCAAGAATGAACCGCAGCCGCTACGTGCTGCTGGTCTTCACCGATAGCCGGACGCCCGAGCAGCGCGCCACCGATGCTGCCGAGGCCCAGGCGGAGGCAGACCGCAAGGCCGCCGAATCCGCCGCGCCGGCCCAGCCTGGAGGCGCCGCACCGGCATCGCCGGCACAGGGCGCCACTCATCCTGCGACTCCGGCCGCCCCTGCTGCTGCCGCTGCTGCGCAGCCGTCGCACCCGGCAGCAGTTGCCGGAGGCGCGGCCGCACTGGCTCCGGCACGCCCTGAAGCAAGGAACCGCCACTGATGGCCGCCCAAGGCTCGCAAAATGGCTGGGTGGTCTGGCTCAGCCTGATCATGGCGCTGTTGCTCTCCGTGGCGCCGATGCCCAGCTTCATGGAGATCGGTCGGCCGCTCTGGCTGGCGATGTTCCTGACCTACTGGGTGCTTTACCTGCCGCAGAAGGTCGGCCTGCTCAGCGCCTGGGTGCTGGGGCTTGGCGAGGACGTGCTGTACGGCACTTTGCTGGGGCAGAACGCGCTGATCCTGAGCCTGATCATTTTCCTGGTGCTGTCGCTGCACCAGCGTTTGCGGATGTTCCCCATCTGGCAGCAATGCCTGGTACTGGTGGTGGTATTCGGTCTGGCACAACTGGTTCAGCTATGGATCAGCGCGTTGACCGGCAACCGCCCGCCAACTCTGGTTTTCCTGCTGCCGGCGCTGGTCAGTGCCTTGCTCTGGCCGTGGGTCTATACGCTGCTCCGGGCCCTGCGTCTGCGCCTGAACATCAATTGAGGCCCCGCTGCGGGGCGTTTCGTCGGGTCTGGCGCCAGTTGCGCCGGGCCGGCTTCGGGAGTCTCTGATGTCCCAGTTGTACCTTGCTTCCAGTTCGCCGCGCCGCCGCGAGCTGCTGACCCAGATCGGCCTGCCGTTCCATATCGTGCCCGCTTCCATCGACGAGACGCCTCAAGCCGACGAGTCGGCTGTCGTTTATGTCGAGCGGCTGGCGCGCGAGAAGGCCCTGGCGGGGCTGCATTTCCTGGCTCAGCGGGCGGACGTCTGCGTGCTGGGCGCTGATACCGCCGTCGTGCTCGACGGACGCATCCTCGGCAAGCCCGCCGATCGCGACGAAGCGCTGGCCATGCTGCAGGCCCTGTCCGGCCGCGAGCATGACGTGCTCACCGCGGTGGCCGTGGCTAACCGTGACCGCTGCGAAGCGAAGGTGGTGAGCAGCCGCGTGACTTTCCGTAGTGTTTCGATGGAAGAGTCCGAGCGCTACTGGGACACTGGCGAGCCGCATGATAAAGCTGGTGGCTATGCTATCCAGGGACTCGCGGCGGTCTTCGTCCGTTGCGTGGAGGGCAGCTACAGCGCTGTGGTCGGCCTGCCGCTTTGTGAAACTGCGGCATTGCTGGCTGACTTCTCCATCCCTTGCTGGCAGTCTTGATTACGACGTAGCGCTGCACAACTCCCGGCGCGATAAGGAAGGGCGCATGAGCGAAGAGATCCTGATCAATATCACGCCGATGGAATCGCGCGTGGCGGTGGTGGAGAACGGCGTCCTGCAGGAGGTCCATGTCGAGCGCACGTTGCGCCGCGGGATCGTCGGCAACATCTACAAGGGCAAGGTCGTACGCGTGCTGCCGGGCATGCAGGCGGCCTTCGTCGACATCGGCCTGGAGCGTGCGGCCTTCATCCACGCGGCGGAGATCTCCACCCGCGAAGGCAGCGCGGTGGAGAGCATCAGCGCACTGGTGCACGAGGGCCAGAGCCTGGTGATTCAGGTCACCAAGGACCCGATCGGAACCAAGGGCGCGCGCCTGACCACCCACCTGTCGATCCCTTCCCGTTACCTGGTCTACATGCCGCGCACCAGTCATGTCGGCATTTCCCTGAAGATCGAAGACGAAGTCGAGCGCGAGCGCCTCAAGCAGGTGGTCGCCAAGTGCGTTGCCGCCGAGGGTATCGTCGAGCAGGGCGGTTTCATCCTGCGGACTGCCGCCGAGGGTGCCGGGGAGGATGAGATCCTTGCCGATATCCGCTACCTGCGCCGCCTCTGGGATCAGATCGATGCGCAGATCAAGACCGTTGGCGCGCCAACGCTGATCTACGAAGACCTTTCCCTCGCCCTGCGCACCCTGCGCGACCTGGTGAACCCGCGTATCGAGAAAATTCGCGTCGATTCCCGGGAGAACTTCCAGAAGATCACGCAGTTCGTCGAAGAACTGATGCCGGAAATCGCCGATCGCCTCGAGCACTACCCGGGCGAGCGGCCGATCTTCGACCTCTACGGGGTCGAGGACGAGGTGCAAAAGGCGCTGGAGCGCAAGGTACTGCTCAAGTCCGGCGGCTACCTGATCATCGACCCGACCGAGGCGATGACCACCATCGACGTGAACACCGGCGCGTTCGTCGGTCACCGCAACCTCGAAGAAACCATCTTCAAGACCAATCTCGAGGCGGCCACCGCCATTGCCCGCCAGCTGCGCCTGCGCAACCTGGGCGGGATCATCATCATCGACTTCATCGACATGGAAGATGAAGAGCACCGCCGCCAGGTCCTGCGGACCCTGGAGAAGCAGCTTGAGCGCGACCATGCCAAGACCAACATCATCGGCATCACCGAGCTGGGCCTGGTGCAGATGACCCGCAAGCGCACACGCGAGAGCCTGGTGCAGGTGCTCTGCGAGCCCTGCCCGAGCTGCCAGGGGCGCGGCATGCTGAAGACGGCCGAGACCATCTGCTACGAGATCTTCCGCGAAATCCTCCGTGAGGCCCGTGCCTACCAGGCCGATTCGTACCTGGTGCTGGCCAACCAGAAGGTGGTCGATCGACTGCTCGACGAGGAGTCGGGTAACGTCGCCGATCTGGAAGTTTTCATCGGCCGGACCATCAAATTCCAGGTCGAGGCCATGTACTCTCAGGAACAGTATGACGTTGTCCTGCTTTGAGAAGCAGGTCGCAATGTCTTGGCTGCACACGGGACACCGCTCTGGAACGGGCGATTGCGGAGCTTTCGTTGACGCACATTGTCAGACGGGGTTCGCAACTGCATGGCTGGGAGCCAGCACGATGACCGATTACCTTCTGCCACGAGCGCCTGACTGACATGGGGCGCCTGTTCACTGCGTCACTGCGCGTGATCCTGGGGTTACTGGCCCTGGGCCTGGTTCTGCTCGCGCTGTACGTCAGCCTGGGGCGGCAACTGGTGCCGCTGGTGGCCGAATACCGCGAAGACCTGGCGCAGCAGGCCAGCGCCCAGCTCGGTCTGCCGGTGAGCATCGGCGGGCTTGAGGGGCATTGGCAGGACTTCGGACCGATCATCGTGGTGCGCGATATCCAGCTGGGCAATGGCAACGATGCGCTGCGCCTGGAGCATGTGCGCCTGACGCCCGACATCCTCGGCAGCCTGATGGCACGTCAGCCGCGTATCGACAGCCTGGAGCTGGAGGGCCTGCAGCTCACCCTGCGTGAGGATGAGCAGGGGCAGTGGAGCGCCGATGGGCTGCCCAGTCACGGCGGCGATACCGATCCGCGCAAACTGATCGACCTGTTGCTGGCACCGCGTCGCCTGTCATTGATGGACAGCCAATTGACGGTGCTGCCGCAGGGTGCTGAGCCCCTGTCGCTGAGTTATGTCGGCATGACGCTGCACAGTGGCAGTCGCCAGCACCTCGATGCGCGCCTGACACTGCCGGGCGGTGAGCCGGTTGCGGCTCGACTGGACGCCCGTCTGAATCGCGACGACTGGCGGCAGAGCTCGGCGCAGGCCTACCTGAGCCTACCGCAGACGGATTGGTCGAAGTGGCTGCCTGCGCGCCTGACCGGAGCCTGGAAACTTTCAGAGTTCAAGGCTGGCGGCGAGTTTTGGGCGACCCTCGAGAAGGGCATGCCGGTGTCGGGCGTAGCGCGCCTCAACGCGCCCTCGATCAAGGTCTCGCTGGGCGAGCAGAAGCCGGTCAAACTGAGCGACCTCGGCGTCAGCCTGTATTACCAGCGCAATGGCGAGGACTTCGACCTTCGCGTTGCCGACCTGGCGGCCAACCTGGGCGATACCCGCTGGGGCGAGGTGGAGCTGTCCCTGACCCGGCGGATGAAGGGCGAAGAGCACTGGCAACTGCAGGCCGACCGCCTCGACCTGACCCCGTTGGGTCCGATGATCACCGCCCTGGCGCCGCTTCCGGACGCCGCCATCACCTGGCTGCAAGGGCTGAAGCCGCATGGCGTGCTGCATAACGTCAATTTTGATTACTGGCCCCAGCGCACAGGCGCCGAGCGTGTGGCCTACGCCACCAACCTGGAAAAGGTAGGTGTCAGCGCGTTCCATGAGGTGCCCGCGGTAGCCAATGTCGACGGCACCTTCAGCGGTAATCTCGAAGGCGGCCAACTGGACGTGTCGGCCCAGGACTTCATGCTGCACCTTGCGACCCTGTTCCCCGAGCCCTGGCGTTATCGAAGCGCCCACGCTCGCCTGTTCTTCCAGCTGAACGATGAGGCCTTCACCCTTGGCAGCCACCTGATGAAGGTGGAGGGCGAGGAGGGCAGTCTGGCCGGCGACATGCTGATCCGCCTGATGCGCGACCCGGCGCAGGAGGGCTACATGGACCTGCGCGTGGGGATGAGCAACGGCGATGCGCGCTTCACCGAAAAGTATCTGCCTACCGTCATCCCGCAGATGAGCAAGGACCTTGCCGCCTGGCTCAAGGGCTCGATCAAGAGCGGGCGCATCGAGCAGGGCTATTTCCTCTGGCAAGGTTCGCTGCAGAAGGGCGCGGCGCCCGAGGCGCATGCGATGAGCCTGTATTTCAAGGTCCACGATGGCGTGCTCGACTACCAGCCGGGCTGGCCGGGGCTGAGCAAGGCCGAGGGCGAAGTGCGGGTGGAGGACAGCGGCGTGAGCATCACTGCGCGCTCCGGCCAGATCCTGCAAAGCCAGGTGCGCGATGTGTCGGTGGAAATTCCCCACGTACCGAGCGGCGAGGTGTCCCACCTGCACGTCGATGGCGATATCGACAGCAGTCTTGCTGACGGCCTGAAGATCCTCCAGGACTCGCCCATTGGAGCCCAGCATACTTTCGAGGGCTGGAGCGGCGACGGCAAACTGGCTGGACATCTCAAGCTGGATATCCCGTTGGCCAAGGAACAGGCCCGGCAGGCTCGGGTGATCGTTGATTTCTCCACGCAGTCCGCACGGTTGAAGATCGCCAGACCCGAACTCAATCTCGAACAGCTCAAGGGCAAGTTCCGCTACGACACCGACAGCGGCCTGAGCGCGCAGAACGTTTCGGCCCAGACGCTGGGAGCCCGGATCACCGGCAGCATCCGGGCCGAAGGGCGTAGCGGTGACCCGCGCACCCGGGTGCTGGTGGGCGGGCAGATGCCAATGAAGGCGCTGCTGGACTGGGGCAAGGTGCAGAAGCAGTTGCCGGTCGACGGCCGCGTGCCCTTCCAGCTCAACCTGCTGCTCGCGGGCACGGACAGCCAGTTGCAGGTCACCTCCAACCTGCAGGGTGTGGCCATCGACCTGCCGGCACCGCTGGGCAAGACGGCCGTCGAGACCCGAGACAGCGAGTGGCGTATGACCCTTGATGGCGCCGAGCGCCGTTACTGGGCGACCTACGGCGACCGTGCCAGTCTGGCGTATGCCGCACCGGCGGATAATCCTCTCGCCGGCCGCGGCGTGTTGCGTCTTGGCGGCGATCCGGCGGTACTTCCGAACTGGAGTGGCGTGCAGGTGCGTGGCCGCCTCGATGAAGTGGATGCCGACGCCTGGCAGGCGGTCCTGAAGAAGTACAGCAACACCGGGGTCGAGGGTGCAACCGGGCTGCTGCGCGGAGCCGATTTGCAGATCGGGCGCTTCAAGGGCTTTGGCCAGAGTCTGGACAATCTCAGTATCGACCTCTCGCGAGGCGATGGCAGTTGGCAGCTCGGTCTGGTCAGCGCCCTGGTTTCCGGCAAGATCACCTTGCCGGATGGCGGCAAGCGGCCGATCCAGGTCCTGCTCGATCGTATCGATCTACCCAAAGGCGAGGCCATCGACTCGCCCGGCGCGGTGCAAGCGCCGGATCCAATGGCCAACATCGACCCGCGTTCGCTGCCGGCGATGGATGTGTCGATTCGCCAGGTCAGCAAGGCCGGCAAGCCGGTCGGCGCCTGGAGTTTCAACCTGCGGCCGACACCGACCGGCACCAGTTTCAACAATGTGGCGCTCGACCTGCGGGGACTGGCGCTCAAGGGTACGCTGCGCTGGGACGGCGTGGCCGGCGCAGCGCGAAGCAACTTCGAGGGCCGACTGGACGGCAAGAACCTCGCCGATGTGCTCAAGGCCTGGGATTTCGCGCCCACGGTCACCAGCGAGCGTTTCCGCGTCGATATCAACGGCAACTGGCCGGGATCGCCGGCAGCGCTGAATCTGCGCCGCTTTGGCGGCAGCATCGATGCCGGCCTGCGCAAGGGCCAGTTCGTCGAAGTGGAAGGTGGCGCCAATGCGTTGCGCGTGTTCGGGCTGCTC
The DNA here is from genome assembly GCF_009189165.1 of Pseudomonas sp. SCB32. Classification (NCBI taxonomy): domain Bacteria; kingdom Pseudomonadati; phylum Pseudomonadota; class Gammaproteobacteria; order Pseudomonadales; family Pseudomonadaceae; genus Pseudomonas; species Pseudomonas sp. SCB32. The sequence goes on from NZ_CP045118.1 coordinate 1,176,457, forward strand.
AACTTCAACGCCATCAATCGCCGCTTGCGCCTGGACTTCTCCGATCTGCTGGGGAAGGGGCTGAGCTACGATCGGGTGAAGGGCGTGCTTACCGCTACGGACGGTGTCTACTTCACGCGCGAGCCGCTGCGCCTGGACGGGCCGTCGAGCAATCTGGAGTTGAACGGGACGCTGGACCTGGCTCACGACCAGATCGACGCCAAGCTGCTGGTGACCTTGCCGGTGACCAACAACCTGCCGCTGGCGGCGCTCATCGTTGGCGCTCCCGCCGTGGGCGGCGCGCTGTTCGTGGTCGACAAGCTGCTGGGCGACAAAGTGGCGCGTTTCGCCAGCGTGCAGTACAGCGTGAAGGGCCCCTGGCAGAGTCCGGCCATCACGTTCGAGAGACCCTTCGAAAAACCCCGTTGAGCAGAGTCGTCGGGCATCGGTTAGCATGACCTGAGGATTTAGCCGGAGCTAACCATGTCCATCGCAGTCATTCAGATGGTCAGCCAGGACGATGTCCTGGCTAATCTTGCCGCCGCCCGTCGCCTGCTCGAACAGGCCGCACGGGATGGAGCGCGCCTCGCCGTCCTGCCGGAAAACTTTGCCGCCATGGGCCGTCGCGATCTTGCTGATCTCGGCCGTGCCGAGGCGCAAGGACATGGGCCGATCCTGCCCTGGTTGAAAAGCACCGCCCGCGACCTCAGGTTGTGGATAGTCGGCGGAACCCTGCCGCTGCCGCCAGCCGGCCAGCCGGAGGCCAAGGCCAATGCCTGCTCGCTGTTGATCGACGATCAGGGCGAGATAGCGGCGCGCTACGACAAGCTGCACCTGTTCGACGTGGATGTCGCCGACGCGCGTGGCCGCTATCGCGAGTCGGATGACTACGCCTTCGGCCAGCGCGTGGTGGTGGCTGACACGCCAGTCGGGCGCCTGGGGCTGACGGTCTGCTATGACCTGCGCTTCCCTGAACTCTATACCGCGCTGCGCGAGGCCGGTGCGGAACTGATCAGTGCACCGGCGGCCTTCACCGCGGTGACCGGCGCGGCACATTGGGAAGTACTGATTCGCGCCCGCGCCATCGAGACACAGTGCTACCTGCTGGCAGCCGGGCAAGGCGGCAGCCATCCCAAGGGGCGGGAAACCTGGGGGCAGTCGGCCATCGTCGACCCCTGGGGGCGTATCCTGGCCGAGCAGGGCAAGGGCGAGGCCGTATTGCTGGCCGAGCGCGACAGCGAGGAACAGGCGGCGGTCCGGCAGCGTATGCCGATTGCCCGGCACAGACGATTTTTCCCGCCGGTCGAACCGCGACCGGCGCGCACGGAGTAGATATGAGCGAATTGTTGTCATCCGTCAGCCAGCACCTGCTGGCCCCCGGTGGTCTGGACATCGAACGGTTGTTGCCGGTGCTGCATGAGCTCAGCGGCCCGGGTATCGATGCGGCCGACCTGTACTTCCAGAGCCAGATCTCCGAGTCCTGGATGCTCGAGGACGGCATCGTCAAGGAAGGCAGCTTCAACATGGACCAGGGCGTTGGTGTACGTGCGCAGTCCGGTGAGAAGACCGGTTTTGCCTACAGCAATGCGATCACCCATGAGGCGCTGATCCAGGCCGCCCGCGCTGCGCGCTCGATTTCCCGTGCTGGCCAGAATGGCAAGGTGCAGGCGTTCAGTGCCGTGGTGCCGCAACGCCTGTACTCCGGTGAGAATCCGCTGGACGTCCTCAGCCGCGCAGAGAAAGTGGAACTGCTGCAGAAGATCGACGTGGCGACCCGTGGCCTCGATCCGCGTATCCAGCAGGTTACCGTGAGCCTCGCCGGTGTCTGGGACCAGGTGCTGGTTGCCGCAACGGACGGCTCGCTGGCAGCGGACATCCGCCCGCTGGTGCGCTTCAACGTCAGCGTCATCGTCGAGCAGAACGGCCGTCGTGAACGTGGCGGCCACGGTGGTGGCGGACGCACTGACTACCGCTATTTCCTCCAGGAAGACCGTGCCATGAGCTACGCCCGTGAGGCGCTGCGCCAGGCACTGGTGAACCTCGAGGCCGTTCCCGCGCCTGCTGGCAGCCTGCCGGTGGTGATGGGCGCCGGCTGGTCTGGCGTGCTGCTCCACGAGGCGGTGGGCCACGGTCTGGAAGGCGACTTCAACCGCAAGGGCAGCTCAGCCTACAGCGGCCACATGGGCGAGAAGGTCGCTTCCAGCCTGTGCACCATCGTCGACGACGGTACCCTGGCCGGCCGTCGTGGTTCGCTGTCGGTGGACGACGAAGGCACGCCGACCCACTGCAACGTGCTGATCGAGAACGGCATCCTCAAGGGCTACATGCAGGACAAGCTCAACGCCCGTCTGATGGGCGTGGCGCGTACCGGCAACGGCCGTCGCGAGTCCTACGCGCACCTGCCGATGCCGCGCATGACCAACACCTACATGCTGGCCGGGCAGAGCGAGCCGGAAGAGATCATCGCCAGCGTCGAGCGTGGTATCTACTGCGCCAACCTGGGCGGCGGCCAGGTGGACATCACCAGTGGCAAGTTCGTCTTCGCCACCAGCGAGGCCTACCTGATCGAGAACGGCAAGATCACCCGCCCGGTGAAGGGCGCGACCCTGATCGGTAACGGTCCGGAAGTGATGAGCCGGGTGTCCATGGTCGGTAACGACCTGGCGCTGGACAGCGGCGTTGGCACCTGCGGCAAGGACGGTCAGTCCGTGCCGGTCGGTGTCGGTCAGCCGACCCTGAAGATCGACGCGATCACCGTCGGCGGCACGGGCGCCTGAGGCCGTTGATGGCCAGGCGGGGATGGGACGACGCGGCTGCTCAGCGCAGACCGCGTTTGAGCTCGTCCAGTTCGCGAATGTACTTGAAGATCTTCCGCGCCGCTGCCGGAGGCTTGTTGTGAGCGGCCTCGTGCTGGGCGTGGCGGATCAGCTGCAGCAGGTGCTGGCGGTCGCTTTCCGGGTATTCGCCGAAGAACGCGGCGAGCGCCGCGTCACCGCCGGTGATCAGGTGGTCGCGCCAGCGCTCCAGGGCGTGGAAGCGTTCGTTGTACTGGCGGGTCGAGGTGTCTACCTGATCCAGCAGCGCGACGATGGCGTCGATGTCCTGGTCGCGCATCAGCTTGCCGATGAACTGCCGGTGGCGCTTCTTGGCGGCGTTGGCCTTGTGCTTGGGTGCTTCGTCCAGTGCGCGGCGCAGCGGATCGGTGAGCGGCATGCGGTCCAGCAGGTCCGGCTTGAGCGTCGTCAGGCGCTCGCCGAGGTCCTGCAGGGCGTGCAGCTCGCGTTTGACTTGCGTCTTGCTCTTCTCTTCGAAGAGCGAGTCGTCATCGTGAATTTCAGCCATGGCGGGGGTCTCGTTGAAAACGCCGCCATGATAACGAGTCGAGGGCCGCTTGTCCGGCCCGGTCGGTCGCCGTCGCCCGAGTGCGATGTCGCCGGTACATGAACAGGAGAGGCATGCAATGAGCGAACACAACCCGGCGGTGGGCCCGGACGTCCTTCCCGAACTGCGTGAGCAGGTCGAGCGGATTATCGCCGAGGCTTCCCGGCAGGGCGCCAGCGCCTGTGAGGTGGCGGTTTCGGTGGAGCAGGGATTGTCCACCTCGGTGCGCCAGGGCGAGGTGGAGACCGTCGAGTTCAACCGCGACCAGGGGTTCGGCATCACCCTTTATGTCGGCCAGCGCAAAGGCTCGGCCAGTACCTCGGCCACCGGTTCCGATGCGATTCGCGAAACTGTGGCGGCAGCTCTGGCCATTGCCAAGCATGCTTCCGAGGATGATTGCGCCGGTCTTGCCGACCCCGCGCTGATGGCCCGCGACCTGCCGGACCTGGATCTGTACCACGCCTGGTCGATCACCCCGGATCAGGCGGTGGAGCGCGCGCTGGCCTGCGAAGCGGCAGCCTTCGCCGCAGACGCACGGGTAACCAAGGCCGATGGCACGACGGTGAACACCCACCAGGGTTGCCGCGTCTACGGCAACAGCCACGGCTTCGTCGGCGCCTACGCGAGTACCCGGCACAGCCTGAGCTGCGTGATGATCGCCGAAGGTCAGGGCCAGATGCAGCGGGACTACTGGTATGACGTCAATCGCCGTGGCGAGCTGCTGGCCAGCTCTGAGTCGATCGGCCGTCGCGCCGCTGAGCGTGCCGCCAGTCGACTGGGCGCGCGGCCGGTGGATACCGCCGAGGTTCCGGTGCTGTTCGCGCCAGAGGTGGCGGTAGGTCTGTTCGGCCACTTCCTGTCGGCAATTTCCGGCGGCAGCCTGTACCGCAAGTCGTCGTTCCTCGAAGGCACGCTGGGGCAGCGTCTGTTCCCCGAGTGGCTGACCCTGGATGAGCGTCCGCTGCTGGCTGGCGCGCTGGGCAGTGCATCCTTCGATAACGATGGACTGGCGACCTATGGCAAGCCCTTCGTCGAAGGTGGCGACCTGGTCTCCTACATCCTCGGCACCTATTCCGGCCGCAAGCTGGGCATGCCAAGCACCGCGAACGCCGGTGGCGTGCACAATCTGTTCGTCAGCCATGGCGACGAGGACCAGGCGGCGCTGATCCGACGCATGGGCCGGGGCCTGCTGGTGACCGAGCTGATGGGGCAGGGGGTGAACCTGGTGACGGGCGATTACTCCCGCGGCGCGGGCGGCTACTGGGTCGAGAACGGCGAGATCCAGTTCCCGGTGCAGGAAGTCACCATTGCTGCGAATCTGCGAGATCTGTTCCGCAACATCGTGGCCATTGGCAATGACGTTGAGTACCGCGGCAACCTGCACACCGGCTCTGTGCTGGTGGAGCGCATGACGGTCGCCGGCAACTGATTGCCTTACCCATGAAAAAGCCCGCCATCTGGCGGGCTTTTTTTATTCAGCGGGAATCGCTCACTCGCCTTCGTCGAAGTAGTTGTTGATCAATTCGACCAGCGCGTTCAGTGCATCGTCTTCCTGCTCGCCTTCTGCGGCAATGTGCAGGTTGGTGCCCTTGCCGGCAGCCAGCATCATCACGGCCATGATGCTCTTGCCGTCGACGGTGCTTTCCGGGTTGCGCCCTACGCGAACCTGGCAGGGGTAACGTCCCGCCACGCCGACGAATTTGGCTGCCGCGCGGGCGTGCAGACCAAGCTTGTTGATGATGGTGATTTCGAGGGCGGGCATCGCGAGGGGCTGTCCTTTGTTGTGTGTTGCTACTAGCTCAGGTCGCGGTGGCGAATCTGCACGTTGGTGAGGGTTTCCTTGAGGGCCTTGCCAATGCGCTCGGCCAGGTAGGTCGAGCGGTGCTGGCCGCCGGTACAACCAATGGCGACGGTGACATAGGCCCGGTTGCTCGCGGCGAAGCGCGGCAGCCATTTGTTCAGGTAGCCGAGGATATCCTGGTACATCTCCTCGACATCGGGTTGTGCCGCCAGGTACTCCTGGACATCCGCATCGAGCCCGGTGTGCTCGCGCAGCTCGGGCTTCCAGTACGGATTGGGCAGGCAGCGCACATCGAACACCAGATCGGCGTCCACTGGCATGCCGCGCTTGAAGCCGAAGGATTCGACCAGGAAAGCGGTGCCCAGTTCGGGCTTGTTGAGCAGGCGCAGCTTGAGTACGTCGCGCAGCTGATAGAGGTTCAGGTGCGTGGTGTTGAGCTTGAGGTCGGCCAGGTCGGCGATCGGCGCCAGCAGAACGGCTTCGTCAGCGATGGCTTCGGCCAGCGAGCGACTGTCGCTGGTCAGCGGGTGCCGGCGGCGCGTCTCGGAGAAGCGCTTGAGCAGGGTTTCATCATCGGCGTCGAGGTACAGCACATCGCACTGGATGTGCTTGTCGCGGGCCTCCTGCAGCAGTTCGGGGAAGCGCTGCAACTGGCTGGGCAGGTTGCGGGCGTCGATGGAGACGGCCACCTGCGGGTGCAGCAGCTCGGTGTGCAGCAACGCTCGCTGTGCCAGGTCTGGGAGCAGGCTGGCGGGCAGGTTGTCGATGCAGTAGAAACCGTTGTCCTCGAGCACGTTGAGCGCAGTGCTCTTACCCGAGCCGGACCGTCCGCTGATGATGATCAGGCGCATGATCAGTGGCCGTTCTGGAAGTCCACGACGATCCGGTACAGCTCCTCGCCGTTGGCGGCGTGGCGCAGGCGGTCACGGACGTCGGAACGGTCGAGCATGGAGGCAATCTGCCGGAGCAGCTCCAGGTGCTCTTCGGTGGCGGCCTCGGGCACCAGCAGGACGAAGACGAGATCGACCGGTGCGCCGTCGAGGGCGTCGAAGTCGACCGGGGCGTCCAGGTGCAGGATGGCGCTGATGGGGGACTGGCAGCCGGGAAGGCGGCAGTGCGGAATGGCGATGCCATTGCCGAATCCAGTGGAGCCCAGGCGTTCACGGGCCACCAGATTTTCAAAGATGTCTTGCGCATCGAAACCTGGCAGCTCGCGAGCTACCAGGTTTGCGATTTGTTCAAGGACGCGTTTTTTGCTGCCGCCCGGCACGTTCACCAGGGAACGGCCGGGGGTCAGGATTTGCTCGAGTCGAATCATAGGGAGGGGTTAACGAACACCAACACCCTGCTGGCGTTCGAGGTATTTTTCCTTGTGCTTGATCAGTTGGCGGTCGAGCTTGTCGGTGAGCAGGTCGATGGCCGCGTACATGTCCTCATGTTCGGCACAGGCCACCACTTCGCCACCTGCGATATGCAGGGTGGCTTCGATTTTCTGCTTTAGCTTTTCGACCTCCATGATGACCTGAACATTGGTGATCTTGTCGAAGTGGCGCTCCAGTCGGCCGAGTTTTTCGCCGACATAGTCGCGCAGGGCGTCGGTCACATCCAGTTGATGTCCACTGATGTTGACTTGCATACCGCTTTCTCCTTATTGCCCGTGTGTAAGTGGCAGGTTAGATGGCCTGCCGCCGGAACACTTTGGCGTGGATCAACGTCATACCAGTCGCTTGCGTTCGCTGGAGGGAGCAATCCCCAAGGACTCCCGGTACTTGGCGACGGTGCGACGTGCCACTTGAATGCCCTGTGCCTCCAGTAAACCAGCGATCTTGCTGTCACTCAATGGCTTTTTCGGACTTTCCGCCGCGACCAGTTTCTTGATGATCGCGCGGATCGCGGTGGACGAGCATTCGCCACCCTCGGAGGTGCTGACGTGGCTGGAGAAGAAGTACTTCAGCTCGAAGATGCCACGTGGCGTGTGCATGAATTTCTGCGTGGTGACGCGCGAGATGGTCGACTCGTGCATGCCTACCGCTTCGGCGATGTCATGCAGGACCAACGGCTTCATCGCCTCCTCGCCGTATTCGAGGAAGCCACGCTGATGTTCGACGATCTGGGTCGCCACCTTCATCAGTGTCTCGTTGCGGCTCTGCAGGCTCTTGATGAACCAGCGCGCTTCCTGCAGTTGGTTGCGCATGAAGGTGTTGTCGGCGCTGGAGTCGGCGCGGCGCACCAGGCCCGCATACTGCGAGTTGACGCGCAGGCGCGGCACGGCTTCCTGGTTGAGCTCCACCAGCCAGCGCTCGTTATGTTTCCGAACGATGACATCCGGCACCACGTACTCGGCTTCACCAGACTCGATCTGCGAGCCCGGACGCGGGTGCAGTGACTGGATCAGCTCGATGGTTTCGCGCAGCTCGTCTTCCTTGAGCTTCATGCGGCGCATCAGCTGGCTGTAGTCGCGGCTGCCGAGCAGGTCGAGGTGGTCGGCGACCAGTTTCTGGGCGTCGGCCAGCAGGTAAGTGTTGGCCGGCATCTGGCGCAGCTGCAGCAACAGGCATTCGCGCAGGTTGCGCGCGCCCACGCCGGCGGGCTCCATCTGCTGTACGCGGCGCAGGACAACCTGCACTTCGTCCATCTCCACACCCAATTCGGGGTCGATGGAGGCGAGGATGTCGTCGAGGGATTCTTCGAGGTACCCGTCGTCGTTGATGCCGTCGATGATGCTCAAGGCTATCAGGCGGTCAGTGTCGGACATCGGTGCCAGGTTGAGCTGCCAGAGCAGGTGGCTCTGCAGGCTTTCGCCCGCGGAGGTACGGGCGGTGAAGTCCCACTCGTCGTCGTCGCTGGCGGGCAGGCTGCTGGCGCTGGTCTGGTAGATGTCCTCCCAGGCGGTATCAACTGGAAGTTCGCTGGGAATGCACTCGGCCCACTGGTCTTCATCGAGACTGTCGGCAGTGGGAGTGGTGCTTTCCTGGAAACTGTCCTGGGAGTTGCTGGTGGCGCCGTTGGCGCCCGACTCGGCGCCGTCCGCCATGGGATCGCTGTTGTCGTAATCCTCGCCCTCTTCCTGGCGCTCCAGCATCGGGTTGGACTCCAGGGCTTCCTGGATTTCCTGTTGAAGGTCCAGTGTGGAGAGCTGGAGCAGTCGGATGGCCTGTTGCAGCTGCGGGGTCATCGTCAGCTGCTGGCCCATCTTGAGGACGAGCGATGGTTTCATGGCTGGAACTAGGCACCTTGTTCGCTGGCGCAGCAAGCGCCATATCCACGACTACGGACGCCTAGGCGCCGCGAGGAAGCAAATTATATGCCTGAGTCTGGACGCTTTGCCTAGGGGCTGTCGACCTTTCGTTACAACCTGATTATCGGGCAAGTGCGAGGCAGCGGGACGCGCGGCGCGGAATGAGGGTCCGGACCGTCAGGGAAGGAGGTGGGGCGCCGCCGGGAGGGCGGCTTCCGGGTCAGAGGCGGAACTCGTGACCCAGATAGACTTCCTTCACCAGATCGTTGGCGAGGATGGTCTCGGCGCTACCTTCGGCGATCAGCTGGCCATCGTTGACGATGTAGGCGGTTTCGCAGATATCCAGCGTCTCGCGGACGTTGTGGTCGGTGATCAATACACCGATACCCTTGGCCTTGAGGTGATGGATGATCTGTTTGATGTCGCCCACGGAAATCGGGTCGACGCCAGCGAAGGGTTCATCCAGGAGGATGAACTTCGGGGAGCTGGCCAGTGCGCGGGCGATTTCCACGCGGCGTCGCTCACCACCGGACAGGCTCATGCCGAGGTTGTCGCGGATGTGGTGGATGTGGAACTCCTCGAGCAGGCTTTCCAGGGCTTCCTGGCGGCCGCTGCGATCCAGGTCGCTGCGGGTTTCGAGGATGGCGCTGATGTTGTCGGCCACCGACAGCTTGCGGAAGATCGAGGCCTCCTGTGGCAGGTAGCCGATTCCGGCGCGCGCACGGCCATGCATGGGCAGGTGCGTGACGTCCTGGTTGTCGATGCGTACCACGCCCTGGTCGGCGCGGACCAGGCCGACGATCATGTAGAAGCAGGTGGTCTTGCCCGCTCCGTTGGGGCCGAGCAGGCCGACGATCTGTCCGCTGTCGATGCTCATGCTGACGTCGCGGACCACTTGCCGGCTCTTGTAGCTCTTGGCGAGGTGCTGGGCGGTGAGCGTAGCCATTACTGCGCTTGATCCTGCTTTTTCTTGGGCTGGATGACCATGTCGATACGCGGGCGCGGTGTGGTCACCTGGGCGCCAGTGGCGCGGCCTGCGTTGACGATCTGGCGCTGGGTGTCGTAGACGATCTTCTCGCCTTCGAAGGTATTGCCTTCCTGAATGACTTTCGCCTGGTCGATCAGTACGACGCGGTTCTGCGCGACGAAGTACTGGATCGTCAGACCGTAGGCCTTGGTGACTTCCTTTTCCGGCGATGGCTTCTGCTCGAAATAGGCAGGCTTGCCCACCGAGGTCACGACCTCGATATCGCCGTTCTTGTTCTGCTTGAGTGTGACGGTATTGCCGGTCAGCTTCATGCTGCCCTGGGTTACCACCACGTCGCCGCGATAGACGGCCACACCCTGCTTATCGTCCAGTTCGGCGCTGTCGGCCTGGACGCGGATGGGCTGTTCCCGGTCGGTGGGAAGAGCCCAGGCGGCGTGGCTACCGATGGCGGCAGCGAGGCTGAAGAGAAGGGGGAGGGTTTTAACGAGCCTCATGCTGACCTCTTACGTTGGACAGCAGGAGCATCCGGCTGTCTTTCAGATACGCTTTCATGCCAACTGCAGTGGTCACACCGTTGGGGTCGGTGATTTTCACGGGCTGGTCAGTCTGCGCATAGTCCTTGTCCGGGAACACCGTCATTCGCGTCGTGTTGAGCAGCAGTGAGCGCTGTTGCGCATCGGTGCGCGCTACACGCACGTCGTCGATCAGCTCGACTTGCTTGCCCGCGGGGCCTACTTCGGCGCGAACGCTCTGGACATGCCACGGCTGCGGTTCCTGCTCGCGATAGAAGTACAGGTCCGGCGTGGTGACCATGGTCATGTCGGTTGCTTTCATGTGTTCCAGTTTGTCAGCGGTCATCTCGTAGGCGAGCGTACCGTCGACGCGGTACTGCACGCTGTGGGGGTTGACCGCGTAGAAATCGATGGCGTCATTGGCCTGCGACTTGAGCTGGCGCTCGTTGAAGTCCAGGCGGACGTTCCAGTAATAGCCGAGCGCGATCAGCAGGACGGCAATCAGGGCGAGCAGCAGCTTCTGGCGGAGTGTCTTGGGCATGTTCGGCTCTAGAGGTACGCGCTCTGGGCGGCTTCGAGATTGCCCTGGGCACGCAGGATCAGCTCGCAGAATTCGCGAGCTGCACCTTCGCCGCCGCGTGCCTGGGTGACACCGTCGGCATGTTGGCGGACGAACGGGTCGGCACTGGCCACGGCCATGCCCAGGCCCGCCTTGCGGATGGCTGGCAGATCAGGCAGGTCATCGCCCAGGTAAGCGACTTCCTCATAGCCTAGACCGAGTTCGGCAAGCAGCTCGTCGAGCGCGACCAGCTTGTCTTCACGGCCCTGGAACAGGTGAGTGATGCCCAGGTTCTTCGCCCGGCGCTCGACCACCGGGCTGGAGCGGCCGGTGATGATCGCGGTGCGCACGCCGGAGGCCATGAGCATCTTGATGCCGTGGCCGTCCAGGGTGTTGAAGGTCTTGAACTCGCTGCCGTCGGGCAGGAAATAGAGCTTGCCGTCGGTCAGCACGCCGTCGACGTCGAAAACAGCCAGGCGAACAGCCTTGGCGCGCTGCAGCAGGTCGGCGCTCATTCAGATGACTCCGGCACGGGTCAGATCGTGGATATGCAGGACGCCCACCGGGCGGTCTTCCCCATCGACCACGACGAGCACGCTGATCTTGTGGTCATCCATGATCTTCAGGGCCTCGGCGGCCAGCATGTCGGGGCGTGCGGTCTTGCCGTGGATGGTCATGACCTGGTCGATGCTCACCTGGCGTACATCCAGGCCCTTGTCCAGGGTGCGGCGCAGGTCGCCATCGGTGAAGATGCCGGCCAGTGTGCCTGCTTCATTCAGGACGATGGTCATGCCCAGGCCTTTGCGGGTCATTTCCAGCAGCGCGCCGCTGAGCGAGGTGCCCAGCAGTACCTGGGGCAGCTCCTCGCCGACGTGCATCACGTTCTCGACCTTGAGCAGCAGGCGGCGGCCCAGTGCACCACCCGGGTGCGAGAAGGCGAAATCTTCAGCGGTAAAGCCGCGGGCTTCCAGCAGGGCGATGGCCAGAGCGTCGCCGAGCACCAGCGTCACCGTGGTCGACGAGGTGGGGGCAAGGTTCAGCGGGCAGGCTTCCTGCTCGACGCTGGCATCCAGGTTGACGATCGCGGCCTTGGCCAGCGGCGACTCCGGGTTGCCGGTCATGCTGATCAGGGTGATACCCAGGCGCTTGATCAGGGGCAACAGGGTGACGATTTCAGCGGTCGACCCCGAGTTGGACAATGCGATGACCACATCGTCACGGGTGATCATGCCCATGTCGCCATGGCTGGCTTCGGCGGGATGCACGAAGAACGCGGGCGTGCCGGTGCTGGCCAGGGTGGCGGCAATCTTGTTGCCGACATGCCCGGACTTGCCCATGCCGACGACGACCACGCGACCCGTGCAGGCCAGTAGCAGCTCGCAGGCGTGGGTGAAGTTCGCGCCGATGCGCTCCAGCAGTGAGTCCACGGCGTCGCGCTCAAGACGGATGGTGCGTTGCGCCGAGTGAATGAAATCGTGTTTCTGGCTCATGTTCGAAATGGCGTGGAGCGAAGTGAAGGGCGAGATTATAACGGGAAAGCGCCAAAGGCTCATCACACACGTTCTTAATGTGAGCGTATTTTGCTGAACATTGCCTTAACGACCCCAGGGCGGGCCTTGGGGCGGGGCTTGCCGGAGTGCTATAGTTCGCGGCCGTTCGGCCTGTCACGCCGCGCCGTGCTCTCGTTGTGGGGGCGGGCCACAGGGACAGTGCCGTGATGCAAGGAGTTCTATGAGCACGAACGACCAATACGCTGTCGAGTTGAAGGGGCTGACCTTCAAGCGCGGCCAGCGTGCGATTTTCGATAACGTGGATATCCGCATCCCGCGCGGCAAGGTCACCGGGATCATGGGCCCTTCGGGTTGCGGCAAGACCACCCTGCTGCGGCTGATCGCCGCCCAGCTACGTCCGTCCAAGGGCGAGGTGTGGGTCAACGGGCAGAATCTCCCCACCCTGGGACGCAGCGATCTGTTCGATATGCGCAAGCAGTTCGGCGTGCTGTTCCAGAGCGGCGCGCTGTTCACCGACCTGGATGTTTTCGAGAACGTCGCCTTCCCGCTGCGGGTGCACACCCAGCTTCCTGAAGAGATGATTCGCGACATCGTCCTGATGAAGTTGCAGGCCGTGGGTCTGCGCGGGGCGGTGGAGTTGATGCCGGATGAGCTGTCCGGTGGCATGAAGCGTCGCGTGGCGCTGGCGCGGGCGATCGCGCTGGACCCGCAGATCCTCATGTACGACGAGCCTTTCGTGGGGCAGGACCCGATCGCCATGGGCGTTCTGGTCCGACTGATCCGTCTGCTCAACGATGCCCTGGGCATCACCAGCATCGTGGTCTCGCACGACCTGGCGGAAACCGCCAGCATCGCCGACTACATCTATATCGTCGGTGATGGTCGTGTGCTCGGGCACGGTACGCCGGATCAGCTGCAGCAGCTCGACGATGCGCGCGTGCGCCAGTTCATGAAGGGCATCCCCGACGGTCCCGTGCCGTTCCATTATCCTGCCCGCGATTATCGCGTCGATCTGCTGGGAGAACGCTGATGCGCAAGACTTCACAGCTCGAGCGAGTTCGTCTGCTCGGGCGCGCGGGCCTCGATGTCCTCGAGGCGCTCGGCCGTTCGACACTGTTCCTGGTGCACGCGATCTTCGGTCGCGGTGTTCACAGCGGCGCCTTCCAGCTGCTGGTCAAGCAGCTGTATTCGGTGGGCGTGCTGTCGCTGGCGATCATCGTGGTGTCCGGGCTGTTCATCGGCATGGTGCTGGCCTTGCAGGGCTACAACATCCTGGTGAGTTATGGTTCCGAGCAGGCGGTCGGCCAGATGGTGGCGCTGACCCTGTTGCGTGAACTGGGACCGGTGGTGACGGGTCTGTTGTTCGCGGGGCGTGCCGGTTCGGCGCTGACCGCTGAAATCGGCAACATGAAGTCCACTGAGCAGCTGTCGAGCCTGGAAATGATCGGCGTCGATCCGCTCAAGTACATCATCGCGCCGCGCCTGTGGGCCGGCTTCATCTCCATGCCTTTGCTGGCAACCATCTTCAGTGTCGTCGGTATCTGGGGTGGGGCGATGGTCGCGGTGGACTGGCTGGGCGTGTACGACGGTTCCTACTGGTCGAACATGCAGAACAGCGTGGTGTTCTCCAAGGACATCCTCAATGGTGTCATCAAGAGCGTGGTGTTCGCCTTCGTGGTGACATGGATCGCCGTCTTCCAGGGCTATGACTGCGAGCCCACCTCGGAAGGTATCAGCCGCGCAACGACGCGCACCGTAGTCTATGCCTCCCTGGCCGTGCTGGGGTTGGACTTCATCCTGACCGCTTTGATGTTTGGAGACTTCTGATGCAAACCCGCACCCTGGAAATCGGTGTAGGCCTGTTCATTCTGGCCGGTCTGCTGGCCCTGCTGCTGTTGGCCCTGCGGGTCAGCGGTCTGACGATTGGTAATACGGGCGATACCTACAGGCTGTATGCCTATTTCGACAATATTTCCGGCGTCACCGTGCGTGGCAAGGTGACCATGGCCGGCGTGACCATCGGCAAGGTCACCGCGATCGATCTGGATCACGACACCTATCGCGGGCGCGTGACCATGGAGATCAATCGCAAGGTGAATAACCTGCCGGACGACTCCACTGCTTCTATTCTCACTGCTGGTCTGCTGGGTGAGAAGTACATCGGTATCAGCGTCGGCGGCGACGAAGCGCTGCTCAAGGACGGCGATACCATCAAGGACACCCAGTCCGCCCTGGTGCTCGAAGATCTGATCGGCAAATTCCTGCTGAATTCAGTCAACAAAGACGACTCGAAGAAATGAGGACTCATTCCATGTTGAAAACCTTGCGTCGTGGCCTTCTGGTCGTGCTCGCCATGCTGCCGCTGTTCGCTCAGGCCGAGCAGACCGCACAGCAAGTGGTACAGCAGACCGTCGACAGCCTGCTGAGCGATCTGAAAACCAACAAGGCCAACTACAAAACCAATCCTCAGGCGTTCTACGACACCCTGAACCGTATTCTCGGTCCGGTAGTGGATTCCGAGGGCATCGCCAAGGGCGTGATGACCGTCAAGTACTCGCGTGGGGCCACTCCGGAGCAGATCAAGCGCTTCGAAGAGACCTTCAAGGGCAGCCTGTTCCAGTTCTACGGCAACGCCCTGCTGGAGTATGACAACCAGACCATCCGCGTGCTGCCGTCCACTGGCAAGCAGGACCCGGAGCGTACTGCGGTGAACATGGAAGTGGTCGGTACCAACGGTGCCGTCTATCCGGTGCAGTACACCATGATCAGCCAGGGCGGCAACTGGCGCCTGCGTAACGTGATCATCAACGGCATCAACATCGGCAAGCTGTTCCGCGACCAGTTCGCCGATTCCATGCAGAAGAACGGCAATGACCTGGAAAAAACCATCGCTGGTTGGGGTCAGGTGGTTGCTCGTGCCCAGGAATCGGCCAAGGGCCAGAAGTCGGAAGGCGGCGCCCAATGAGTCAAGGCAGCGTCACGCAGCGCGCCGATGGCGAGCTCGTGCTGGCCGGCGTTCTGGACTACAGCACCGGGCCCGCGCTGCGCGATCAGGGCGGTTGCCTGATTGCCGCGAGCAAGGCCAACGCACTGCGCCTGGATTGCTCGGCGGTGGAGCGCTCCAGCAGCGTCGGATTGTCGCTGCTGCTGTCCTTCACCCGTGATGCGCACAAGGCGGGTAAGGCGCTGCAGATCGTCGGTATGCCCAAGGACATGCAGGAAATCGCCGGGGTTGGCGGTCTCCTGGAGATCCTGCCGCTGCAGCACTGACGCACGAAAGAAGGCCCTCCGTCCGCGACTTCCCCTGCCGGGGTTCGCAGGCGGGGGGCTTTTTTGTATCATGGCCGACCCGCGCGCGTAGGGCGCCGAACGAGGTTGAGCATGCAGGCCGTAGAAGTCAAAAACTTCCTGGAAACGAAACTGCCAGGTACCCAGGTTGAAGTGGAAGGTGAAGGCTGCAACTTCCAGTTGAACCTGATCAGCGATGAGCTGGCCGGCCTGAGCCCGGTAAAACGCCAGCAGCAGATCTATGCCCACCTGAACGAGTGGATCGCCTCGGGCGCCATCCATGCCGTCACCATGAAATTCTTCAGCCGCGCCGCCTGGGCCGAGCGTTCCTGAGCCCACGGGGAATCATTGCAATGGATAAACTGATCATTACCGGCGGCACTCGTCTCGATGGCGAGATCCGCATCTCCGGCGCCAAGAACTCCGCGCTGCCGATCCTCGCCGCGACCCTGCTGGCGGACACCCCGGTGACCGTCTGCAACCTGCCGCACCTGCACGACATCACCACCATGATCGAGCTGTTCGGCCGCATGGGCGTGCAGCCGATCATCGACGAGAAGCTCAACGTCGAAGTCGACGCCAGCACCATCAAGACCCTGGTGGCGCCCTACGAGCTGGTGAAGACCATGCGCGCGTCGATCCTGGTGCTCGGCCCGATGGTTGCCCGCTTCGGCGAAGCCGAAGTCGCGCTGCCCGGCGGCTGCGCCATCGGTTCGCGCCCAGTTGACCTGCACATCCGCGGCCTCGAAGCCATGGGCGCGCAGATCACCGTCGAAGGCGGCTACATCAAGGCCAAGGCCCCGACCGGCGGCCTGCGTGGCGCGCACTTCTTCTTCGATACCGTCAGCGTGACCGGTACCGAGAACATCATGATGGCCGCCGCGCTGGCCAATGGCCGCTCCGTGCTGGAAAACGCTGCGCGCGAGCCCGAGGTCGTCGACCTGGCCAACTTCATCAACGCCATGGGCGGTGATGTGCAGGGTGCCGGCACCGACACCATCGTGATCAACGGTGTAAAAAGTCTGGGCGGCGGCGCCAAGTACAGCGTCATGCCCGACCGCATCGAGACCGGCACCTACCTGGCCGCCGCTGCCGCCACTGGTGGCCGCGTCAAGCTCAAGGATACCGATCCGACCATCCTCGAAGCGGTGCTGGCCAAGCTGGTCGAAGCCGGCGCGCACATCACCACCGGCAGCAACTGGATCGAGCTGGACATGAAGGGCCACCGGCCGAAGGCGGTGAATATCCGCACTGCGCCGTACCCGGCATTCCCCACCGACATGCAAGCGCAGTTCATCTCCATGAACGCCATCGCCGAAGGTACCGGCGCGGTCATCGAGACCGTGTTCGAGAATCGCTTCATGCACGTCTATGAAATGAACCGCATGGGTGCGCAGATCCTGGTCGAAGGCAACACTGCCATCGTCACCGGCGTTCCGCAGCTCAAGGGCGCACCGGTCATGGCGACCGACCTGCGCGCTTCCGCCAGCCTGGTAATTGCTGCCCTGGTGGCCGAAGGCGACACCATGATCGACCGCATCTACCACATCGACCGTGGTTACGAGTGCATCGAAGAGAAACTGCAACTGCTCGGGGCGAAGATTCGCCGCGTGCCGGGCTAGGGCTGAGCCAGAAAATGCTGACGATTGCCCTGTCCAAGGGCCGTATCCTCGACGACACCCTGCCGCTGCTCGCAGCGGCAGGCATCGTGCCGACCGAGAATCCGGACAAGAGCCGCAAGCTGATCATCCCCACCACCCTCGATGATGTGCGCCTGCTGATCGTGCGCGCCACCGATGTGCCGACCTACGTCGAGCACGGCGCCGCCGATCTGGGCGTCGCGGGCAAGGACGTGCTCATGGAGTACGGTGGCCAGGGCCTGTACGAGCCGCTGGACCTGAAGATCGCCAACTGCAAGCTGATGACCGCCGGTGCGGTTGGCGCGCCGGAGCCCAAGGGCCGCCTGCGCGTGGCCACCAAGTTCGTCAATGTCGCCAAGCGCTACTACGCCGAGCAGGGCCGCCAGGTCGACGTGATCAAGCTGTACGGCTCCATGGAGCTGGCACCGCTGGTCGGCCTCGCCGACAAGATCATCGACGTGGTCGATACCGGCAATACCCTGCGTGCGAACGGCCTGGAACCCCAGGAACTGATCGCGCACATCAGCTCTCGCCTGGTCGTGAACAAAGCCTCGATGAAGATGCAGCATGCTCGCATCCAGGCGCTGATCGACACCCTGCGCGAAGCGGTGGAGTCTCGACACCGGGCGTAATTCCTAGCGCGGCCTTCTCGCCGCGCCCGTGACCGCCATGGATGGCGGGAATGCCGAAAACGCAGGAGCAGCTTTTCGGCCCTATCCGTGTCATAGCCAAATTTTCTCGGGTGCCCGCACGGAAGGCTTGATAGTCTTGCGGCGCCCGAGATCATGCCAATTAAAGAGGCCAGCTATGACCGCACCCTTCGCTATCCGTCGACTCAACGCCGCCGATCCGGACTTCGCGCGTCATCTGGACCATCTGCTCTCCTGGGAAAGCGTGTCCGACGAGTCGGTGAACCAGCGCGTACTCGACATCATTGCCGACGTGCGCAAGCGCGGTGATGCCGCCGTAGTGGAGTTCACCCAGCGTTTCGATGGCGTCGACGCCAAGACCATGGCCGACCTGATCCTGCCGCGCGAGCGTCTGGAACTGGCCCTGACCCGCATTACCCCGGCCCAGCGCGAAGCGCTGGAGACAGCCGCCGAACGCGTGCGCAGCTACCACGAGCAGCAGAAGCAGGACTCCTGGCGCTACACCGAAGCCGACGGCACCGTGCTCGGCCAGCAGGTCACCCCGCTGGACCGCGCCGGCCTGTACGTGCCCGGCGGCAAGGCATCCTACCCGTCTTCCGTGCTGATGAACGCCATTCCGGCCAAGGTCGCCGGTGTCGCCGAAGTGGTGATGGTGGTGCCGACCCCGCGCGGCGAGATCAACGAAATCGTCCTGGCTGCCGCCTGCATCGCCGGCGTCGACCGCGTGTTCACCATCGGCGGCGCCCAGGCCGTGGCCGCACTGGCCTATGGCACCGAGAGTGTGCCGCAGGTGGACAAGATCGTCGGACCGGGCAACATCTACGTCGCCACCGCCAAGCGCCACGTGTTCGGCCAGGTCGGCATCGACATGATCGCCGGCCCTTCGGAGATCCTCGTGGTCTGCGACGGCGGCACCGATCCGGACTGGATCGCCATGGATCTGTTCTCCCAGGCTGAGCACGACGAAGACGCCCAGGCCATCCTGGTTAGCCCGGATGCCGCCTTCCTCGACAAGGTCGCGGCGAGCATCGAGAAGCTGCTGCCGACCATGGAGCGTGCTGAGATCATCCGCACCTCGCTGACCAACCGTGGTGCGCTGATTCTGGTCGCCGACCAGCAGCGTGCCTGCGAGGTTGCCAACCGTATCGCTCCGGAACACCTGGAGTTGTCGGTCTCCGATCCGGAAAGCTGGCTGCCGAAGATCCGCCACGCCGGCGCCATCTTCATGGGCCGCTACACCGCCGAGGCGCTGGGCGACTACTGTGCCGGCCCGAACCACGTGCTGCCGACTTCCGGCACCGCGCGCTTCTCCTCGCCGCTGGGCGTCTATGACTTCCAGAAACGGTCCTCGATCATCTTCTGCTCCGCGCCGGGCGCTTCCGAGCTGGGCAAGACCGCGTCGATCCTTGCCCGTGGCGAGTCGCTGACCGCCCACGCGCGCAGTGCCGAATTCCGAATCCTGGAGAAGGGTGAATAACGCATGAGCAAGTTCTGGAGTCCCTTCGTCAAGGAACTGGTCCCCTACGTACCAGGTGAGCAGCCGAAGCTGGCCAGGCTGGTCAAGCTGAACACCAATGAGAACCCCTACGGCCCTTCGCCCAGGGTGATCGCCGCGATCCAGGGCGAGCTGAACGACACGCTGCGCCTGTACCCGGACCCCAACGCCGACCGCCTGAAGCAGACCATCGCCGAGCACCACGGCGTGAAGGCTTCCCAGGTATTCGTCGGCAACGGCTCGGACGAGGTTCTGGCCCATGCCTTCCACGCGCTGTTCCAGCACGGCAAGCCGCTGCTGTTCCCCGACGTGACCTACAGCTTCTACCCGGTCTATTGCGGCCTCTACGGCATCGACTTCGAAGCGCTGCCGCTGGACGAGCAGTTCCAGATCCGCGTCGAGGATTACGCGCAACCGAACGGCGGCATCATCTTCCCCAACCCCAACGCTCCCACCGGCTGCCTGCTGCCGCTGGAGGCCATCGAGCGCCTGCTGCAAGCCAGCCCGGACAGCGTGGTGCTGGTGGACGAAGCCTACGTCGACTTCGGTGGTGAGACCGCGATTTCCCTGGTCAACCGCTACCCGAACCTGCTGGTGGCGCAGACCTTGTCCAAGTCGCGCTCGTTGGCAGGCCTGCGGGTCGGCTTCGCGGTCGGTCACGAGGACCTGATCGAGGCGCTGGAGCGGGTGAAGAACAGCTTCAACTCCTATCCGCTGGACCGCTTGGCGCTGGCCGGTGCGGTGGCCTCCTTCGAGGACCAGGCCTACTTCGAGCAGACTTGCAGCGCGGTTATCCACAGTCGCGAGAAGTTGGTGGCGGAACTGAAGGTCCTGGGTTTCGAGGTGCTGCCGTCGGCGGCGAACTTCATCTTCGCCCGCCACCCGCAGCGCGATGGCGCCGAATTGGCTGCGGCCCTGCGCGAGGAGGGGGTGATCGTGCGCCACTTCAAGCAGCAGCGGATCAACCAGTTCCTGCGCATCAGCATCGGCACCGAAGAGCAGAACCAGGCGCTGGTGGATGCCTTGCACTTGAAGCTGTAAGGCATTCTCTGCACATGAAAACGGCGCCCTCGGGCGCCGTTTTCATTTTCAGGAGCGAGGCTGGCTTCAGCCGCCGCTCGGAGCCGGCGGCGGGCGCACGCCGACCTCGGCGTTCAGTGTCACCGGCTTGCCGTTGCGCAGCACCTGGATGGCGATTTTCTCGCCCGGCTTGGTGCGGGCTACCTGGTTCATCGAGCGGCGACCGTCGCCGGCAACCTCGCCATCGATGCTCAGGATGATGTCGCCCGGCAGCAGGCCGGCCTTGGCGGCGGGGCCGTCGCGGTAGACGCCGGCGACGACGATGCCGGCCTTTTCCTTGAGGTCGAAGGACTCGGCCAGTTCCGGGGTCAGCGGCTGCACTTCCACGCCGAGCCAGCCACGGATCACCTGGCCGTGCTCGATAATCGACTGCATGACTTCCAGCGCCAGCTTGGTCGGGATGGCGAAGCCGATGCCCTGGGAGCCGCCGGACTTGGAGAAGATGGCGGTGTTGATGCCGATCAGGTTGCCGTTGGCGTCCACCAGCGCGCCGCCGGAGTTGCCCGGGTTGATCGCCGCGTCGGTCTGGATGAAGTCCTCGTAGGTATTCAGGCCCAACTGGTTGCGGCCGGTGGCGCTGATGATGCCCATGGTGACGGTCTGGCCGACGCCGAAGGGGTTGCCGATGGCCAGGCAGACGTCGCCGGTGCGGATGCCTTCGGAACGGCCGAGCATGATCGACGGCAGGTCCTTGAGGTCGATCTTCAGTACCGCGAGGTCGGTCTCGGGGTCGCTGCCCACCAGGCGGGCGATGGTCTCGCGGCCGTCGCGCAGGGCCACGATGATCTGGTCGGCGCCGGTGGTCACATGATTGTTGGTCAGCAGGTAGCCTTCCGGGCTCATGATCACCGCCGAACCCAGGCTGGACTCCATGCGCTTCTGCTGCGGCAGGTTATCGCCGAAGAAGCGGCGGAACAGCGGGTCGTCGAGCATGGAGTTGCTCGGCTTGCTGACCATCTTGGTGGTGTAGAGGTTGGCCACGGCAGGGGCGGCGCGGGTCACGGCGTCGGCGTAGCTGACCGGGCCTTGCTGGAGGCGGCTGAGCAGCGGAGCTTGTTGCAGATGCACTTCCTGCTGCGGTAGGCCGACCCACTGGGGGTTATGCTGGATGATCAGTAGCGCCAACAGGACGCCAACCAGCACGGGCCAGCCGAGGAAACGCAGGGCCTTCAGCATCGAAGAAAATCCTTGGGGTTGCTTGGCCGGGGGATGGCCGATAGGGTGGCGGCCATTATACGGGCGGCGGGCCAAGAAAATAGACGCTCGCCGCGGATGTTGGAGGAATTTCGATGGCTATCGCACTGAGCACTCTGGTCGAGGAAGCCGACCGCTACCTGGATGCTGCGAAGGTCCAGGATTACTGCCCCAATGGCCTGCAGGTCGAGGGGCGCCCACAGGTGCATCGCATCGTATCCGGCGTGACCGCCAGCCAGGCATTGCTGGATGCGGCGGTGGAAGCGGATGCCGATGTGGTGCTGGTGCACCATGGCTATTTCTGGAAGGGCGAGAACCCCTGTGTGGTCGGTATGAAGCAGCGGCGCTTGAAGACCCTGCTCAATCGTGACATCAGCCTGCTGGCTTATCACCTGCCGCTGGACCTGCACCCCGAGGTGGGCAATAACGTGCAACTCGGGCGCCAGCTCGGGTTCGAGATCGAGGGGCCGCTGGAACCGGGCAATCCGCGCTCCATCGTTTTGGTCGGCTCGCTGCCTGAAGCCCTGCTGCCGAGCGACCTGGCGATCCATGTGCGCGACGTGCTGGGGCGCGAGCCGTTGCTGGTGGACGGCCAGCGACCGATCCGGCGCATCGCCTGGTGTACCGGCGGTGCCCAGGGCTACATCGACCAGGCGATTGCTGCCGGCGTGGATGCCTATCTGACCGGGGAGGTCTCTGAGCAGACCGTGCACAGCGCGCGGGAAAACGGCATCAGCTTCATTGCCGCCGGCCACCATGCCACCGAGCGTTACGGCGTGCAGGCGCTTGGGGACTACCTGGCCAAGCGCTTTGCCATCGAGCATCTGTTCATCGATTGCCCCAACCCCGCCTGAGGCCGGCGGAGCCGGCCCCGACAGGAGTGCTTACGGGGACTTGGCGTAGCGCTGACGCGCCTGGCCCACGGCCTTGCCCAGTTCCCACACGGCCATGGCGTAGTGGGTGCTGTGATTGTAGCGGGTGATCACGTAGAAGTTCGGCAGGCCGTACCAGTACTGGTAGTTGCTGCCCATGTCCAGGCGCAGCAGGCTGGCCTGCTGGTGGCCGTTGAGCGAGCCCTGCGGGCGCAGGCCGACGGCGGACAGGGTGGCGACCGGGTACATGGTCTGGAAGCCATTCTCCAGCGACGGCGCCTGGCCGCTGGCGGGCACCGCCACCATGTCGCCGCTGATCCAGCCGTGCTGCTTGAAGTAGTTGGCCACGCTGCCGATGGCGTCGCGGGGGTTCCACAGGTCTATGTGGCCGTCGCCGTCGAAGTCCACCGCGTACTGGGTAAAGGAGGAGGGCATGAATTGCCCGTAGCCCATGGCGCCGGCGTAGGAGCCGCGCAGCGCCAGCGGGTCGTCGCCTTCCTTGCGTGCCTGGAGGAGGAACTGCTCCAGCTCACCGCTGAAGAAGTCTGCACGGCGCGGATAGGAGAAGGACAGGGTGGCCAGCGCATCGATGATCCGGGTCTTGCCCATTACTCGGCCCCAGCGGGTTTCCACGCCAATGATGCCGACGATGATTTCCGGCGGTACACCATAGGTACGGTAGGCGCGCATCAGGTCGTTCTCGTACTGGTTCCAGAACTGCACGCCGTTCTGCACGTTCTCCGGGGTGATGAACTTCTTCCGGTAGCGCAGCCAGGCTCCGTTCGGACCGCTGGGCGGCGTGTAGACCGGCGCCTGCTGGTCCATCAGGCGGATCACCCAGTCCAGCTCGCGGGTCTGGGCGAAGACTTCCTGCAGGTCCTGCCGATTGAAATTGTGCTGGCTCACCATCTTGTCGATGAACCGCTGAGCGCTCGGGTTGTTGGCGAAGTCGCCGCGAAGCGGAGTGAGGGGCTGCACGGAGCCGAACGCCGGTTGGGCGCTGGGGCTGACGAGGGTCGGCGCCTGCGGCTTGGTGGCCGCTTGCGGAGCAGATGTGGGTTTGCTGCTGCACGCTGAAATCAGGACGAGCAAAGGCAGAGTGAGAGCGATGCGGCGCATGGGAAATCTTCTGGGGCAGGAAAAGTGCTCGCTATGCTAGCGCAGAGCGCTTCGCAGGCAAGCGCAACTCGCGAAGTACTGGCTCTCAATCTGTTGCAGGAAGCGTTTTCCGGATGATCGGCACAGGCGGGTGCAGGGATTCATTCGTGGGCGGGGCAAGCACGTCGTTCCAGGTTCGGATCGTTGAGTCGACGGTGCGCGCCAGGGCTTGCCGAGTGGACCCTGGAATGGCCTTCCGGCCGGCAATCCCGCGGGCTCCAGCAGTGAGCGCGGACGGCTATATGTGTATATTTTTTCGGTATAAAAGGCGCGCCGGTTAGAGTCCTGCGCTGTGTTAGAGTGCGCCCTCGTCTACGGCCCGAAGGCCGTCCATAAGCAATTCCGTGAGTAGCCATGGTCGACAAACTGACGCATCTGAAACAGCTGGAGGCCGAGAGCATCCACATCATCCGCGAGGTCGCCGCCGAGTTCGACAACCCGGTGATGCTGTACTCGATCGGCAAGGACAGCGCGGTGATGCTCCACCTCGCGCGCAAGGCCTTCTTCCCCGGCAAGCTGCCGTTCCCGGTGATGCATGTCGACACCCGCTGGAAGTTCCAGGAGATGTACAGCTTCCGCGACAAGATGGTCTCGGAAATGGGCCTGGACCTGATCACCCACATCAACCCCGATGGCGTGGCGCAGGACATCAACCCGTTCACTCACGGCAGCGCCAAGCACACCGACATCATGAAGACCGAAGGCCTCAAGCAGGCCCTCGACAAGTACGGCTTCGACGCCGCCTTCGGTGGAGCTCGCCGCGACGAGGAGAAGTCCCGCGCCAAGGAGCGCGTCTACTCTTTCCGCGACAGCAAGCACCGCTGGGACCCGAAGAACCAGCGTCCCGAGCTGTGGAACGTCTACAACGGCAAGGTGAAGAAGGGCGAGTCGATCCGCGTCTTCCCGCTGTCCAACTGGACCGAGCTGGACATCTGGCAATACATCTATCTGGAGCAGATCCCGATCGTCCCGCTGTACTTCGCCGCCGAGCGCGAAGTCATCGAGATGAATGGCGCGCTGATCATGATCGACGACGAGCGCATCCTCGAGCACCTCAGCCCCGAGCAGAAGGCCAGCATCCAGAAGAAGATGGTGCGTTTCCGCACCCTGGGCTGCTACCCGCTGACCGGCGCGGTGGAGTCCACCGCCACCACGCTGCCGGAAATCATCCAGGAAATGCTGCTGACGCGGACTTCCGAGCGCCAGGGCCGGGTCATTGACCACGACGCCGCCGGCTCGATGGAAGAAAAGAAACGTCAGGGCTACTTCTAAGGTTCTCGCACCATGTCGCATCAATCCGATCTGATCAGCGAGGACATCCTCGCCTACCTGGCCCAGCACGAGCGCAAGGAACTCCTGCGCTTCCTCACCTGCGGCAACGTCGACGACGGCAAGAGCACCCTGATCGGGCGCTTGCTGCATGACTCCAAAATGATCTACGAGGACCACCTCGAGGCCATCACCCGCGACTCGAAGAAAGTCGGCACCACTGGCGACGACGTCGACCTGGCGCTGCTGGTGGACGGCCTGCAGGCCGAGCGCGAGCAGGGCATCACCATCGACGTGGCGTATCGCTATTTCAGCACCGCCAAGCGCAAGTTCATCATCGCCGACACCCCCGGCCATGAGCAGTACACCCGCAACATGGCCACCGGTGCGTCCACCTGCGACCTGGCCATCATCCTGATCGACGCCCGCTACGGCGTGCAGACCCAGACCCGCCGGCACAGCTTCATTGCCTCGCTGCTGGGCATCAAGCACATCGTCGTCGCCATCAACAAGATGGACCTCAAGGGCTTCGACCAGGGCGTGTTCGAGCAGATCAAGGCCGACTACCTGCAGTTCGCCGGCAAGATCAACCTCAAGACCAACTCCCTGCACTTCGTGCCGATGTCGGCGTTGAAGGGCGACAACGTGGTCAACAAGTCCGAGCGCTCGCCGTGGTACACCGGCCAGTCGCTGATGGAAATCCTCGAGACCGTGGAGGTCGCGGGCGACCGTAACCTCGACGACATGCGCTTCCCGGTGCAGTACGTCAACCGTCCGAACCTGAACTTCCGCGGCTTCGCTGGCACCCTGGCCAGCGGTGTCGTGCGCAAGGGCGACGAAGTCGTGGCCCTGCCGTCGGGCAAGGGCAGCAAGGTCAAGTCCATCGTCACCTTCGAAGGTGAACTGGAGCAGGCCGGCCCGGGCCAGGCCATCACCCTGACCCTGGAAGACGAGATCGACGTCTCCCGTGGCGACATGCTGGTGCACGCCGACAACCGTCCGCAGGTGACCGACGGCTTCGACGCCATGCTGGTGTGGATGGCCGAAGAGCCGATGCTGCCGGGCAAGAA